>JAESSA010000014.1 GCA_016764355.1 Sneathiella sp. | reverse complement strand
ACTGTAAAAACACGCGACCGGGATGTTCGGCACGCCCAGCGCGCCCCGCAACTTGGGATAACAGCTGAAAAGTTCTCTCCGATGCCCGCAAATCACCCCCCGCAAGCCCAAGATCCGCATCAACAACCCCCACTAAGGTGAGATTCGGAAAGTGATATCCCTTAGCAACAATCTGTGTCCCCACAAGAAGATCAATATCGCCCCTTGTCATAGCATCCACAAATTCGGCAGCTGCCTTTGGCCCCGTAATCGTATCACTCGCCATCATTGCCACATTGTGATCTGGAAACAGAATTTGTGCTTCTTCAGTCAGTCGCTCAATTCCGGGGCCGCACGCTTTAAAGCTATCAACCTCGTCACAATCAGGACAGTTTTTAAGAGGAGATGTCGCAAAGCCGCAATGATGACATTGTAAGCGTCGCGCCAATCGATGTTCTACAAGCCATGCGCTGCAGTGAGGGCATTGCAATCGATGGCCGCACGCATCACACAATGTTAAAGGCGCATAGCCCCGGCGGTTCAAAAACAACATTGCCTGTTGCCCGGCGGCAAGGGTTTCTGTAATGGCTTCTTGCAAAGGGGCTGAAATCCAGCGCTGAGCACCGGGCCGGTGCTGCTTTAAATCAATAATGGTCACACTGGGTAAAGTCGCGCCGCCAAAACGAGAGGGGAGCTTTACATGCTCGTATTTACCGCTCTGTGCGTTAACAAGCGTCTCCAAAGACGGAGTTGCTGACGCGAGCACGACAGCGAATTTTCCGATTTGCCCTCGTACCACCGACATATCACGGGCATTATATGCGACACCTTCATCCTGCTTAAAGGAAGCTTCATGTTCCTCATCCACCACGATGAGCCCAAGATCAGGGAAGGGGAGGAATAAAGCAGACCTGGCACCGACCACTACTTTTGCCCGCCCTTCGATGACAGCCCGCCAATTGCGCCGTCTCTCTCCCTGACTTAAATCTGAATGCCATTCAACGGGCTTTACGCCAAACCGTTGCTCAAAACGAGAGAGCCATTGAGATGACAGTGCAATTTCAGGCAACAGCACAAGAGATTGCCGCCCTTCCTTGAGGCTTGCAGCAATGGCTTCGAAATAAACTTCGGTTTTACCGGACCCTGTTACCCCCTCAAGAAGAGTAGCTGAAAATTCATTTTTTAGAACAAGGGAGGAAAGCACGTCTGATGCGGATTGTTGCAAATCAGAAAGGGACATCCCTTCTTTTGCACTATCGGGCTCTGGAATTTCCTCTTCTGCTGGAAGATCAACAACCACAAGGCTGCCTAATTTCTCTAACCCCTTCACCACGGAAGTACTGACACCAGCAATCTCTGCGATTTCAGATGCGGTTCGGGCAATGCCACCTTCAAGCATATCAAGCACCCGCCGTCTGGCCGATGTCATTTTAGAGGGCGGCGCAGAGCTAATCCGGTATCCGGTTCTGGGAGCTTTGGGATAGAGTGCATCGGGAGCACTCATATTCATGCGCAGTACTTTACCCGGCTGCTGCATGGTATAATTGGCAACCCAGTCGATAAAAATCCGGCTTGCCTCTGGTAAAGGATCAACGGGAAGAACTTCCAAAACATCCTTTATGCGGGACGCTTTGACCTTGGAATCCTCAGCAAGCCGCCAGACAACGCCGACCACATGCCGCGGGCCTAGAGGGACTTTAACAAACTGCCCTACCTCAACAGATAAATATTCAGGCACCTGATAATCGTAAGCTGCCCCAAAACTGGTAGGCAGCAAGACTTGAACCCGTGGTCGTTCTGCGACAATCATTTCGTACTCTGATCCCGTACTAGTCTTTGACTTCCTGTTAAAGTATGCTCACCTTTGGAACCTGTCCTAACCCAATTTAGGGATCGCACCAAACATTTCCTTACAATGAATTGTTCTTGGAGCCCAAACCCTTTATAGAGAAATCTGGTTCGCCCTTTGGCACAATTTTTTTGACGCAGAGATATAAAGATGAAATTTTTCGTTGATACAGCAGATACAGAAGAGATCCGAGAGCTTGCAGATACCGGCCTTTTAGACGGTGTAACGACCAATCCATCCTTAATCGCAAAATCTGGACGCGACTTTTTTGAAGTCATCAAAGAAATCTGTGATTTGGTCGAAGGTCCTGTAAGTGCCGAAGTTGCGGCAACTGATTATGAAACCATGATTGAAGAAGGCAAACGCCTTGCCGGCATCGCTGAAAATGTTGCGGTTAAGGTTCCCCTGACTATGGCAGGCCTTAAAACCTGTTCACAACTTTCCAAAGCCGGCACGCAAGTGAATGTCACTTTATGCTTCTCCGCGGCCCAAGCCATTTTGGCGGCAAAAGCTGGTGCAACATATGTGTCTCCCTTTGTCGGTCGCTTGGACGATATCGGACAGGATGGCATGAACCTGATTTCAGACATTGTGCAAATCTATGGTAACTACACGAGTTTGCAAACAGAAGTACTGGTCGCCTCCATCCGCAACCCAATCCATATTGTCAATTCTGCCTTGATGGGCGCAGATGTGTGCACTGTTCCGCCGCAAGTTCTAAAACAGCTGGTCTCTCATCCGCTCACAGACAAGGGCCTTGCAGCCTTCCTTGCTGATTGGGAAAAGACCGGCCAAAAAATTCTAGATTGATCTGAAGCAGTTAAGTTTTACAAAGGATTTTGCTGTGGCAAAAGGATCAGATAAAGGGATGGAAGAGGCGGACAAGCTCTCTTCCATGGCTGAGGAAAACATTCGGCAATGGCTTCTTGCCCACCCGGATTTTCTTGGGAAAAATACTGATCTTTTAGCCTCAGCCGTTCCAACCAAAAGGCAATCAGGTGACGGTGTTGTCGATATGCAGTCTTTTTTAGTCGAAAGGCTACAAAAGGAAGTTAAGTATCTAACCCGCCTGCAAGATGACTTTGTCTCAACAGCCCGGATCAATCTGCATACTCAGAAAATGATTCACAACGCTATTCAGTCACTTCTTACCGCAACCGGCTTCACTCATTTCGTCCATATACTCACGCAAGATTTGCCAGAAATACTGGAAATCGATGTGATCACCCTGTGTGTCGAAGACGGGCCGGTTCCCCTTCCAGAAATGACAGGCCTGCAACGACTTAAGCCAGGAAATATTGAGCGGGCAAATTGGTCAGGCGGAAATATTATAATGCGTCCGGAGGCTCCGTCCTCAGAAGCTGTTTTCGGCCCTGCTATGGACTTAGTGAAGTCTGATGCCCGCATCAAATTAACCGCTCCCTCCCTCCATGCTAATGCAATGCTTGCTATTGGCAGTCGCGAATCCGGTCATTTTGATCAGAATCAGGGAACGGAACTTATGTCTTTTCTTGCAACCTGCATTCAGTCCTGCTTACAAATGTGGCTGGAAAATAAGAATATCTGATCATCATGAACGCAGCCCCTCCCCTATCCACTATTGTTAAAGATTGGAAAGAATGGCTAAGGCTGGAAAAAAAAGTAAGCCCGAATACTTTTGAAGCTTATGAACGGGATCTGTCTGAATTCTTAGGTTTCCTGAGTGGTCATCTTGGAAAAAGGCCGACATTACGGGATCTTGAAGTATTGAAGGCCGCCGATTTTCGCGCTTTCCTGGCATACCGCAGAAATGACGGCATTAGCCCCACATCCCTCGCCCGCAATCTATCGTCCGTTCGTAGTTTCTTCAAAAAAATGGAAAAAGACCAGCGACTTCATAACCCATACATAAAGACCATCCGTTCGCCAAAAAAACCTCAGCGCCTTCCCCGTCCCATAGCAGAACAGGACGCAAAAGAGCTTTTGAGTAAAAGCCTTGAGCCATCCCGACAAGCCGACTGGATTAACAAACGAGATACAGCTGTCTTTACACTCCTCTATGGTTGTGGTCTGCGTATTGGTGAAGCGCTTTCCCTTCAATTCAGCCAAAAGCCAGACGGTGATTCCATGACAATTCTTGGAAAAGGATCAAAGGAACGACTGGTGCCGATCCTGCCAATTGTACGTCACGCGATTGAGGATTATGTCTTAAGTTGCCCCTTTCCTTTTATCCACGAAAGTCCGTTGTTTTTTGGAAAACAAGGCAGAAGATTGGGCGCAAGGCAGGTTCAGCTACGATTGCAAGAACTGCGACGGCAAATGGGCCTTCCTGAAACTGCAACGCCTCATGCGCTACGCCATAGTTTTGCAACCCATCTTTTGGCAAGCGGCGGGGATCTTCGCACTATTCAAGAACTTCTGGGTCATGCGTCCTTATCATCTACCCAGCGCTATACAGACCTGGATACAAAGAAGCTATTAGCGGTGTATAAAAGCAGTCACCCAAAAGAATAAGTGTTCACCGTGTCATACGCAGGGCCAACGGTCCAAACAGAGAGACCAACCCCACGGATAGAAACATAAAGCCCCATGCCGTAAGACTTTCATGACCGCCACCAAAATCCAAAACAATTCCAGCAACAACAGGGCCTGCAAAGGCACCGCTAAACCCAATCAAACTATGCACCGCCATTGTCACGCCCCTATTTTCAGAAGGTGCAGACAAGACAGCACCCGATGTGATGGAAGAGGAATCTGCTGTTACAAGAATTCCGTAAATAGCTGCGATAAAGACCACGAAGACAAACGGCAAGTTAGCGGTAAAGCCTAGTCCTGCCGCTGTAACCAACGCCAATCCCATAATCAGTGTAATAGCGCGCTGCCTCCCGATCTTCATGGACAGCTCATTCCCCAGAATACTGGAGGGAAGACCCAAAAATATGATGATTGCCGCGATCACGCTGATATCCATCCATGCAGGCGCGTCCGTTTGGGTATGGGCAAAAGCCAAAAACGCCACGAGAAAAGTGCGCATGGCCATCAATTCCCATGTATGGCAAAAATAGGTAAACACATAACCCATGGTTTTCCGGTTACGCAAAACAATCTTGAAATTCAGTAACTGCCGCCACGAACGGGGTGCTTGATTAACTTTTGGGTCTGTCCAAGTAAGAAGAATGAAAATCGCAATGGGCGGGCCAATGACAGCAGAATATACAGCGGCTTCTACTCCAAGCCACGTATTCACCTGCCCGATGAGCAAAAAAGATAAGGCGGAGCCAGCAGAAAAACACGCGGTATATAAGGCGATGAACCGAGACTGTTCCCGATTATCTATGCGGTCAGTCAGGAGTTTGAGGCCCGGCATATAAGTACAGGCAAGGGCCGCACCGGATACAAATCGCCAAGGCAGGGCTGACCAAAAATCAGATGACAGTTGGGCAAAACCAAAGGCCCCAATGAAGGCCGCTACGCCCCCGACAATCACGACACTCCGCGCATCTATCCTATCGGTCAAGGTCGAGGCGACGACCCCGACTAAGGTAAATCCTAGAAAAAACGCCCCATTGATCCAACCCGCTTCCGTCCCGCTCAGATCCCAATGGTCAAAATAATAGGGCGTTAAGGCAGGAAAAGTTGCAAAGGCCGTCATAAACAATATTTCGGCCAAACACAGCAGGAGTGTTAATTTGAGGGAGGACATTGGGGCGTTTTTATCTGTTAAGCTTCCGGTGGAACCGTATCTGTCATGGAAGGCCGGCTAGAGAATTCTTCATACCACGCTGTGAGTTGCGGGCGACCTTCTCTCCAATTTTCAAAGGAAAAACGCAAATCATGATATCCAAGGGCGCAACCGATGGCGATGGTGGCAATGTCGAGTTTCCCATCAAATTCAGAAACACGGGCTTCCAATTCGTTCAGTGAATTTTCCATGGAGACTTTCAGTCTTGCACACCAACTTGGGGACCCTTCCCCATCAGGCATTGCAGTACTGTCAAAGCGACGCTGGAAACAGGCTTCTGTCATGCCGTTCGCAAGTGCATGCAACGTCATCATTTTGGCATAATCCAAACCAGTTCCCGGAAATAAATCAACGGAATCTGTAAGGCCATTCATGTATTCACAAATAACGATAGAATCGAACAGAACCACACCTGACTCCACTTCCAAACTTGGAAGTTTGCCCAATGGCGTCGCGGGATTAATGCCAACGAACCGATTGCTAACATCCGCACCAAAGGTTTCGATTTGATCGAACAGACCGAGCTCCTTCGCTGTAACGATAACTTTCCGGGCATAAGGCGAGGTTGGGCTATGACAGAGCTTCATGATGCTTCCTAAAACAAAAATGGGGTACAAAAAGAAAGGGCCGGTTATGACTAACCGGCCTCACCATATTGGTTTTATTGGAACGAAAGGTCAACTATTCAAAGTACGCCCAGCAACCGCAAGGGCCGCCTCTTTAACCGCTTCGTTCAGCGTTGGGTGAGCATGACAGGTACGGGCGATATCTTCCGCTGACGCACCAAATTCCATAGCCAAAACACATTCGTGAATAATAGTACCTGCATCAGGTCCCACGATATGAACACCCAGCACCTTATCTGTTTTCTTATCAGCCAGAATTTTTGCAAAGCCGTCGGTGAAACCATTTGCCCTTGCACGACTATTTGCCATGAAAGGAACCTTACCCACATTATATTCAATGCCAGCTGCTTTGAGATCTTCTTCTGATTTACCAACAGTGGCAACTTCTGGCCAAGTGTAGATAACGCCAGGAATAGTGTCATAATTGATATGAGGTTTTTGTCCGGCGATCATTTCAACGCACGCAACGGCTTCATCCTCAGCTTTATGGGCAAGCATAGGCCCTTCGATCACATCACCGATGGCAAAGACCCCATCGACACTGGATTTAAAGCTTTTATCAACAATAATACGACCCGCTTTATCCTGCCCAACGCCCAGGTCTTCCAAGCCCAAACCCTTAGTGAAGGGCCGACGACCAATGGCCACGAGAACCACATCCGCATCCAACACTTCTTCATCCCCACCCTTTGAAGGCTCAACCGTTAAGGACACAGAATTTTTGGTTTTCTTGGCACCGGTTACTTTTTTACCAAGCATGAATTTCATGCCTTGTTTTTTCAGTATCCGCTGAGTGGTTTTGGCGACGTCATTATCGGTCCCAGGCAAAATGCGGTCGAGAAATTCAACAACCGTAACCTCCGCTCCAAGGCGGCGCCAGACAGTTCCAAGTTCCAAGCCGATAACACCGGCCCCGATCACAACCATTTTCTTAGGGACTTTCGGAAGCTCCAATGCACCGGTGGAGGAGACGATTACTTTCTCATCAATCTCAACATTCGGTAATGGTGTAACTTCTGATCCAGTTGCGATCAGAATATTTTTACCTTTGATAACCTTGTTCTCGTCACCCGTAACCTCAACGCGACCGCTACCTTGTAGCTCACCAGCGCCTGTAATATAGGTCACTTTGTTCTTCTTTAACAAAAACTCGATACCTTTGGTCAAACCGGCCACAGTTGTGTCCTTTTGACCCAGCATGGTTTTCAAGTCTAACTTTACGGAACCCACTTTAATGCCACGGCCTTCAAAGTCATGCTGAACTTCTTCAAAAAGTTCAGAAGACTTCAACAATGCTTTCGATGGAATACAGCCAACATTGAGACATGTCCCACCCAAAGTACCGCGTTTTTCAACACAGGCTGTTTTCAAGCCAAGCTGTGCAGCGCGAATAGCTGCTGTATAACCGCCAGGACCACCGCCCACAACGATCAGGTCAAAAATATCGTCACTCATTTTTCGCCCCTCAAGGGAAGTCTTTTACAAAATTACAGATCAAGCAGCATACGCTGAGGATCTTCTAATGCGTCCTTCACACGAACAAGGAACGTAACCGCTTCCTTGCCGTCAATAACCCGATGGTCATAAGACAGTGCCAAATACATCATTGGGCGGATTTTAATCTCACCATTGATTGCCATCGGACGTTCTTGGATTTTATGCATTCCAAGAACACCAGATTGTGGTGCGTTCAAAATTGGTGAAGACATCAAGGATCCGTAAACACCACCGTTAGAGATGGTGAAAGTTCCGCCTGACATATCAGCCATACTCAGCTTGCCATCACGGGCTTTCTTGCCAAGCGCTGCAATTCCTTTTTCAACTTCAGCAAAACTCATCTCATCTGCATCGCGAAGAACAGGAACTACCAAGCCATTTGGCGTACCAACGGCAACACCCATATGGTAGTAGTTTTTGTAGACCAGTGTATCGTCTTCAATCTCAGCATTTACAGCCGGAATTTCTTGCAATGCAGCCACACAGGCTTTGGTGAAGAAAGACATGAAGCCAAGCTTCACACCGTGTTTTTTCAAGAACAGGTCTTTATATTCTGCCCGTAATGCCATCAGGTTCGTCAGATCCACTTCATTGTAAGTGGTCAACATAGCCGCTGTGTTTTGCGCAACCTTCAAACGTGTTGCAATACTTTTGCGAAGACGGGTCATTTTAACCCGTGTTTCACGTTCTGCTTCAGTACGCGGCCCTGTTGGAACCGGTGCTGCAGCCGGAGCTGCTGGCACACTAGGGGCTACTACTGGGGCTGCCGCCGCAGGAGACGATCCGCCATTTTCCAGAGCTTCAAGCACATCACCTTTAGTAATGCGACCATCTTTACCTGTACCGCGAATATTCGCGGTATTCAGGTTATTCTCATCAATCATTTTTTGCGCTGCAGGTAACACTTCCGCAGGCCCAGCATTTGCAGCGGCTACCGGAGCAGGCGCTACTGGAGCGGCAACGGCAGGAGCCGGCGCTGCAACGGCTGGCGCTGCTGGTGCTGGAGTTTCTGCTTTAGCAACTGGTGCGGACGCTGCACCGCTTGCGCCGGCCATAATCTGCCCAAGCAGGGCACCGACTTCAACATCTTCGCCTTCAGCCACTAGAATGTCTTCCAGACGACCGGCTTCGGAGGCATTCACCTCCAAAGTCACTTTATCCGTTTCCAGTTCAACAATGGCTTCATCCTTGGCAACCGCGTCACCGACTTTTTTAAACCATTGGCCTACTGTAGCTTCCGTAACAGATTCCCCTAGGACGGGCACACGAATTTCGACAGTCATATTACTATTTTCCTATTCGGATTTGATGCCAAGTGCATCATCCACTAGTTCGGATTGTTGCTTGTTGTGTATTTTCAGTAGTCCGGTTGCCGTTGACGCTGAATCTTTACGCCCAGCATAACGTGCACGGGACACATTCTTCATACCAACGGTTTTGAAAACTTCTTCCAAATGCGGTTCAGCGAAAGCCCATGCGCCCATATTCTTGGGCTCTTCCTGACACCAAACCACTTCATCTACATGCTTGAACCGTTTCAATTCCTCTTCCAGCGCAGCTGCCGGGAAGGGATAAAGTTGCTCAAGACGCAAGAAGAAGGTGTTTTTATCACCAACGTTATCCCGGCGTGCCCGTAAATCATAGTAGACCTTACCTGAACACAAAACGATCCGCTTGACGTCCTTGTCGTCACACACTTTATCATTGTCATAAAGAACCCGATGGAAAGTAGAGCCTGGCCCCATTTCTTCAATTGTAGAGACCGCCATCTTGTGCCGAAGCAATGATTTCGGTGTCATAATGATGAGAGGTTTACGGAATTTACGGTGCATCTGACGGCGCAGAACATGGAAATAGTTTGCGGGTGTTGTACAATTCACAATCTGCCAGTTGTCTTCAGCAGACTGTTGCAAATAACGCTCCAGCCTCGCGGATGAATGCTCTGGCCCTTGTCCTTCATAACCATGAGGGAGCAACATCACCAGCCCGCTCATACGCAGCCATTTTGATTCGCCACTTGAGATAAACTGATCGATAATGACCTGAGCACCATTGGCGAAATCACCGAACTGTGCTTCCCAAAGGACAAGCGTTTTAGGCTCCGCCAAAGTGTAACCATATTCATAGCCGAGCACAGCAGCTTCAGAAAGCATACTATCGATCACTTCAAAATGAGCCTGATCGTCGCTCAAGTTATTCAATGGAATGAAGCGCTCTTCACTCATTTGATCCACGATAACAGAGTGACGTTGAGAGAATGTGCCGCGACCACAATCTTGCCCAGACAAACGAACAGGGAAATTTTCTTTAAGCAATGACCCAAAGGCCAGCGCTTCCGCTGTTGCCCAGTCAATACCTGCACCGGTATCAATCATTTTCTTTTTATTCTTCAGAACCCGCAGCAACGTCCGGTGAACACTGTGATCTTCTGGAATGTCAGTGAGTTTAGCGCCAATTTCCCGAAGGGTATCAATCTCAATGGCAGTTGATCCGCGACGAGCCCCTTGATCGGCTCTCCCGAACCCTTGCCAGCGGCCTTCAAACCAGTCGGCTTTATTAGGTTTAAAGCTGTTTGCTGTTTCAAATTGTTTCTCAAGATAGTCGCGGAATTCGCTGATCCAGCCTTCCACTTGTTTCTCAGTCACAGTGTTTTCAGCAATCAATTTCTTTGCATATATTTGTATTGTCGTTGGGTGCTGAGCGATGGTGCGATACATCAACGGTTGCGTAAAAGCAGGCTCGTCCCCTTCATTATGGCCATGACGGCGATAACAGAACATGTCGATTATAACGTCAATTTCGAATAACTGACGGAATTCCGTAGCAATTTTGGCGACGTGACAAACAGCTTCAGGATCATCCCCGTTCACATGAAAAATGGGGGCCTGCACCATTTTACCCACGTCAGATGGGTACGGGCTAGACCGTGAATATTTAGGGCTCGTAGTAAAGCCGATTTGGTTATTCACCACAAAATGAATAGTACCAGACGTACGGTAACCTTTAAGCTCAGAAAGGCCCAAACATTCAGCGACAATCCCTTGTCCTGCAAACGCGGCATCGCCATGAAGCAGAAGCGGCATAACCTGCCCGCCCACATCACTACCCAGCAAGGATTGTTTCGCCCGTGCTTTACCAAGCACAACAGGGTTCACAGCTTCTAGATGGGATGGGTTAGCGGTTAGGGATAAATGAACACTATTGCCATCGAATTCCCGATCTGAAGAAGTCCCTAAATGATACTTAACATCACCTGACCCTTCTACATCTTCTGGGTTTGCTGGATTTCCTTGAAACTCAGAGAAGACAGCCCGAAACGGCTTAGCCATAACATTTGTCAAAATATTGAGACGCCCCCGATGAGGCATACCTAGTACGATCTCTTTTACACCCAGCTGCCCACCGCGTTTGATAACGCCTTCCATCGCAGGAATAAGGGCTTCACCGCCATCCAGACCGAAACGCTTCGTTCCGGTGTATTTAACGTTCAGAAAATGCTCGAACCCTTCGGTTTCAATCAATTTCCGCAAAATAGCGATTTTGCCTTCTGCTGTGAAAGTAACTTCCTTATAGCGTCCTTCAATGCGTTCTTGAATCCAAGCCTTCTGGTCTGGCTCCTGAATATGCATGAATTCAACACCAATGGTGCTGCAATAAGTCCGCTTGACGATTTCCAGAATTTCGCGAATGCTGGCTGTCTCCAGACCAAGTACATTATCGAGAAAAATCTCACGATCCCACTCTTCCACGCCAAAACCATATGTTCTGGGATCAAGTTCAGGATGTTCTTTGGGGATTTCAAGACCCAGCGGGTCCAGATTGGCCTTTAAATGGCCGCGAACCCGGTAAGACCGGATAAGCATCAATGCGCGAATAGTGTCGACAGCCGCGGCGCGAATATCTTGCTGCGGAAGTCCCTTCTTTTCCGCGACCTCAATCGCGCGATAAGCCGCATCGCCTAGAATTCCATACTCATCTTCCGGTGCAATACCGTTTGATGGGGTCCAGGGAGCACCTTTACTTTCAGCGACGATTGTTTCTGCGTCATCACCAAGAGTCTGAAAATACTGCTGCCAGCTCCCATCTACTGAAGTTGGGTCATTCTGGTAGCGAAGATATAGATCCTCTATAAATCCAGCATTAGCGCCAGAGAGGAAAGAAGAGTTGTCCAATTGCTGAGCCATTTCCGGTTATGTGGGCGGGCAATGCCCGCCCCCTTAAGTAAAAGTCGAGTTTAATACAAGGTGAGTATTACAATACTACCCTTTCAAAACTCTTACCAAAGTTGAGCCAAGTGCAGAAGGACTATCAGAGACAGTAATTCCCGCGCTACGCATAGCATCCATTTTGTCGCCTGCACCGCCTTTACCACCAGCAATGATGGCACCAGCATGTCCCATACGACGACCAGGAGGTGCCGTAACGCCAGCGATAAAGCCAACAACAGGTTTTTTGATTTTGGAGTGCTTCAGGAATTCAGCTGCTTCTTCTTCAGCAGAACCACCGATTTCACCAATCATGATAATGGATTCAGTTTCTTCATCGTTCAGGAACATTTCCAGGCAATCGATAAAGTTCGTACCGTTCACCGGATCGCCACCAATACCGATACAAGTAGATTGTCCAAGACCCGCAGCCGTTGTTTGCGCAACAGCTTCATATGTCAATGTACCGGAGCGAGATACAATACCCACAGTACCACGACGATGAATGTGACCTGGCATAATACCAATTTTACATTCGTCCGGCGTAATAACACCCGGGCAGTTAGGCCCGATGAGACGTGTTTTGCTGTTTTTTAAAGCACGCTTCACACGAACCATGTCCAGAACAGGAATACCTTCAGTGATACAAACAACCAGCTCAATATTCGCATCAACAGCTTCCAAAATAGCGTCCGCTGCGAACGGAGGCGGCACATAGATCACACTGGCATTTGCGCCAGTTGTGTGAACCGCTTCATCGACTGTGTTGAAGATTGGAAGATCAAGGTGGTTCTCGCCACCTTTACCTGGCGTTACACCGCCAACCATTTTAGTGCCATAAGCAATTGCTTGCTCAGAATGGAAAGTTCCTTGTGAGCCTGTGAAGCCCTGACAGATAACTTTTGTTTCTTTATTAATGAGTACGGCCATTACGCGGCCTCCTTCACAGCTTTAACAATTTTCTCAGCAGCATCACCCAGATCGTCACCCGTAAGGATCGGAAGGCCGGATTCAGCTAGGATTTTCTGACCAAGTTCAACATTTGTACCGGCAAGACGAACGACGAGAGGAACGCTGAGGGCAACTTCTTTAGCCGCTGCAACAACACCTTCTGCAATCACATCACACCGCATAATGCCACCAAAGATATTGACAAGAATACCTTCAACATTGACGTCTTTTAGAATGATCTTGAAAGCTTCAGTCACTTTCTCTTTTGTCGCTCCGCCGCCAACATCAAGGAAATTAGCCGGATCGCCACCGTTGAGCTTAATGATATCCATTGTTGCCATGGCAAGACCAGCACCGTTCACCATGCAACCGATGTTCCCATCGAGCTTAATGTAGTTCAGGTCATATTGAGCCGCTTCCAATTCAGATGGATCTTCTTCATCTGGATCCCGAAGCTCCGCAATGTCTTTGTGACGGAACAAAGCGTTATCGTCAAAGCTCATCTTGGCGTCGAGGGCGATAATGTCGCCAGAGCCAGTTACAACCAACGGATTGATTTCGACAAGGTCTGCGTCTGAAGACTGCACAGCTTTATACAATGCCATAATGAATTTAACGGCAGCACCGACTTGCTTACCCGTAAGATCAAGGGCGAAAGCAATTTTGCGGGCATGGAATGCCTGAATACCTGTCGCCGGATCAATGCTGACCTTGTGAATTTTCTCAGGTGTCTTTTCAGCAACCTCTTCAATTTCCATACCGCCTTCAGTAGACGCCATGAAAGTAACGCAATCGTTTGACCGATCTATAATCGCACCAAGATAAAGCTCCCGTGCAATGTCGCATCCTTCTTCAACATAGACGCGCTTCACTTCTTTACCTTTTGGGCCCGTCTGATGAGTTACCAATTGCATTCCAATAATAGCCTTGGCAGCTTCTGCCACTTCTTCAATTGACTTTACAATTTTCACTCCACCGCCGAGTCCACGGCCACCGGCGTGAATTTGAGCTTTAACAACCCAAACTGGGCCGCCGAGCTCTTGTGCAACAGTTTTTGCTTCTTCAGCTGTATAAGCAACGCCACCTTTGGGCACCGTCACTCCGTATTTTGCAAGCAGGCCTTTAGCCTGATATTCATGGATGTTCATATTCTTCCGCTATTCGCTTGTTTGGATCAGCCTAAATGCTGGTCAGATATATGATTTGAAACTCGACTATAACACTCTAAAAAAAAGGGGCACAACGTTTAAGTTGCACCCCCTGATTTCGTTCCGTTAGCCGAGGCTTGGATCGATGCCTATGCAGGCTTCGACAAGTCCCTTAACCGCGTTGACTGAGTTATCGAACATTTCCTTTTCGTCGGAGTTCATTTTAATCTCAACAATACGCTCAATTCCGCCTTCCCCGATAACGGCGGGAACCCCGACATACATGCCGTCGAGGCCATATTGACCATCAACATATGCAGCACAAGGCAGAACACGTTTTTTATCCTTAAGGAAGGCTTCAGCCATTGTAATGGCACTGGAGGCCGGTGCGTAGAAAGCAGAACCCGTTTTCAGAAGGGCAACGACTTCCGCGCCGCCCTTGCGTGTGCGATCCACAATGCCATCGATATTTTCTTGTGTTGTCCAACCCATTTCGATCAAATCAGGAACTGGGATACCAGCAACTGTTGAGTAACGAGTAAGAGGCACCATAGTATCGCCGTGACCACCGAGAACAAACGCTGTTACATCTTCAACAGACACTTTAAATTCTTCAGCCAGGAAAAGACGGAAGCGCGCGCTATCAAGAACACCAGCCATACCAACGACCATATGATGAGGAAGTCCACATGCTTCGCGCAGAACCCAAACCATAGCGTCCAGTGGGTTAGTAATACAAATTACAAAAGCGTTAGGCGCATGCTTCTTGATGCCTTCGCCAACGGAACGCATAACCTTGATGTTTGTTTCCAAAAGATCATCACGGCTCATACCGGGTTTCCGGGCAATACCAGCAGTTACGATACAAACGTCAGCACCATCGATTGCGCTGTAATCACTTGCACCAGTAATGTTCGCATTAAAACGGTCAACAGGAGAGGATGAGGCAATATCCAGTGCCTTGCCTTGTGGAAGGCCATCAGCAATATCAAAAAGGACGATATCGCCAAGCTCCTTGAGCCCAGCCAAATGGGCAAGTGTGCCACCGATATTTCCGCTGCCGATAAGCGCTATTTTTTTGCGAGCCATACTTTTCTCCGGATAAGGTTGAGAGGGCTCTCTGCGAAGACAGATAGTCCTCTTTCATTAATTCCCGGTGGTACTACCCCTTTTCGGCGGCAAGAGCAAGGTCAGTTGAATAAAATACAATGAATTAGTAGATTTTTCCGCACTTTGCACTGTTTTTGAGCACATATTCGCTCGTTTTTACGGTTCCTTCTCTTGAACATTTACTTCACCTTAAGTAACCCTTGCTCAAAATTCAGTAAAATTTTTCCGGTTTAAGTAAGTAGTTAGTAATGTTTCTCCTCTATTAATGTAGAAACCAGAACAAATGCGAATTAACAATAATGACAATCAAAGCTGTTCAAAACGCGAAAAAGATTATTATTTGCACCCTGCTAAGCCTCTCTCTCTCTGGCTGTGCCGGAACAATCATTGCCGGACTTACGTTGAGCCAGTTGCTTACAGCAGGTTCCATCAGCTCCTCATTAATCACAGGTAAAGGTCTGGGCGAACACGCCTTGGATATTGTTACTGGGCAAGACTGCAGAATTCTAGAAGCCGTCTTTAGAAATGACCGCGCTATCTGTGAGCCAAAAGAATCACTTGCAACCAATGATGATTTTAAAGGCCTTATTGCTCTTCTAGACACTCCCGCCGGACAAGATATACAACTTGCGGACCTTCCCATTGGCAAAGAGCAATATCCAACGGTCACTATAAGCGCACAGAAAAACTCCAAAAGTATATTGGCTGTCCTTACGCGCCAACCTCAACAAATCTCTTCACCAAGGAATACATTCAGCGCCAGCAAACTTGCTCATTTGACAGAAGCAACCAAAAATTACAAACCTTCAAAGGTTCGCGTAAACACCGTTGCATCCTCAGATTTACGGGAAAGACTCTTAAAAAAGAATCTCTTTTAAAAACCCCACGATTGCATTCCACTTTACTTTGATGCCCAAGATTGCTTTAAGGCCCTTATGAACTCTACAGGCCCCCTAGATACGTATCGCGCCCTTCGCAAGTCCAAGGCGATCGAGCACGACCCCATTCAAGAACTTGCCGTTGAAAAATTGCAGACCCTTCACCGGCGGCTTGTAGGCTACAATCCGCAAACCAGTACTCATTGGACTGATATATTCAGACTAGGAGCAAGAAAGCCTCGGGTGGAGCCCCCGCAAGGGATTTATATGTATGGGGATGTGGGTCGCGGAAAATCCATGCTTATGGATTTATTCTTTGATACAGCGCCCCTTGAAAAGAAACAAAGAGTTCATTTTCACGCCTTTATGCGTGACGCCCACGCCTTTATTCATGAATGGCGTCAAAGTGACAAACGCAACGGCGATGATCCAATTGAGCCCCTTGCCAGAAAAATTGCGAATGATGCGTGGCTTCTTTGCTTTGATGAATTTCAAGTAACGGACGTTGCTGACGCTATGATTCTCCGGCGCCTTTTTGAATTTCTATTCAAATTTGGCGTTGTTGTCATATCGACATCTAACCGGATACCGGATGATCTCTACAAAAATGGTCTCAACCGCGAACTTTTTCTACCCTTTATTGACCTAATAAAAGAAGAGTTAGATATCCTGCATTTGTCGGGCGGCACCGATTATCGGTTAGAACGCCTATCTCAAAGTCAGGTTTACTTCTCTCCTTTGGGCGCAGAATCAGATCAGGCGATGAATTCTGTTTTTGACCTGCTGACCGAAGGGTCGGAAATTGAGACCATGTCGCTTTCCACACAAGGGCGAAAACTGGAAGTTCATACATGCGCGCGAGGCGTTGCTCGCTTCTCTTTTAAGGAACTTTGTGCAACCGCCTTAGGCGCTGCTGATTACTTAACCCTTGCTGAACAATTTCATTCCCTCCTGCTAGACAATGTCCCCAAACTTGGCCCCCACAACCGGAATGAAGCGAAACGCTTTGTGACTTTAGTAGATGTCCTCTATGAGAAAGGGGCAAACTTGATCATCTCCGCTGAAGTGGATGCTAGTAGCCTCTATGAAGAAGGCCATGGTCATTTTGAATTTGCACGGACAGTATCGCGCCTTATGGAAATGCGCTCCGAAGACTATTTAAAGGGTGCTTTGCAATAACAGTACTTCACTAGTCCATCGAAACAAATCTCTGCCAAGGCGCCAATTCAGTCCCGTGGGCCGCACTTTCAAGTGCCGCGCGATCCTCAACTGACTTGTTTTGACCTAGCTTCGCCTTCCCCTCCAGCCTAGCGACCGGCATTTCAAAGGCAACGATGGCTTTCATCATTGCAGAACTCCGCTTTTCTTCAATTTCTGACAGGTTCCAAGGCACAGGGCGACCCTGCTCATTTTCCGCCGTCAACGTCTCCAAAACACCGCGAACAATGACTGCATCTTCCAATAGGTTTACCTGTCCATAAGCATGCACTGCCACATAATTCCACGTAGGAACATTCACCTTAGAGGCATAATCCCGGGGAGAGACATATAAATGTGGTCCTGAAAATATGATCAAGGATTGCCTGCCTGCGAGTAGTTTCCAATGGGGGTTAGCCCGCGCCATATGCCCACGAATAGTGCCAGATTCACCTGCATCGGGATTATAACTAAGGGGAAGATGTGTCGCTAAAGGAAGACCATCTTCATCGGAAGTTACAAGTGTTGCAAAGCTTGCCTCAGGCAGAATTTTTAAAAGTGTTTCCTTGGCAGGAGATAAAAAATGTTTCGGGGTATACATAAACAAACCTAATCTTAAAAACTGAAGACTGAACCTTATCTTTCTTTGGCCCTAAAACAAGTACCATATACGAAGAAATGCAGGGTCCAATCATGGAACATTTTAAAACAGGTCGGAAAACAAAATATCGTCATTAAAAAGGTAATAAGCAATTCCTACATATTCTTTAATGGCGTGTTTCCAATAAAAAAACCCAATAAAATTGGGCACTATGTCTTTTAACCTAAAGACGGAATTCAACTCCCTAACAACAGCAAGTGGAACCTCAATCCCCTGTTTTTTAAAAGAAGCCACGATACGGAATGTATGAACGCCGGGGACAAAAACCGCAATTTTTCGGACATCAATTTGTGCGGCAAGACCAGCAATCCCTTTCACATGATCAATTGTGCTCGCCGCCCCTTCGGAGAATAAAAAATTTGTATCCGCCTCCAAATAAGTGGCTAAAACAAGACGTTCAGATGTATCTCCTCCCGGTCCTGCTGATCCTGAAATTAACAGTGGCACATGCAATTCATTTGCCAGATTTTCTGCTCTTTTAAGGCGCGAAAATGTCGCCTCTGTCGGGAAGACATCCCCAGTTACTTTGTCACGATACAAACCGGTTGAGAGTACAGCAATCGCGTCTACTGGCTTTGCCATGAGTTCGCGCTTCGCTTGATGAAAGCTCAATCCACTTTCCAAAGGATAAAGCAGTAATTTTCCTGTTATTGGCAGACTCATCAAAAAGAAAAAGCCGCACAAACTAGCAAAAATTAGCCGCCTACCTGTGAATAACCAATAGAGAAAAGCCAAGAATAACAGAAACAAAACTACGCCCGGCAGTGACCGTCCATCGAACAATCGAATGAGTGCGTAATCAAGCATTGGTTTTCACCGCTTAAGTTTAAAGCCCCTGTTTACCCGAATTCATACTGACCTCTTCGTAGGGTTGTTTCAAGGCCGGATAAAAAAAGGCCGCAGAAAACAGCGGCCTTTTGATCATTCTGGGTACGAAAAGGTTTCTAACCTCTCCGTTCAATCATCATTTTCTTGATCTCAGCAATTGCCTTGGCAGGATTTAGTCCTTTAGGGCACGTATTTGCACAGTTCATAATAGTATGGCAACGATACAGACGGAATGGATCTTCCAATGCGTCCAGACGCTCCCCAGTATTCTCATCCCGGCTATCTGCCAACCAGCGATAGGCTTGAAGTAACACAGCCGGTCCTAAGAACCTATCGGAATTCCACCAGTAGCTTGGGCAAGATGTTGAGCAACAAGCACACAGAATACATTCGTATAATCCGTCAAGTTTCTCACGATCTTCTTTAGACTGCAGCCGTTCCCGATCCGGTGGCGGCGGAGTCTGAGTCTGCATCCAAGGTTTAATGGAGGCATATTGTGCATAAAAATTTGTGAGATCAGGCACAAGATCCTTCACCACTGGCTGATGAGGAAGCGGATAGATATTAATATCTCCATCCATCTCATCAATGCCGCTTGTGCAGGCAAGTGTGTTTGTTCCGTTGATATTCATCGCACAAGAGCCACAAATTCCTTCGCGGCAAGAGCGTCTGAATGTAAGTGTCGGATCAATTTCATTTTTAATTTTGATCAGACCATCCAAAATCATCGGACCGCAATCGTCCTGATCCACATAATATGTATCAATCCGAGGGTTTTCCGTATCATCCGGAGACCAACGATAAACATTAAAAGTCTTCAGTTTCGTTGCCCCTTGGGGCTTCGAAAAAGTTTTACCCGTGCCTACTGTCGAATTTTTGGGTAATGTAAGTTCTACCATTTCTACCGTCCCTAACTCTTAGTAAACCCGGGCTTTGGGTTTGATATACTCAATCTCGTCTGTCAGCGTGTATTCGTGAACCGGACGGTAGTCCAGTTTTACGCCACCATCAGTGCTGTGATAAGTAAGTGTGTGTTTCATCCAGTTTTTGTCGTCCCGATCCGGGAAATCTTCACGGGCGTGAGCACCGCGGCTTTCTTTCCGGTTTTCGGCAGCTGTCATAGACACAACAGCCTGACTGATGAGATTGTCGAGCTCCAGAGTTTCAATCAAGTCAGAGTTCCAAATTAAGGAACGATCTGTTGTCTTGATGTCAGCCATCTGTTTTTCGACTTCGTTAATCTTCTCAACGCCTTGTTGCAAGGTCTCCCCAGTCCTGAAGACTGCACAATCGTCTTGCATAACCCGCTGCATATTGTCACGGATTTCTGCAGTTGACTTAGTACCATCCGCATAACGGAACCTATCAAGACGGGCAAGAGCTTCATCACAAGCATCATCTGGAAGAGCAGAATGAGCTGTACCGGGCTTAACGATCTCTTTTGCACGGATAGCTGCCGCACGACCAAAGACCACAAGATCGATCAGAGAGTTAGACCCCAAACGGTTTGCCCCATGAACGGATACACAAGCCGCTTCACCAACAGCCATCAAACCTGGAACAACCGCATCTGGGTTACCATCTTTCAGATCCACAACTTCGGCATTAAAGTTCGTTGGAACCCCGCCCATATTGTAATGAACTGTTGGAATAACTGGAATTGGCTCCTTGGTCACATCGACACCAGCAAAAATGCGCGCACTTTCTGAAATACCAGGAAGACGCTCTTCAATCATTTTTTGATCTAGATGATCCAGATGTAGGTAGATATGATCTTTACGGGGGCCAACACCGCGACCTTCGCGAATTTCAATAGTCATAGAACGACTGACAACATCACGACTGGCAAGATCCTTGGCACTCGGTGCGTAACGCTCCATAAAGCGCTCCCCTTCACCGTTCACCAAATAACCACCTTCACCGCGCACACCTTCGGTAATCAGGCAACCTGCACCGTAAATACCAGTTGGGTGGAATTGAATGAATTCCATGTCCTGCAAAGGCAAGCCAGCACGAAGAACCATGCCACCGCCGTCACCTGAACATGTATGCGCAGATGTGCAAGAAAAGAAAGCACGACCATAACCGCCGGTCGCCAAAACAACCATATGGGCACGGAACAAATGCAAGGTTCCATCTTCAAGACAAAGACACAGAACACCTTTACAAGCGCCGTTTTCATCCATGATCAGATCAAGAGCAAAATACTCAATATAAAAATCCGTATCATGCTTCAAGGACTGACTGTAAAGCGTATGCAGCATAGCATGGCCTGTCCGGTCAGCGGCCGCGCATGTTCTTTGGGCCGCAGGCCCTTCACCAAATTCAGTCGTCATGCCACCAAAGGCACGCTGGTAAATTTTACCTTCTTCCGTCCGACTGAACGGCATACCGAATTTTTCAAGCTCCAACACAGCGGCAGGTGCTTCGCGACACATATATTCAATTGCGTCCTGATCACCCAACCAGTCTGACCCTTTTACGGTGTCAAACATGTGCCACTGCCAGCTGTCTTTCCCCATATTACCGAGGGATGCGGAAATTCCGCCTTGCGCTGCAACAGTGTGGGAACGTGTTGGGAAAACTTTTGTAATCGCGGCTGTTTTCAAGCCCGCTTCTGCCATGCCCATGGTAGCGCGCAAACCTGCACCGCCTGCACCAACGACAACGACGTCATATTCATGTTCTGTAATAGGATAGGCTTCAGACATTTATTTTATCCCCCAAACGCCAGCTTTAAAACGGCCAGCGCTGCGGCAAGACCAACAATTGCACAAAAGAAACTATTTAACATCAACAACACAACTTTTGTGCTTTCTGTGTGGACATAATCTTCAACCACGACCTGCAGGCCGAGCTTCATATGGTAAAATGTAGCACCAATAAGAAGAAGGAGAATTAAGGATGTAAAAGGAAGGCTCAGAATGTACCGAACACGGTCATAATCAGCACCAACCAAAGAGACGACATAAGCCAAAGCGATCACAAAAAGAGGGATCAGAGCGATAGCTGTAACTTTCTGATGCCACCAATGTGTCGTTCCTTCTTTGGCAGAGCCCAAGTGGCGTACATTTTTAAGAGGTGTTCTCATACTCATGACGCGCCTCCCATGCTGTAAGCAATGACCCAAGTAAGCAATGTCAGGACCACAGACATGATAATGGCGGCCATACCGGTTTTACGCATTGTCGGCAATTCAAAGCCTTTACCAGCATCCCAGAAAAGGTGCCTGATGCCATTGCATAAATGGAAGAAAAGAGCCCATGTAAAACCAAACAAGACTAAACGGCCAAACCATGATTCCATGAAGCCATTTACTGTTGCGTAGGCACCGGGGCCCGAAGCGGCGGCAATAAGCCACCATGTAAGAAGGAGGGTGCCGCCAGCAAGGGCTACGCCCGTGATGCGGTGGGTGATCGACGTTACCATCGTGATCTGCGGCTTATAAATCTGCAGATGCGGCGACAGCGGTCTTTCTACATTCGCCATGAAAAATCTCTCTAGCTCGGTAGTTGTTACAAAGTGTAGTTGTTTAATTTTTGAAGTCGGATTGTAGGGTTAGTCAAGATGAAGTCAACTTAACCTTACCTACAGATCATTGTTTTATACAGCAAGTGTGGCTTTTGGCAATATAACCCAGTAATCGAGATCCAGAACAACGGATGGGTTTCTCTTTCCATCCTCCCCTTTATCTGGGAATTCACCACAAGGTAAGTCTTTCGTGGCGCACGTTCTGATGCGAAGGGCACCCGCATCCGCGTGCCCCGGCACATCCGCCTTATCCAGGACTTCACTCCAAGCATAAATGGTGTCGCCTGCAAAAGTCGGGGCGGTGTGTGATCCGCCGTTAATCGCGGCAACAAATTGTGCATTTCCAAGACCATTAAAGCTCAAAGCCCGGGCGATGCTGATGATATGGCCGCCATAAATCAAACGTCGACCAAAACGATCATCTTTCATTTTATGCTGATTGAAATGAACTTTCGCTGTATTTTGATACAGACGCGTTGCCATCATATGTTCAGACTCTTCGATGGTTGAACCATCCACATGATCTATCTTCTCTCCAACCTCATAATCTTCATAATAATGAGGGGAGCCAGATAAAGCACTGTTGAAGCCTCTGAAATCCAGATCAGGGGCAAGCACAAAATTGGACGGATCAACTACATCAGCTAAATCGGGAAGGATAACCTCCGGCGCTGGCGCATTTTCATCTTTTTTCCGAACCATAACCCAGCGCACATAGTCTAGCACTACTTCGCCCATTTGGTTTGAGCCGGTTGAACGCACATAGACAACGCCAGTTTTACCGTTGGAATTTTCCTTCAAACCAATCACTTCGGAGGAGGTCTGAACACTGTCACCGGGGTAGATTGGGGCCAAAAACTTAACGTCTGCATAGCCCAAATTTGCTACCGCGTTCAAAGACACATCGGGAACGGTTTTACCAAAGACAATATGGAAAACCAAAAGATCGTCTACCGGGGCCGCCTGCAAGCCACAATCAATGGCAAAGCTATCAGCAGATTGCAGAGCAAAGCGATTTCCATAAAGGGCCGTATAGAGGGACACGTCCCCTTCTGTAATCGTTCTGGGCGTTGCGTGATGTAAAACCTGACCGAGCTTGAAATCTTCGAAAAAATTCCCTGTGTTTGTTTTATTTGAAGCCATAATAATCGTCCTTATTCTGCAAGAGCTGTAATTGCAGCGGCCATAGCGACCGTCTCTTTCGCAATCTCAACATGCAGATTTTCAATAAGCTTACCGTCCACAAGCACAACGCCTTTGCCCTCCGCCTCAGCTTCTTGTGACGCTGCTATCACTCTATGAGCAAAATCCACATCGTCTATCGATGGTGCAAACACTTCATTTGTTGGGGCAAGTTGGCTCGGATGAATAAGGGTTTTACCGTCAAAGCCAAGTTCTAATCCTTGTACCGCTGAGGCTTTAAATCCGGTTTCGTCTTTAAGGTCCAGATAGACCCCATCCAAAATTGTAAGGCCATAGGCACGACCTGCCAGCATACACAGGCCAAGGGAAGTTATGACAGGTAATCTCAACGTTGTATGTTGAGCTTTCAAATCTTTCACAAGATCAGATGTTCCCATAACAAAGCAGCTAACCCTTGGGCTTGCGCTCGCAATCTCTTCGGCTTTTAGAATTCCTAAGGGGGTTTCCATCATGCACCAGATTGTCGTCGTCTTCGGTGCCCCATTGGCATCCATCAACGCCTCAAGTTCTTGAACTTGGGCAGCGGATTCCACTTTTGGCAACAAAATCGCATTCGGCGCGGCCTTTGAGGCGGCAATCACATCATCCCGTCCCCAAGGTGTATCAAAACCGTTCACGCGGATGATAATCTCGCGATTACCATACTCACCTGATGCTGCATTTCCGCACACTAAACCTCGAGCTTCTTCTTTTGCGCCAGGGGCCACGGCATCTTCAAGATCTAGAATGATGGCATCAGCACCGAGTGTTTTGGCCTTTTCCTGAGCCCGAGCATTAGAGCCTGGCATATAAAGAACCGAACGACGGGGACGAATTGGGCGGGGATGGGCTGATTGTGTCATTTTTTACTCCAGCGCACTTATGCAGCAAATGATGTTTAATTTTTTCCCAACATAATATGTGTTTTTTGCTGCGGCGCAACAAAATTGCGGCAAGTTTTACAACCTCGCAACTTTTGAAAGAATACGAGCAATAAAAAAAGCCGCCAGAGTTTCCTCTAGCGGCTTTCTAATTCTATATTATGGCTGCGATTAAGCGGCTTTTTTCAAAAACCGGTCAACAATGAGCTCGGCAATCTGAACAGTGTTGAGAGCCGCGCCCTTCCGCAAATTGTCGGAAACACACCAAAGATTGATGCCATTATCAACAGTTGCGTCATCCCGAATACGGGAGACGAATGTCGCGTCATCCCCCACACATTCGACAGGTGTCACATAGGCATTTTCTTCAGGGTCATCGACAACAAGAACGCCCGGCGCATCCCGCAAAATCTCACGCGCTTGATCCGCAGATAGTGGAAGTTCAAACTCGATATTGACGCTTTCCGCATGGCCGACAAAGACCGGCACTCGAACGCAAGTTGCTGACATTTTAATAGTAGGATCGACAATTTTCTTTGTCTCCACCACCATTTTCCACTCTTCCTTTGTATATTTATCATCAAGGAAGACATCGATGTGAGGAATTACATTAAAAGCAATCTGCTTTGTGAACTGCGACGGTGTCGGCTCATCATGCACATAAATGCCTTTAGTCTGATTAAACAGCTCTTCCATCGCCTCATTACCACCGCCAGAGACAGACTGGTAAGTTGACACAATAACGCGCTTAATCTTGGCAGCATCATGCAAAGGCTTCAACAGCAGAACCAGCTGGGCTGTGGAACAATTTGGATTAGCAATAATGTTTTTCTTAGTGTAGCCAGCGGCGGCTTCAGGATTCACTTCTGGCACGATCAACGGCACATCTGGATCCATACGGAAATGAGATGAATTATCAATCACAATACAGCCAGCCTTAGCTGCAATTGGTGCATATTTTTCGGAGATTGATCCGCCCGCTGAAAACAAAGCAAAATCGGTTCCCGTAAAATCAAAATCTTGCAATGCCTTTATGGCTAGGTTCTTGTCACCGAAAGAAACTTCTCTTCCCACTGACCGTCTAGAGGCCAATGCGATCACTTCCGTGACAGGAAATTCACGTTCCGCCAGAATGTTAAGCATTTGACGACCCACGTTACCTGTGGCGCCGACTACAGCGACTCTATATCCCATAATTTTGATCTCTTTATCTTAAACTTTGGCGACCAATAGTAAGTGCCGCCAAAGACGGGGTGTATATTAAATGAACTTAGTAGATAGGGTTATCCGCTGATCTTATCAAGTTCACGCAAAATGGCATCACCCATAGTCGTGGTTGATACCTTAGCCATGCCCTCTGCCATGATATCAGCAGTCCGCATGCCACCTGCCAGAACGTTCTTGACCGCAGTTTCAATCAAGTCGGATTCTTCAGGCATATCGAAGCTATAACGAAGGGCCATAGCATAAGATAGAATTGTTGCGATTGGATTAGCAATATTTTGCCCTGAAATATCAGGAGCTGAACCGTGTACTGGCTCGTAAAGGGCTTTGCGGCGACCTTGTGCGTCCATGTCACCTAAGGATGCTGATGGCAACATGCCCAGAGATCCTGTCAACATAGCCGCGCAATCAGACAAGATGTCACCAAACAAATTGTCAGTCACGATCACGTCAAATTGCTTTGGCGCGCGAACCAACTGCATAGCAGCGTTATCCGCATACATGTGAGACAATTCCACATCAGGATATTCTGCTGCATGAAGTTTAGTCACTTCTTCCCGCCACAGAACACCAGATTCCATAACATTGGCTTTTTCACTGGAACAAAGACGTCCGCTGCGTTTCTGTGCAAGCTCGAACGCAACCCGTGCAACCCGCTGGATTTCAGGTGTTGTATACACTTGAGTATTAACACCGCGGCGAATGCCATTTCCAAGGTCTTCAATACCCCGTGGCTCACCAAAGTAGACACCGCCCGTAAGCTCGCGCACAATCATGATGTCCAGCCCAGCGACCAATTCGGGTTTCAAGCTTGAAGCATCCACAAGGGCGTCGAAGCAAATTGCAGGACGTAAATTGGCGTATAGTTCCAAATCTTTCCGTAACCGTAACAAACCGCGTTCTGGTTTGATGGAAAAATCAAGGTCGTCCCATTTTGGGCCGCCTACGGCCCCAAGCAATACAGCGTCAACATTCTGTGCTTTTTCGACTACTTCGTCAGTAATCGGAATCCCATGCTTATCAATGGACGCACCGCCCACCAAATCTTCATCCACATCGAATTTAACCGCACGATTATTTTCCATCCAGTCCACAACACGGCGAACTTCAGCCATGGCTTCTGGGCCGATACCGTCACCTGGGAGAATCAGAAGGGATTTATTTGACGCCATTATCTTTGCTTCCTTTTCAGTCGATCCGTTCAAGCACAACAGATTTGCGCGACCGACTTTAGTCCTATGGAGAGGCTCTGACTACGAAGTAGGCGACAAACCCCTCTTGTTTTGATTGGAAAAGTATCCAGAGTGATCTGGATACCGGCAGTATATTATTTTTGTAGCCAAGGCTGACTTAACTTCTGCTGCTCTTCAAAACGATCAACCTTATCGGTTTTCTCTAGCGTCAGACCAATATCATCCAAACCATTTAGTAGGCAATGCTTACGGAATGGTTCCAGCTCGAAGGAGATCGTTCCGCCATCCGGCCCTTTAATTTCCTGTGCTTCCAGATCAACAGATATTGTCGCATTCGAACCACGATCTGCATCATCAAGCAATTTCTCATGCTGTTCTTTAGAAACAACAATAGGAAGAATCCCGTTTTTAAAACAGTTATTATAGAAAATATCAGCAAAACTGGTGGAGATTACACAACGAATACCAAAATCCAACAACGCCCAAGGCGCATGTTCGCGACTGGAACCACAACCGAAGTTATCACCAGCAACAAGGATCTCAGCTTTTCTATAGGCAGGTTGATTGAGAACGAAATCTTGGCGATCGCTCCCGTCGTCCTCATACCGCATTTCAGCAAACAGGTTTTTACCAAGTCCAACACGTTGAATGGTTTTCAGGAACTGCTTAGGGATGATCATATCTGTGTCGATATTCACCAAAGGCATAGCCGCGGCGATACCAGTGAGTTTAGTAAATTTTTCCATTGATCAATCCCCCTTAACCGAAGTCACGAATATCTGTTAGATGTCCGGTAATGGCTGCAGCTGCGGCCATTACGGGACTTACCAGATGAGTTCGTCCACCCCGGCCTTGGCGGCCTTCAAAATTCCGATTTGAAGTAGAGGCACAACGGTCCCCATCTTCAAGACGGTCAGCGTTCATGGCAAGACACATGGAACAACCCGGCTCACGCCATTCAAAGCCAGCCTCAGTGAAGATGACATCAAGCCCTTCTTCCTCAGCCTGAATTTTCACCAAACCAGAACCCGGAACAATAATGGCATTCACAGTATCTTTAACAGTTTTGCCTTTAACCACTTCAGCCACAGCCCGAAGGTCTTCAATACGACCGTTGGTGCAGGAGCCGACAAAAACATGATCAACTTCAATATCAGTCAGTTTCATGCCAGCTTCTAGGCCCATATATTTCAATGCCCGTTCAGCCGCGATCTGCTTACCACTGTCAGCAAAGCTTGAAGGGGCTGGAACAGTCCCTGTGATCGGCAACGCATCTTCAGGACTAGTTCCCCATGTTACATAAGGCACTATATCAGCAGCATCCATGACAACGGTCTCATCGAAATGAGCTCCTTCATCAGTCGCAAGGGTTTTCCAATAGCTAACAGCCTGTTCATAAGCGCCGGCTTTTGGCGCGTAGGCGCGACCTTTAACATAATCAAAAGTAGTCTGATCAGGTGCAATCAAGCCAGCGCGTGCGCCTGCTTCAATTGTCATATTGCAAAGTGTCATCCGGCCTTCCATTGAAAGACTGAGAACAGCATCCCCTGCATATTCAATAACACACCCTGTACCACCAGCAGTCCCGATATTGCCAATAATGGCAAGGGCGAGATCTTTTGCTGTAACGCCAGCGCCTAGCTCACCGTTCACCTGAATAAGCATGTTCTTTGCTTTGTTCTGGATCAAGGTTTGGGTTGCCAACACGTGTTCAACTTCGGAAGTTCCGATGCCATGGGCCAGTGAGCCAAAAGCACCGTGAGTGGACGTATGACTATCACCGCAGACAATTGTCATGCCCGGTAGTGTCAAGCCTTGCTCAGGACCAATGATATGCACAATGCCGCGCCGATCATCTGTCATTGAGAAATAGTTTACCCCAAACTCTTTCACATTCGCTTCAAGGGTCTCAACTTGAAGTTTGCTTTGAGGCTCAACAATGCCCAAATGCAAATCTTTTGTCGGTACGTTATGATCCGCAACAGCAAAAGTTGCGTCTGTGCGACGTACCGTGCGACCTGAAGTTCGAAGGCCTTCGAACGCTTGCGGGCTAGTCACTTCATGAACCAGATGTCTGTCAATATAGAGCAAACTGGCACCATCATCCTGCGTATCAACGAGATGATCGTCCCAAATCTTGTCATAAAGGGTTCTTGCGTCACCCATAGTAGCGTCCTCTCCGAGCTTGGTTATTTAATATTATTATTTTAGCGCATCCCGACACGGTGCATTCCATGTCGGGCTGTCCTACCGAGAGGCAGGCAGTTTTATTTTGTTTTGTTAACACCGCGATTTTCGCGACGTTCTGTAATACGAGCTTTCTTACCACGCAGTTCGCGCAAGTAATAAAGTTTCGCACGACGAACCATACCCTGACGAACAACTTCAATTTTGTCCACGCGAGGAGAATAAAGTGGGAAAATACGTTCCACACCTTCGCCGTAAGAAATTTTACGCACTGTGAAATTTTTATTAATGCCGCCGGAATTCCGTGCAATGCAGACGCCTTCAAATAACTGAATACGTTCACGTGTTCCTTCAACAACTTTCACATGGACACGAAGCGTGTCGCCTGCGCGGAAATCTGGAACTGGACGCTCTGCAACCAGTTTTTCAATCTGCTCTTGCTCTAGCTTTTGAATTACATTCATAGCTTTCACCTTTATTTCAAATTTTCATCTGACCAACGGTCCCAAAGGTCCGTTCGCCGCTGTTTCGTCAATTCCTCAGAACGCCGTTGCCGCCATTCCTTTATCTTCTCGTGATGCCCTGAAAGTAGAACTTCCGGAACATCTCGGTCTTCCCAGACCGGAGGCCGGGTGTAATGTGGATATTCCAACAACCCGGTCTCAAAACTTTCTTCCATCAGCGACGCCTTGTTTCCGGTAACCCCCGGAAGCAAACGAACCACTGAGTCCAGCAGTGCTAATGCTGCGATCTCTCCGCCCGATAGGATAAAGTCGCCTAAGCAAACCTCTTCCATTTCTCGAGCATCAATAACCCGCTGATCGATCCCTTCGAACCGGCCGCAAACCAATATGGCTCCCGGCCCTTCTGATAACTCCCGAATATAAGCCTGATCCATGACCCGGCCGCGAGGGCTAAAGTAAATCAATCGCTTGTCTGCACCCGACACGTCTTTCGCCGCATCGATTGCATTGCCAAGCACATCTGGTCTCATGACCATTCCGGCTCCGCCGCCAAAGGGACTGTCATCCACTGTGTGATGCTTACCTACCGAATGATCCCTGATATTAGACACTTGAAGGTTCCAAGCGCCCTTTTCCAAACCACGACCAGCCAATGACTGATTTAGGGGTCCCGGAAACATATCGGGGTAGAGAGTTAAAACATGGGCAGACCATGCTGCTTGTGTTTCAGTCTCTGTTTTTTCGGTCGTGGCTTTCACTCTGTGGTCAGCACTCCCTTTCATTACCGTCCCTTGTGTCATCTGATGGGGTATCCCGTTCGGGAACCTCAAAAAAATCATCGGACAAATTCAAAACAACCTGGCCTGCACCTATATCAACAGTCGGGACCATTTCCGTTGTGAAAGGAACCAATATCGCTGATTTATCACTTTTCCCGTCCGGTACGATTTCAAGCATATCACCGGCTCCAAAATCATGGAGACGGAGTATCTTTCCGTATTTAGTGCCGTCTTCAAAAACCGCGTCAAGATCAATTAGATCTGCATGGTAGAATTCATCGTCACTTTCAATCTCCGGCAATTTATCCCGATCGACATAAAGCTCTGTCCCCTTAAGGGCCTCGGCTTGATTTCGGTCGCTAACGCCTTTGATCCGAACAACAGGTGAGCCTTTGGAGAAACCAACAAACGATAATTTATATTTTACCGTTGCTGCTTTATTTTCCAAGGGACCGTAGGACACAATGTCTTCAGGGGATCCAGTAAAGGTCTTGATCTTTACTTCACCCTTGATTCCCTTGACTCCAGAGATCACACCCAAAAGTAGCCTGCCTGATTGTGGCATGCAAACCGCCCTTAAGCTTCTGCAGTTTCTTCAGCAGGGGCAGCCGCAGCTTCAGCCGCAGCTTTTGCAGCTTCTTCAGCTTCACGAAGACGCTCTTGTGCTTTCGCTTTTGGCTTAGCTTTCTCGGCGTTGTTCCGTGTCACTTTTTCAGTCAGTCCAGCAGCTGCCAAGAAACCGTTTACACGGTCTGTTGCTTGGGCGCCAACACCGAGCCAATGCTTGATGCGATCTTCTTTCAAGATAATGCGACCTTCATCGTCTTTAGGAAGCATTGGGTTATAGGTGCCCAAAATCTCAAGATACTTACCATCGCGTGGGCTGCGAACGTCTGCAACTACGATACGGTAGAATGGACGTTTTTTAGCGCCCTGACGGGTAAGGCGAATCTTTATTGCCATAGCTTACGCTCTTTCTCTTCAAACAAAAAACTTATTAAAATTTCATTCCAGGTGGAAGAAGACCCTGCATACCGCCACGCATGACGCCTTTATTGCCGAGTTTCTTCACTTTCTTCATCATGGATGCCATTTGCTTATGTTGTTTAAGCAAACGATTGACATCCTGTACTGCCATACCAGATCCCGCTGCAATTCTGCGTTTCCGGGATGCGGCAAGTAATTGTGGGTTTCTACGCTCTTTCGGGGTCATAGATGAAATGATGGCAATCTGCCGTTTCAGCAATTTGTCATCCAGATTAGCGCCTTCAAGCTGCTTCTTCATCTTGCCCACACCGGGAAGCATTCCCATGAGACCGCTCATACCGCCCATTTTGATCATCTGCTTCAACTGGGATGATAGATCATCGAGATCAAAAATACCCTTTTGAAGCTTGAAAGCCAACTTTTCAGCTTCGTCTTTGTCGATAGTCGCAGCCGCCTTTTCAACAAGGGAGACAACGTCGCCCATGCCCAAAATACGATTTGCGATACGATCAGGGTGGAAGACTTCCAAAGCATCAAGCTTTTCGCCCGTCCCCAGTAATTTGATCGGGCACCCTGTGATTTCCCGCATGGAAAGAGCCGCACCCCCGCGACCATCACCATCGATACGGGTCATAACGATGCCCGTCACATTAACGCGCTCTTTAAACTGCTGAGCGACATTAACAGCGTCTTGCCCTGTCAAACTATCGACAACAAGCAATGTCTCCGACGGTGCCGACATTTGATGAACGGCCTTCATTTCCGCCATCAGTTGCTCGTCAACATGCAAACGGCCTGCCGTATCAAGCAAGATTACGTCCATGCCTTGAAGTTTGGCAGACTGAAGCGCACGGCTGGTAATTTCAATCGGATGCTGACCTTCAACAATGGGCAGCGTTGCAATCTCTAACTGCTCACCCAACACCCGAAGCTGTTCTTGAGCTGCTGGACGGCGAACGTCGAGAGACGCCATCATAACTTTTTTGTTATGCTTTTCGGTCAGAAATTTAGCAATTTTAGCCGTGGAAGTTGTCTTACCCGAACCTTGCAGCCCGACCATCATGAAGACGACAGGCGGGACAGCCATCAAGTTCAAATCTTGCGATTCGGACCCAAGTGTCTCTACCAGTTGCTCATGGACCACCTTGATGACCATTTGGCCAGGATTGATGGATTTTAGAACTTCCGTGCCAATTGCTTTCGCTTTGACTTTCTTGATAAAGCTTTTAACAACAGGCAGCGCAACGTCAGCCTCAAGCAAAGCAACGCGAACTTCCCGCATTACGTCACTGACGTCTGATTCTTTCAGGGCACCACGCTTGGTCAATTGCCCAAGAACGTCCCCTAGTCTACCTGTTAAATTTTCGAACATTCGGTCGATAACCCGTTCAAAATAAAGCCAAAATTTCGCTTCAATACAAATCCAAACACACAACGAGAAAAACGCCAGTGCGCGAAACTCGCGGACTGACGGATACCCCTAAAAGGTATTTTCCGTGCGACTCAGGTGTATTGAGTGACCGGAATTAGCCATAAAGTGCAAAATAAGTCAATAGAATTCAAACTCTTGGATCTTCACCCTCTGCTATTCATTCTTATGATCCCCATCTCATTCTGGTTCTATTTTTGCGAATTCTCCTAGACCCACCATGCGTAAACGCTTATATCGCCCTTTATGGAACAGTTATCATTTATAAAGATGCATGGTTTGGGCAACGATTTTGTCATTATTGACGGTCGGGAAAAACTGCCTCATTTAACGCCAAACGCATTACGCGCTATCGGGGATCGCCATCGCGGTATCGGGTATGACCAGCTTATCGTGTTGGAACCCTCTACGGATGCCGATGTGTTTATGCGCATCTATAATTGCGATGGAACCGAGGCCGAGGCTTGTGGTAATGCTACGCGCTGTATAGCTCATTTTATAATGGCTGAACTAAAACAAGATAAGACAGTCATAGAAACTGTCGCCGGGTTTCTAAACGGGACCCAATCTGCTGATGATACCATTGTTATTGATATGGGCCTTCCCAAATTGGATTGGCAGGACATCCCCCTTGCGCAAGCAGAGGATACAATGCAAATCCCCATGCAAGCTGGCCCGCTAAGCAATCCGATTGGCGTAAATATGGGAAATCCCCATCTGGTCTTCTTTGTAGAAGATGCGGAGAAAATTGATTTGGAAAAATGGGGTCCAATTCTGGAACATGATCCCTTGCTTCCTGAGAAAGCCAATATAAGCGTTGCCAGCCTCAACACAGACGGAAGTATCCGCCTTCGTGTGTGGGAGAGAGGCGTCGGCATCACGTTGGCTTGCGGTTCTGCCGCTTGCGCCACTATTGTTGCGGCAACTAAACGAAACCTAGTTCAAGGCTCTGCTATCGTTCATATGAACGGCGGG
>JAESSA010000013.1 GCA_016764355.1 Sneathiella sp. | reverse complement strand
AAAATATATGCGTCGTCTGTAACTCATAACAACACTCCATCTTTTCATTAAAGATTAAAGTGTTGCATTGACCCGTTGAGATCGCCCTCGATAGTAGACCTTCAGTTATGTTTTAAAAACCTACGATGGCAAGCTGGATGTTTTTTATTAGCCGCGCTAGAGAAATTTTTACCTAATTTGGGTTCCAAAAAAAACTCTCACCCCCGCCGTTGCAACTCCAGCGCCTTTTCATAAGTCTTCCCAAGAAGCCGGTTGAGTTCTGCGTACTCGTCCGGTGTTAGGCCAGACAGGATGTAATCCTCGCGGGCTTGGGCGAGGGGGACGATTTGTTTGTAGATGGTGGTGCCTTTTTTGGACAGGCGGAGGGTTTTCTGGCGGCGGTCGGATGCGTTCTCCGTAGCCTCGATCATCTCGTCCTCGATCAATTTAGCCACCCCGCGGCTGACGGGCATTTTCTCCATACTGGTGATCTTGGCAATATCCGTGGCGGTGAGGGGCTGTTGATCCCCAAGGGCAGCGATGATGCGCCATTCATGGCGGTTTAAATTAAACCGATCCGCGTAAAGTTGAGAGATGGACTTGCTCACCGCTATATTCAGGATAGACAGGCGGTAGGGGTAGAAGGTGGTGAGGTCCAGATGGGCATCGTCCCGCGTTGCCTTGTCTTTGGGTATCTCCCACGAACCATCAAGGGGTGTTTTAATCTCCCCGCGAATTGTGCGGCTATCCTTTGCCATCGGAACTGTCCTTATTGGTAACCAATCAAATTCATAACATTTGATATTATAAATTGAACGGGGTCTGAGTTCAATTGCTTATATGCGCAGATATAATCAAAAAATATAATGTGAATCCATATTGACTTTAGTAACAAATGTTACCATTATTGTTTTGTGAGAGAGCCGAAGAGATGCGCCCTCCTGCCTGTCTATTTGAGGAGATAGAAATGAAAATTAACAAGATCCACCATGTGGCTTATCGCTGCCGGAATGCCAAGCAGACGGTGGAATGGTATGGGAAATACCTGAACATGGATTTTATTCTGGCGATTGCTGAAAATGAAGTGCCCTCCACCAAAGCGCCAGACCCTTATATGCATGTGTTTTTGGATGCGGGCGCGGGCAATGTACTGGCGTTTTTCGAGCTGCCGTCCTTCCCGGAAATGGATCGGGATCAAAACACTCCTGATTGGGTGCAGCATATCGCCTTTCAAATTGATGATCTGAATGATCTGGCTTTAACCAAGGCAAAATTGGAGGCCGACGGAATAGAGGTTGTCGGGCCGACCGATCACACTATCTTTAAATCTATCTATTTCTTTGATCCCAGCGGTCATCGCCTTGAGCTTGCCGTTAATACCAGCACGGCAGACATGGATAAAAAGCTGGATCAGGTGAAATGGGACATGCTGAACGAATGGGACAAAACCAAGGTGGCCCCCGATCATGCAAAATGGATGCATGACGGCAGTCATCGCCCGTAAAGGAGCATAGGCATATGTATCTCATGATCGGAGACATTCTGGCGAACAGTGTGCGGGGCATTGCCTGCGCCCCTCCGATAAGTCGGAGAGCCCCTTAACGCACCCTGATCTATAAAAATGAGAGTCAAAAATGACAAAAGCAGATACCCAGAATTCCACCGATTTATATGAAAACCCCATGGGCCTTGATGGCTTTGAATTCGTTGAATTCGCCTCGCCCAAGCCGGGTGTGTTAGAACCCATATTCGAGATGATGGGCTTTACAAAGGTCGCCACTCATCGATCTAAAGATGTGGTGTTGTTTCGCCAAGGCGGCATAAACCTGATCATCAATAATGAGCCCAAAAGCCACGCGGCGTATTTTGCCGAAGAACACGGTCCCTGCGCCTGCGGTCTTGCCTTTCGGGTGAAAGATTCCCACAAAGCCTACACCCGCGCGTTGGAGCTGGGCGCTCAGCCTGTGGACATCCCAACAGGTCCGATGGAGCTGCGCTTGCCCGCGATCAAGGGTATCGGCGGTGCGCCCCTATACCTGATCGATCGGTATGAGGAAGGGCAGAGCATTTACGATATCGATTTTGAATTTATTGAAGGGGTGGACCGTCATCCCGTCGGCTGTGGTTTTAAAGTCATCGATCACATGACCCATAATGTCTATCGCGGTCGCATGGGATATTGGGGCGATTTTTACGAGAAACTGTTTAATTTCCGCGAAATCCGCTATTTCGATATTAAGGGCGAATATACGGGCCTTAAATCACGGGCGCTCACCGCACCAGACGGCAAAATCCGTATTCCCCTCAATGAAGAGGCCTCTGCGGGCACCGGACAAATCGAAGAATTTTTGATGGAATATAATGGCGAAGGCATTCAGCATATCGCCTTTGAAAGTGAAGATTTGTTGGCCAGCTGGGACATGTTAAAGAAAAAAGGCGTGCCTTTCATGACCGCGCCGCCCAGCACCTATTACGACATGCTGGAAGATCGTCTACCGGGGCATGGGGAACCTGTGGGAGAATTGCAAATGCGCGGAATACTGCTTGATGGCTCGACTGAAGATGGCGATCCGCGGCTGTTGTTGCAGATTTTCTCTGATACGGTCATTGGGCCGGTTTTCTTTGAATTCATCCAGCGGAAAAAAGATGATGGATTTGGCGAGGGGAACTTTAAGGCGCTGTTCGAGTCAATCGAACGGGATCAGATCGCACGGGGCGTGATTAAAACCGACTAAGGGTTAAAGATATTATGACAACAGACGATAAAACAAATGATCCGGCCCTTAAAAGTTGGCTGGTGAGTGCCAATCAGCCCGATTGTCATTTCCCTATCCAGAACCTTCCCTTTGGGGTTTTTACCACGGCGGGCAAGCCTGAAAAAAGGGTCGGGGTTGCCATCGGGGATCAAATTCTTGATTTGTCGGTGCTGGAGAAAACGTGGCTTATCCCCATTTCGAAAGACATTTTCTCCGCGCCGGACATAAACCGGTTTATGAGCCTTGGTCCCAAGGTGTGGGCAGAGGTGCGCGCCGTTGTCAGCGCATTGCTGGATGCGTCCTCCCGCACGCTTCAGGATGATGAGGATTTGCGGGCACTGGCCTTAGTGTCCCAAGCAGACGCTACCCTGCATATGCCGGTGCAGGTTGGGGATTATACGGATTTTTATGCATCAAAAGAACATGCGACCAATGTGGGCACCATGTTCCGTGATCCTGATAACGCACTAATGCCAAACTGGCTGCATATCCCGATCGGTTATAACGGCCGCGCTAGCACCGTCGTTGCCAGTGGCACAGATATTCATCGGCCTTTGGGACAAATAAAGCCGCCGGGGAGCGACGGTCCAATTTTCGATGCGTGCCGCAAGCTCGACATGGAACTTGAAATCGCGGCAATCGTTGGGACTTCAAACCCCATGGGGCAACCCATTACGGTGGATCAGGCCAACGAGATGATTTTCGGTTATGTCATCCTCAATGATTGGAGTGCACGGGATATTCAAGTATGGGAATATCAGCCCTTGGGACCTTTCCAGGCCAAAGCCTTTGCCAGTACGATCTCCCCTTGGGTGGTCACCCGCGCAGCGATGGAGCCGTTCCGCCAAGCGGGGCCGGTCCAAGACCCGGAACCCTTACCTTATTTACGGCAAAAGGCCGGTTATAACTACAATCTCAAATTGCAAGTGACAGTACAGCCAGAGGCGGCGGCAAAAGCCACGACAATCTGCAAAACCAATTTTAAATATATGTATTGGTCTAGCCCTCAACAGCTTGCTCATCATGCGGCTTGCGGCTGTGCTATGCGCAGTGGCGACTTGCTGGGATCGGGCACCATAAGCGGGCAGGATAAAGACAGTCTTGGCAGCTTTTTAGAGCTATCTTGGAACGGGCAAAATCCCATGACGTTGGACGGCGGCGAGAGCCGTACCTTTATTGAAGATGGCGATACCATTTCCATGACCGGTTGGTGTCAGGGGGATGGCTACCGCATTGGATTTGGCGATGCGACGGGCAAAATCCTGCCTGCAGTTCAACATCCGTCGTTAAAGGAGATGTAATGACCCTCACCCTTCATGGCTATTGGCGATCCAGTGCGTCCTACCGGGTGCGTATTGCCTTGAACTTGAAGGGTCTTGAGTGGCGCCATGTGGGGGTTCATCTGGTGACGGGGGGTGGTATGCACAATAGTGCAGAATTCTCCTCCCTCAATCCCCAAAAACTCGTGCCAGTCTTGGATGTGGACGGCACGTATCTTAACCAGTCCTTAAGCATCCTTGAATATCTGGAAGAGCAATATCCCTATCCCGCCTTGTTGCCTAAAGAGGCTCTCGAGAGAGCCCAGGTGCGAAGCTTGTGCGATGTCATTGCCTGTGAGATGCATCCCTTAAATAATCTGCGGGTGCTTAAATATCTGGTGACCGAAATGGATGCCAGCCAAGCTGGCAAGACGGAATGGTATAGCCATTGGGTGAGCGAAGGATTTAGAGCTTTTGAGGTCATGCTTGAAAACGCTGCCCATACAGGGGATTTCTGCCACGGCAGTGGACCGGGTATGGCCGATTGCTGTTTAATCCCGCAAATCTACAATGCCCGGCGGTTTGATATACCGATGAATGATTATCCAAACATTTTGCGCATTGAAGAAAATTGCCGGGACCTTATCCCCTTCAAAGATGCACGGCCAGAAAACCAACCTGACGCAGAATGATTACACAATGCCCTTGATCTTTTTCTCATGGGTCTTTGCCATCGCAGCACGCTCTGCTGCCATTGGGGCGCTGATATAAGATTCCCCTGAATGCGCATCTACAAGTTCGTTGCAGGTTTTACAGGATATTTCGAGCGTTAATTCGTGATCATGCCCCTTGTGAGTTAGACCAAGAGGCGGTTGATCCCCCTCCCACGGGCCTTGCCACTTATCGCCCCATTGTTTTAGCATTACAACCATTGGCCAAAGATCTAGACCTTTGGGGGTGAGCCGATATTCGTACCGCTTGGGAGCTGGCTGATAAGCGGTTTTTTCTAGAATTTTTTCTTCCACTAGGAGTTTTAACCGTAAAGTGAGGGAGCGAGGAGACATTCCCGTTTGAGCCTGTAAGCCATCGAAGCGGCGATTGTGGAGAAATATTTCTCGTAAAATCACGAATGTCCAACCATCCACCAATTCTGCGCTGGAGCGGGCAATAGAGCAATATCTGTCAGCAAGCGAACTTCGTTTCATCCGGTCTCTCGTTCTGTTTTGAAGGGGAGGACATTCCTCCCCGTCGTCTCAATTATTTTTGCGCATATTTCGCGCTATAATCAGCGCTCAAAGGTTGAATGCGACACGCCGTTCCCTTTAATTGGGGAATGCCTTGTTCTCGGTCTATATGATCATCGTCATCAGGGCAAATTTGGCTATCAGCAAATTCCCATGCGCCGGAAAGGGAGCCGTCCCCTTCTTCTCGTTCAGGGTCCCACCAACCATGAGGAACTCGGATGACACCCTCAGGCATTTGTTCCTGAATATCCACTTTGGCTTTTACGCTGCCCAAAACAGTGAAAACCTCAGCCCAGTTCCCTTGGGTGAGCCCGGCTTCATCAGCATCTTTTACTGAAACGAAGAAATAGGGCTCTGTATTGCGCTTTCGGAATTTTTCTATATGGCGGTGACCTGTCTGGAAATATTCATCTTCCCGAACCCCGACAAACATTTTTAAGGGGAAGTCTGGGCCAAGATCTGGATCTTCGCGCCAATAGGGAAGGGGATCAAAACCGAATTTTTCTAAGACACTTGATTTGAGCTCCACCTTTCCAGACGGTGTAGCAAAACCTGTTTTTTCATATTTTTTCAGGGTCATTTTAGGGATATGCATTGCGTGGGTTTCTGCAAAATCCTCAAAATTCATACCTAGTTTTGAAAGCCTGTGATCCATTAAGGCCTCTTCATTTTTCCAAGGGAACTGTTCTCCAAATCCCATGCGCTTAGCCAGCCCACTCCATACCTGATAGATGCCGCGGCACTCGCCTGCTGGGTTGACCACTTTTTGAGACGGTCGAACGATACTGGTCCATCCAAAACCGTCTGATAAGCCATTTCTCTCCAACCACGAGTCGCTGGGTAGAATATAATCTGCAAGCTGGGCCGTGGGGGATCTGAATTGCTCAAACGCGACAATTAAATCCTGATTTAACAGCGCCTCATGGATGAGAGGCATATTTGCGTAACTCATTAGGGTATTATTGGCGATAGTGAAAAATGCTTTTACTGGATAGGGGCCGTCTCCCTTCATGGCTTTAAAAACCGATGTCGGGTGAGCCATATAATTGCCGGATATTATGTTTGCCCATTCATTACCCCAAACACGTTTAGTGGCGGCGCGAATTTCAGGGGATGCCATCATTTTGTAGGTGAAAACAGGATGTTTATCCGCGCCCAGTTGTAAGTCTCTTTTTGCTTGGGGCAGTTCATCATGCACTTCCAACTCTGTCTCGGATATAACGTCGGGGTTGAAGCCGTGCATTATTTCGCCGCCCGGCACATCCAGAAATCCGCAGATCGCCCTTAAGGCACCGTGAAGGCGAATGGCCGATGTGGAGTTACGTTGCTGGTCTGTAATTGGTGTCCAGGGAATGACAGCAGGGCCGCTGGTCGCGTACATTCGGGCGGACTGGGCAATAAGGTCCGCGTCGACACCGGTGATTTTGGCAACACGGTCCAAAGGGAATTCATTTACGCGTTCTTTAAATTCCTCAAAACCAGTCGTCCAATTTGCAACGAAATCTTTATCATAAAGCTCTTCATCTATAATTACTTTTAGCCAGCCGAAGCAAAGGGCGGCATCCGTTCCGGGGTTGAGGGGGAGCCACAGATCAGCAACTTTAGCATTTTCGCTTTCTCTTGGATCGATAACGATCAGTTTGGCTCCACGGAGCTGTGCTCTGCGTATGGCGTTATAAATTGGTGTCCAGGAATGAGGCTTTGGATCATGCCCGAAAAGAACAATACATTCCGCGCGCTGGAAATCAGGGAAAGGAAACCAGCCATATGTCAGTCGATTTACCGCCGCTGTATTTCCCATACAAAGGGCGACACCACTGATATAATTTGGCGATCCCAGTAAGTTCATGAAGCGTCGGGTCATGCCCATACTATTTTGAACAATCGCAGGAGACTCGGAAACGGCAAGAGCCTCAGGGCCATGTTCTTCAACGATCTTTTTAAGGCGAAGAGCAATGTCATTCAAGGCTTCATCCCACGATACCTGTTCCCATTGACCGCTGCCTCGCGCGCCAACACGTTTTAAAGGATGAGTAATTCGTTTTTCGTGGCTTAAGCCCAAGGGCGCATGAATGCCTTTGATACAAATGTTCGCTTTATATTTAGCTGGGTTCTGTGCCCTGACCTTCACATCTTTAACCAGGCCAGTATCAGGCACGTGTGCGCTCACTTGGCAATGGACATCACAGCTGGCGCATAGCACTTTTTTTATCATTATTTTTTGCTCCTGAAAGTCAAATGCTGAGGACAAGTTTGTAACTATAAATAATATAGTAACAAAAATGAACTGACAAATAAACACATTTTATTATGGAGAGACTCAAAAAAGGCGAGCGTTGGATTTTAGTTCAGGCGTTTCCGGTAAGGTCTTTAAAGGGGAAAGCAAATGGTGACTTGGGTCCCGACATTCACTTCGCTTTGCAAGGAAAAGCTACCACCCAGCAAAATAATCAACTTTCGGGTGATGGGCAGGCCCAGCCCAGTCCCATGATGCTGAAAGTCGTTATTTAGTGCTACTTGTCCAAAGGGCTTTAGTATTTTTGGTATGTCTGCCTTAATTATCCCAATGCCATTATCGGATATATGTATGCGCGCATGCCGATCCTCTGTCAGCGACGTGCGGCAGGTGACGCATCCACCATAGGGTGTGAATTTTACTGAGTTAGAGAGAATGTTCAGGATAACTTGCATTAATACCCGTTGATCAGAGCGGAACCTGGGTATATTTTCTCCCATTTCAATCTTCAAGTCGATTTTCTTTTCGAAGGCCTGCTTGTTGATGAAGCGCAGGCTTGAAAGCAATATTTCATTGAGATCGACTTCTTCGAGTACCAGCTCCCACTTGCCTGCTTCAATTTTCGCAAGATCGAGTATCTCGTTTATGAGGCTGAGAAGGTGATCTCCTGCAGCATTTATATCCCCAGTATAATTTAAGTATCTGTCGTTGCCCATAGGGCCAAAAAGCTGGTTCCTCATAATGTCGGAAAAACCAATAATTGTATTAAGGGGCGTTCTTAATTCATGGCTCATATTGGCCAGAAATTCTGATTTAGCCTGATCGGCCTCAATGGCTTTGCTGGTTGTTTGGGCGGCTACATTTATGCGCTTGAGAAAGAAATAGGCGATAACTGCCATTAGGGTAAAAACAATGAATATGCCCAAAAGCATGACAGGCAGCGTTTGATCCCCCAAACGTTGTGGCGTCCATGAAAGTGTTGCGATATGTGTTTTATCTGGAGAGAACAGTTGTAGCGAAGCTTCCGGTGCAAGGCTTATATCCTCAAGAAACCTAGCATTAGTAAGAAAAAAATTGTCAGAAATATCTTTAAGTAAAGCCTCGTCTAGTCGTTGGATTAATAGAAGGATTGAGCTTGTCTGTTGAATGGTTCTATTTTCCGAGAACCCTTGGTAAGTCGTTAATACGGATGCCGCGGCCAGATGAACGCCGGTTTCGTCCACAAGATACCCTAATTGAGGCATTGGACGGGTGGAGGGATCTCCTGAGCGGGCTATTTCAAGTAAAATTTCCAATCCCCCTGAAAACCGAGATAAGGGATCGTCTTGTTGTCTCACGCCATCTATTTGGGCGTAGATCAGCGTGTTGTCTTCATTTAGTGAATAACTAGATGATATGCCTTCCGCCTCAAATAAATAAAGGCCAATATTCAAATCTGCCCAACCCAGATTAGGTTCTTTAACAATATTTTCAACGGCTTGATCCCAAAAACTATGATCTCGTGTCAAGGTTTCAAGATCTTTTTTTTGCCCGTCCAGTACCGAATTGGCTAAGTGAATCGAAGATTGTATGGAATTTTGATTTTGCGTATGAATGGAAAAGAAAACCAGCGCGCTGATTGACAGAAAACTGATAAAAAGCAGAACCCAGAAGGGAACAGCTAGTTTTGCATATACATCTTCAACCCTTGTCAAGGTACCTGCCATATTTGCACCTTACCCATTTGTAATTACTTGAGTTCAATAGTCCCGTTTAGGACTCGCAACATGCGCAAATATTTTCAATATTATTTATTTTGTATATAATCATAAGTATATATACAATTTTTCAGTATATCCAACAATAAATGGGAAATTTTCTTTACCGACCCAAAAGGCGGGGTTAAGGGAGAGTCGGAAGAGTAATTTTATCCGCTAAAATTGGATTGTTTCTGTGCGCGGTATAGTTCAGGCCAGGAAAAAACCCTCGAAAACAATTAAGTTTTCAAGGGTTTAAATTGGCTCCTCGAGCAGGACTCGAACCTGCGACAGGCTGATTAACAGTCAGCTGCTCTACCAACTGAGCTATCGAGGAACAGTGGTCGTTTGTATTGGTTCGCGGCTTATAGCAATTGCAGATTAACCTGCCAAGCCCTGTTTTTCACTTTTTCGAAAAAAAATTCACCTGGAACTAAAAAACCGCCATTTTCTGCCTTTTATCAGTCTTCTCTTAAGGCCGATATTTTCTTATCTGTGTTGTATTGGCTTACAGAATAGACGGCCCAGATCGCTGCGGGGATCCAGCCGATCAAAGATATTTGCAAGATCAGGCAAAAGATTCCCTGAAAAGGTTTGCCGATTGTGAAAAAAACCAGAAACGGTAATAAGATCGCTATAATAAGACGCATGACGTTCTCCTGCTTTTGTTGTTACAAAAGAAACTAACCGAGCTTGCAATATTCATCAATGATCTCTTAAATAAATAAAAAGAACCAACAAAAGATCGAACTATGAATCAGACTAATAATTTAGACGTCCTTGAAGCGACTATCGTGAGAGATTTCTCCTATATCAATTATCCTTCTGACAATTGGGTGAAGCCGCGATTTAGTGGGAGCGGGGAAGGGGCGCTGGACGTTGCGATTATTGGGGCCGGGGCCTGCGGTATGGCGGCAGCCTTTGGACTGATAAGCCAAGGTGTGCGAAATTTGGCGTTGTTCGATCAAAGCGCGCCGGGACAGGAAGGACCTTGGATTACCACAGCCCGCATGAAAACCTTGCGCTCTCCTAAGCATTTGACGGGTCCGAATATGGGGCTGCCAAACCTTACCTTCCGAGCTTGGTTCGAGGCGCAGTGGGGGATAGCCCAATGGGAGGCGCTGGATAAAATTCCAAAAGAAATGTGGATGACCTATCTTGTCTGGTATCGCAAAGTTTTGGATTTACCTGTGACCAATCATAGGACATTGACAGGAATAGAGCCTCAAGGAGATTTATTCCGCCTTACATTCTCAAGTTTTGAAGGCGATATAATCCATTTTGCCCGTCATGTTGTTTTAGCGACAGGGCGCGCTGCAACCGGTGGCGCTTCGCTTCCCACTGTTGCAGCTTCATTGCCTGCGAGATTTTATGCCCATACAGAAGAGGTTATTGATTTTGGAGCTCTTGAAGGGAAGCGCGTCGCTGTGATCGGCGGGGCGGCGTCAGCAGCCGATAACGCAGCAACGGCACTGGAGGCGGGCGCGGCAGAGGTGCAAATGTTAGTGCGGGCACCTGTTCTTCCTCGTCTAAACAAATTCAAAAGCATTGTCTATCCGGGCTTTATGAAGGGGTTTGCTAGTCTAAATATGGAGGATCGATGGCGGTTTTTAAAGCATGGTTTTGATGCGCGCATAGCAGCGCCCAGAAGTACCATGTTGAGGCTGAAGCAATTTGATAACTTTAAACTACATACCGGTGCGGGTATCCGTCATATGGCGGTGGCAGAAAACCATGTGAAAATCGAAACCGGGGCCGGTGATTTTTCTGTGGATTATGTTATTTTCGGTACGGGTTATGCCATGGATTTAAAAGCTCAGCCAGAAATTGCCCCCTTTTTCGATGACATTTTGTTGTGGAAGGATTGCTTTGCGCCCAAGGCGGGGGAAGAGGATGAGACTTTGGAGCGTTACCCCTATCTGGGGGCAGGCTTTGAGTTTTTGCCAAAGGAGCCGGGGACCGCCGCTTATCTTGAGCGCCTTCATCTTTTTAATGCTGCCGCAACCCTTACCCACGCCCCCGTCAGTAGCGATATTCCTGGCGTTAATACGGGTGTGGACAGGCTGGTCGATCACTTGGTTAAAGCTTTATTTCGCGCGTCATCTGACCAACACCTGGAAGACTTCTATGCATATGATGAGCCAGAATTACTCGGGGATGAGTGGCGAGAGGATTGAAGCTATATTCGCATCAAGCCGTTATAGAGGCAACGTAGCCATTATTTTTTAATCTTGGTAGCTTTCAACAATTTCTTTTATCCGGCCTCGGTTTTTCATTTTTTGAATTATCGCGTCGACTTTCTTAATGAAATCCCATTTGAATGGGAAACGCTTTTCATCTAAATCGGAATACCCCAGATAACCCCAATTGTTGGAAATAATTGTGCCTAAACTGAGGAAATCTGAAAATGAATTTTCCAGACTTTTCTGTTTGGCATATCGATCGAAGTAAATATTTAACACCCTTGGGTCTTGGACAAAACACGATATTTCACCCAATAGAACTCTCGAGATACTTTTTTCCAACTTCATTTCTAATAGGCTTATTTTACCTGCTTCTACGGCTTTGAAGAAAGCCACTCCAGCAGATAAATTACCCAAATCTGTTCCCACCGTTAATCCAAAATAATCTTGCGGCCAGCTTCGCCGTATTTGATCCTTCAAAACTTCTTTTCGGCAGTAAACCGCGACGCGCTCGATCAGAATTGGTTCAGAATAGTATTTTATCCAGGGGCGTTGTTCAGGCCACTTATAGGGAGGAAAAACTGCCAAATAGTGCCCAGTTTCAACATATTCTAATGCGCGTTTCCAAGGTACTAATTCAATTTGAACGTCATAGTCTTCCAGTTGAGCGAAGACTTCCTTCAATATTTGAATATAGAAGCCCTTCGGCTCGTTCTTTTCCATGTAACTATACGGCGGATAGTCTGCAGGACCAGCAATAATTACAGATTCCTTCGAGGAGGCGGACGATGCAAAGACAAACATCCATAGAAAACAAATCAAGGACAAGAGTGAGAAAGTACTGGACGTTAATCGGCTTAAAATATTCTGCACGCTGTTTCCACTTCAACTGTCGGGTCAGGCGAAGTCTTTGACTTATCGTGTGTCTGTCGATCGGTAAAAGGCTAGTATTAGCTTTGCCCCGTGATACTCCACAGGTCATTAAATGGTTCACTTGCTTCAGGAAGGAAAGCAACGCATCACCTTTTAATTGACCTAAAAGATAATTCGTCTTTGCGGTAAATTTTGTGATCGGCGATACGGGCGAGGATATCTGTGAGCTCTATACTTAAGCCGAACCTGACTTGTTAGGCGATGAATGACGGGAGGATTGAAGCTGGAAGCATTGAACAGGTGTATGCCCCTTAAGAGGGATTGAGCCTTCATCGGTGACCTCAAATTCATTTTCTAATAAGCTTAAGGTCTCTCCAGATAACAAGATGTGGCCTCTTGTTGCATTTTGTTGAAGGCGCGCGGCAACATTGACCGCATCCCCCCAGATATCATAGGAGAATTTCTTAACGCCGATGACCCCGGCGACAACAGTGCCCGTATGCAAGCCAATAGTAAGGTCCAGATCAACCGCCCGGTTTCTCTTTATTTGGTGCATGTGAGACATGGCTTTAAGAGCAAATTCAGCCGCCGCTTTTGCGCCTGTTGTGGCATTTTGATCAAGGCCATTTGAGATCATGTAGGCATCCCCAATGGTTTTGATTTTCTCTAAACCGAGCTCTTCGACAAATTTGTCAAAAGTTGAAAATAACCCATCAAGTAAGGTGACAACTTCTTCAGGGCTGTGGTTCATGGCGTATCGGGTAAATCCGGATATATCGGCAAACAAGATACTGACATTGTCAATTTTATTGGCGATGGTTTGCGGGCCTTCCTTTAACCTTTCCGCGATTGTTGGGGGGAGCATATTTTTAATGAGATTTTCTGATCGGGTTCGTTCTTTTTCCAGCAAATCATAAGCTCGATTGTTGGCATTTACGAAATAGCGAAGAATAACGAATGCCACAGTGGATAACCCGCCAATATTTAAGGCAAAAAACAGGACAATAATTAAGGGGGGAATGGAATTTGTGTGGGTGAGGGCTGGAAAGTCAATAAATATGCCAAAGGTAACGATAAGCAAAAATGCCATAAACCACAGTGTTGCACGCCGAGTTCCAGAATACACTAAGGCACTTATCGGGCTTATGAGCGACCAGATAACCACCGCTGATGAGTTTACCCATCCCCCTAAAGCTATCATCAGGAGAAAGGGAAGGATGAGTGAAAAGGCAAGCTGACTTTGCCTCAATAATCCGTAGTTTGGGAATTTCGTGAGTGAAAAGAGGGATAAGGCAGAGAGGGTTGAATACGACCACGGAATAAAGGCTGCGGTAACTTCCCCGACACTAAAGTAAATAACACCCCAGAAAAAGGCGCAGATAGCCATTGCGTAAGTCGCCCACACCACAAGTTGATCGCGGACGTTCGGGGCGTGTAATCGCTCGGGGTCAAGGAGTGCTCTAAGCCCACTTGTTCTGCTCATTTCACGGCTCTTTATAAAAGACGTCTAATGTTCCATAGCATGAATGAGGGGTAATGAGGAGGGGGAGAGGTTGTATCGACGTTTTGGGGAAAGTGGAGGCCTGGACCAGAATCGAACTGGTGTACACGGATTTGCAATCCGCTGCGTCACCACTCCGCCACCAGGCCTCAAATCTTGGTGTGCTTCAGTAAAAAAGCGTGTGGTGTGCTTTAAAAGCATAGGCGTTTTAAGACTTTAAAAGGGGAGTGTCAAGGCTGGATAATCGAATATTTTGTTGCTGACAGGGCGGGTGGATTGTCCATGTGCCTGCAAGGAAAAATCATGGTGTTGTCGGTGTGACTATAAATTGCAGGGCAGCCACGGCAAGGAGCAGCCAAATTAAAAGGATAACCACCGCGGCAATTTTGATCTGTGGTTTTTTCGTCTCAAAATGTGTTGCCGCTTTTTGACGTAAATCATTGAAGACCACAGCCGAAATCAAATGAATGACGAGTAAAATACCAAGCGGGAGCAAAATTGCGTCATCCAGATAACCAATGATCGGGATCAAATCAGGGATCAAATCAATTGGGCCAAAAGCATATCCGGCGACAATGGCAGCCAATGCTTTGGCAAACCAGGAGACCCGCGGGCCTCGCATTGCCAAATACAAAGCGAATATGCCCCTTTTTAGAGCCGCAGCCCAAACCCTCAGTCGGTGAAATATATGATACCTCCTTTGAGTGAACCTCCTTTTAACGAATAACTGATTACTACTTATTTTAGGGATAGTTGTAGAATTTGGTTTATATTTTTTTCAACTAATGTTAGAATATATGGGTAGGTGCACCTTAGAACAGTTTGCCTACTAGGATGGTTAGAAATCTCATTCTTGCTATGGGCTTGGTGAATTGGTTTTTATCTTTTTCTCCCGCGTGCGTTCTACTTTTCATTAAAATACATAATTTCTCCCATTTTTAAATATCTCTATCGTCAAAGGGGACGTTAATCATGACGCAATCACAGCTGAAGGCGCAGCTTACTGAAGATTTGATAGAAAATGAAGCTCTTCGATTGAAGCCTTACCGGGACACTGTCGGGAAACTTACCATTGGTGTCGGGCGCAATCTGGATGATCGCGGGATTAGTAAAGAGGAGGCCATGTATCTTTTGTCAAATGATATTGGACTTGTTTTGGAGGAGCTGGGCCAGAAGGTCGGTTGCTGGTCGTCTCTTCCTAATCCGCAAAAAATTGCATTGGCTGACATGTGTTTTAACCTGGGTTGGCCGCGCCTTAGCAAGTTTAAAAAAATGCTGACGGCGCTCGGCAAAGGGGATTTTGATCTTGCTGCAACTGAAGCGCTGGATAGTAAATGGGCGCGGCAGGTTGGCCAACGAAGCGAGAGGATTGCAACCCTTTTAAGAAGTTAAGGGAAATAATTTATCACTTATCCATCTGGTCGAACGTTTAACTAAAACCGCATCAAACTCAGTCTTGAGAGCGGTTTATCGTTTAACCGAAGGAGATTTTGATGAACTGGTTGTCTTCGATTGTTTTTCTGAGCGTTTCTATAAGTATAACACCCGCGACCGCTCAGCTGCCATGTTTCGAGCGGAATAGTCTTAGAGGTTATTTGGTTGAAGAATATGCAGAAAAGCCTGTTTCTGCTGGAATAGTTGATAACGGGTATTTGATAGAAGTGTTCAATAGTTTGAAAAATGACCTCTGGGTGATCATAATGACATCGCCCGACAAGACCGCCTGCATCATGGCGACGGGGCATAATTGGAGAATGAGGTCTCCTGCTTTGCCTGAGAAAAATTTATAAAAAGCGCATTCGTTGCAAAACTTCACCGAATTTCAATAAATTAGAGGCTTTATTACCACTGAAATTTTGATTCTAGTGAAAAGTAGAAAAATCCGCTCGCTTCTTTCTTGCCAACATTGCAAGTTATTCAGTATAAACGCGGCCATATTCAAGGGTCTGTATTTGATCGGCTAAATTGAGACCTGTAAGTACCAGAAAAAAACGGGAAATTCATGATGACTGAAAATTTTGCAACGGCGCGTCACTCAATGGTGCTCAGTCAACTTCGCCCCAATAATGTCACCAGCGATAGTGTTGCTGAGGCTATGGACACTATTCCCCGGGAAGAATTTGTTCCAAAGAACCTTCGCGGTGTTGCGTATATGGATGAAGATCTTGAAGTTGCGAACAATCGCTATCTGATCGAACCTCGTATTTTTGCCCTGTTAATACAGGCCGCTAAAATTACAAAAACTGATGTGGTCTTAGATGTGGCTTGCGGCACGGGATACTCATCCGCTGTGCTGGGCCATCTGGCTCAGGCCGTGGTCGCGCTGGAAGAGAGCGAAGAGATGGTGGCTCAGGCAACAGAGACACTGACTGGACTTGAAGCTGATAATGTTGCGGTGATCGAAGGTTCGCTGGTTGAGGGAAATGCAAAGCAGGGGCCTTATAATGTTATCCACATTAACGGTGCCGTCGATGCTGCTCCGGAATCACTCCTGAATCAGCTAAGTGAAGACGGGCGTTTGGTTTGTGTCGTTGGGAGTAACCCCGGTGTTGCGAAAATCTATTCGCGTCAAGGGGGCGGTTTCTATGCAAAATCTCTTTTTAACGCTGCGGCACCTGTAAACCAGAGTATGAAAAAGTCTGCATCCTTCAGCCTCTAACTGGCTTTAGGATTATGACACAGGTCACAGTGTGGCTTGTATTTTTGCGTAAATAGTTTGTGGTCGGGAAAATACCCGTTAGACACGACGCTTAAAATACTGCTAGAGCGCGGCTTTAGCGAAGTGATACCCTGTTTGGGCATGTTAATAACTTAATGTTGTATGCTCAGTTGCTTGAGAGTAGACTTCAATCAATTAGTAGAAAAAATGTGCGCGAGGGGCCTGCATAAATGAAAAAAATTATTTTTACGGTTGCATCTGTAATCGCTGCGACAACAAGTTTTTCTGCCCTGCATGCAGAGACTTTGCATGAAGCCCTTGCCCAGACATATACAACCAACCCAACCTTGCAGGCGCAACGGGCCAGTGTCCGCGGCGTCGATGAAGGTGTTTCTCAGGCCCTCTCAGGTTGGCGTCCAACTGTGACGGTCACTGGAGAAGCGGGTAATGAATATAGCAAAAATAGCTCAACCACTTTAGCGGGCGGTGATCGTAATTATGAGCCAAGTAGCTTGGCGCTTTCAGTCTCTCAGCCCCTTTATACGGGCGGCAGAACCGTTGCTGGCACCAGCGCTGCAGAGGCCAACGTAAAGGCTGCACGTTCCAATCTAGATTCTGTCGAACAATCTGTGTTGCAAACGGCGGTCTCGGCTTACATGAATGTCGTACGCGATCAATCTGTCGTTATCTTGACAAAAAACAATGTAACTGTTCTGGAGCGCCAACGTGAGGCCGCTCAGGACCGCTTTGATGTGGGCGAAATTACACGGACTGATGTTGCACAGGCCGAGGCACGGCTTGCCGGCTCGAAATCTGATTTTGTGCAAGCTGTTGGTAATCTGAAAGTCAGTGAAGCGACTTACGAGCGAGTTGTTGGCCAAAGACCCGGTGAGGTTTCTTACCCTGAAATTCCCGCTAATTTTCCCGAATCAATTGAGTCGGCTTTGGAATTGGGAATGAGTAATAACCCCGATATCCAATCTGCGAAGTTTCAGGAAGAAAGTTCCATGCATAACATCCGGGAAACATCCGGGCGTTTGTTGCCAAGTATTACATTGGATGGGGTGCTCTCACAATCTGATGACCAGTCTTCAGAATCACAGTGGGCTGAAACAGGATCTATTTCTGCAACGCTGACTGTACCCTTGTATCAATCGGGTTCAGTTTACAGTGCTGTTCGCCAAGCTCGTCAGTTAAACAATCAACGTAAAATTGAAATTGAGACAGCCGTAAGGCAAGTTCGCGAAGCCGTTACCCAGTCTTGGGAGCAGTTAGAAACCGCGCGGGCGCAGGTTACCTCTAATGAAGAGCAGGTTCGTGCAAACACAATTGCGCTGGAAGGTGTGGAGCAGGAGGCCCAGGTTGGCTCCCGTACAACATTGGACGTATTGGATGCTGAGCAAGAATTATTGGAAAGTCAGGTAGGCTTGGTTACCTCGCGCAGGGACGTGCATGTCGCTGTATATAATGTGTTCGCTTCTGTCGGTAATTTGAGTGCAGAAGAGCTAAGTCTTGCTGTTGATCTTTATGATCCTAAAGCCAATTATAACCGTGTTCGCGACAAATGGTTCGGAACAGATGGTGGTCTGGATTAAGGCTTCATTAACCAAATAGAACGAAATTGTAGTTGAAGGCTGGCGTTTTCTGTCGTTCTTCGTTAAGTTTCGCAGATTGTACTTCTATTCTTGTTGGTGAATTAGACGATGAGTGATCCAAAGGCAGAACAAGAGCCAACCATGGAGGAAATTCTAGCCTCCATTCGGCGTATCATTTCTGAAGATGACGATGATGAAGCTCCGGCTGCGGATGCTGCTGAGGCAGCACCTGTAGAAGAAGCTTCTGCTGAACCTGAGCCTATTCCCGAGCCAGAACCCGAACCAGAATCTATTCCCGAACCGGAACCAGCTCCCGAGCCAGAACCTGAAGTCGAAGACGATATTCTGGACCTTACCGATGAAGTGAACGATGACGGTGAAGTGATTTCTCCAGAAGAAATCGTGGTTGAGGATGAGATCGAGTTCGATGCTGTACCAGCTCCAGAGCCTGAAGCTGTGCCAGAACCAGAACCAGAACCAGAACCAGTTTTTGAACCTGAGCTTGAAGACGTTTTCGAGCCCGGACCAGAATTGGATAATACGGATGCCAGACTGGATAGTCTGTTAAATGACCCGACGGTCGCGGCGGCAACTACTTCTTTCGCCAATTTAACCGATGCTGTTTCTTCATCGCGCGGTATGCCAATGGGCAATGGCCATGCAACACTTGAAGGATTGGTGCGGGATTTATTGCGTCCAATGCTGAAAGACTGGCTGGATGAACATTTGGCAAGCATTGTTCAACGCATTGTAGAACGGGAAGTGAGCAAGCTCGCGGATCGGGCGGACGACAAGGATTAAGTCTTCCTGTTAAGCTGTGAGCCGATTATACTGAGGCCGCTTGGGCGGCCTTTCCACCCAATTTGTTATAACTAGATATAAAGAGAGATTCAGCAATGCTGGACAAATCTTATCGGCCGCAAGAGGTCGAAGGAAAACTCTATTCCAGATGGATGGAGAGCGGTGCGTTTGCCTGTGGTCGCGTTGAGAGCGATGACGCCTTTACAATTGTCATTCCGCCACCAAATGTAACTGGCAATCTTCACATGGGCCATGCCCTTAACAATACGCTGCAAGACATTCTCGTCAGGTTTGAGAGAATGCGCGGCAAAGATGTTTTGTGGCAACCGGGTACGGATCATGCCGGTATTGCAACGCAAATGGTTGTTGAGCGCCAGTTAGCCGAAGAGGGTCTTACGCGCCATGATCTTGGCCGTGAAAAATTCATCGAAAAAGTTTGGGAGTGGAAAGAGAAATCTGGCGGCTCCATTATGGGACAGCTTCACCGTCTAGGCGCATCTTGCGACTGGGACCGTGAACGCTTCACCATGGATGAGGGATTGTCCAAAGCCGTTCGCAAGGTTTTCGTTCAGCTTCATAAGGAAGGCCTGATTTACCGAGACAAGCGCTTGGTAAATTGGGACCCACAATTCCACACTGCGATCTCGGATCTGGAAGTTGAGCAGCGTGAGGTCAACGGCAACATGTGGCACTTCAAGTACCCTATTGAAGGGGAAGAGGGCCGCTACATTACAGTTGCCACCACGCGCCCGGAAACCATGCTGGGGGACACAGGCGTTGCTGTCCATCCAGAGGATGAGCGGTATAAGGATCTGGTGGGAAAATTTGTTATTCTGCCCATCGTTGGACGCCGTATCCCGATTGTCGCCGATGAATATGCAGATCCGGAGCAAGGCTCTGGTGCTGTTAAGATAACGCCTGCTCACGATTTTAATGACTTTGAGGTTGGTAAACGTGCCGGTCTTGAAGTGATTAACATCATGACGGAAAATGCCTGCTTGAACGATACGGTTCCGGCCGAATACCAGGGAATGGACCGCTTCGACGCGCGTAAAAAGATTGTCGCAGAATTCGAAAAACTTGGTCTTCTGGTTAAAATTGAAGATCATCCCCACACGGTTCCCTACGGAGATCGTTCTGGCGTGGTGATCGAGCCGTACTTGACCGATCAGTGGTTTGCCGATGCAGCCACAATGGCGCAACCTGCTATTCGTGCTGTGGAAAGCGGTAAAACTAAATTTGTTCCGGCAAAGTGGTCGAATACCTATTTTGATTGGATGCGTAACATCCAGCCATGGTGTATTTCACGTCAGCTTTGGTGGGGTCATCGGATTCCGGCATGGTTCGGCCCTGATGGGATGATTTTCGTTGAAGAAACGGAAGAAGAGGCCTTTGCCGCGGCAAAAGCTCATTATGGCAAAGATGAAGAACTCACCCGCGATTCAGATGTTCTGGATACGTGGTTCTCTTCAGCGCTTTGGCCTTTCTCTACCTTAGGGTGGCCCGATAAAACACCTGAACTTGATAAATATTATCAGACAGACGTTTTGATCACGGGCTTTGATATCATTTTCTTCTGGGTTGCCCGGATGATGATGATGGGTCTTCACTTTATGGAAGAAGAGCCCCCATTCCATACGGTTTACATCCACGCCCTTGTTCGCGATGAACATGGTGCGAAGATGTCTAAATCAAAGGGGAATGTTGTCGATCCTTTGGACTTGGTTGATGAATATGGCGCGGATGCTCTTCGTTTCTTCCTCTCCTCCAGTGCGGCGCAGGGACGGGATGTCCGCCTGTCTGAACAACGTGTCGAAGGCTATCGGAACTTCACAACAAAACTTTGGAATGCGGCTCGCTTCTCAGAAATGAATGAATGCAGTGTACCTAAAGGCTTTGATCCCTTTGGGACCAAACTTACGATCAATCGTTGGATCGTTGGTGAGGTTGCTAAATGTGAAGCGGCTGTTCGCGAAGCGTTGGAAGGAAAACGAGACGGTTACCGTTTCAATGATGCCTCTAATGCCATCTACTCCTTCACATGGAATGTGTTCTGTGACTGGTATCTGGAAGTGGCTAAAATTCCATTCCAGGGAGATGATGCGGAGGCGAAGTCTGAAACACAAGCCACGACTGCTTGGGTTCCGGATCAGATCCTCAAAATCCTTCATCCTTTCATGCCTTTCATAACAGAAGAATTATGGGGCGGCTTGGGCGCGGAGCGGGATGCTGATTTGATTATTAGTGACTGGCCTGTCTACCCTGATACTGCTGTCGATGCGGCTGCGATTGAAGAAATGGAATGGGTTCAAGGATTGATCACAGGTATTCGCGGTGTTCGCAGTGAAATGAATGTTCCTGCTGGCGCCAAGATCCCCATGATCTTTAATGAAGGATCTGACGATCATAAAACACGGCTGGAAAGTCACTGGGCTGTGATCTCTCGTCTTGCGCGTCTGGAGAGCAAAGTGGTGGATGCAGAGCTTCCTAAGGGCTCCTTGCAGTTTGTACATGACGGGGCCAGTGTGGCGCTTCCTTTGGCTGGTGCCATGGATCTGGATGCTGAAAAAGCCCGCCTTACAAAAGAAATGGGCAAATTGAACGGTTATATGACCGGCCTGAACAAAAAACTTGGAAATGAGAGGTTTGTCAGCAGCGCCCCAGAGGCGGTTGTTGCAGGAGAACGTGAAAAACTAAGCGAAGCCGAGATTAAGATGGCGAAACTTAAAGACGCAGCGGAGCGTTTGAGCGAACTTTAAAATCAATCCCACTCACAATCAAAAGGCGGTCCAATCGGGCCGCCTTTTTTTATGAACCCGTTTTGTATTATCGCTTCAGTAGTGTTTTGAAGTAATATGAAGCCTTCGAGAGATAACGGAGAGGTTTCAGTGTGGGGATACTCAGCAACTGGTTCCGCATTAGTCGGTTGATAAGAAATGCGTTGATAAGCTTAACGTTGGTCTTTGTTATCTCCTCTGTCTCAAATGCACGAACAGTCCGATATCTGGAAACAGATTTGTTTGAGAATGGCCAATCCATAAAGCTGGAAGTTGTCTACTCTATGCCCAAAGGACAGGGACCTTTTTCACTCCTGGTTTTCAATCATGGCTCTACTGGTCTGGGAAAATCTCCGGAAAAATTCAAAGAAACCTTTTGGACGAAAGCAATATCAAAGTTTTTTAACGACAGGGGCTGGATGGTTGCTTTTCCTCAGCGACGTGGTCGCGGAAAATCGGATGGACTGTATGACGAGGGGTTTAGTAAAGATCGAGCTCAAGGTTATTCTTGTCTGCCAGAGCTTTCCTTACCCGGCGTTGAGCGTGCACTGGAAGATATTAGTGCTGCGATTGAAATACTCTCCAGTTACTCAAAAGTAGATGCAAACAACATTCTTATCGGAGGTGTATCGCGGGGCGGGGCGCTTTCTGTTGCTTATTCGGGGCATCATCCCAATCAAGTTAAAGGCGTTATTAATTTGGTGGGTGGCTGGATGACCGATAAATGCCTTGAAGGGCCGAGCATAAACCGCGCTGTATTTCTGCAAGGTGTAAATTATAAGCGGCCTACGCTTTGGCTCTATGGAAAGGGTGATCCTTATTTTTCAACGGCTCATAGTCGATGGAATTTTGAAATCTATAAATCCCATGGCGGGATAGGGCAATATTTCGCCTTTGACGTACCATACGACAATGGACATCTTCTTTATCGTTATGAGCAAGTTTGGGGAGGTGCTCTGGATAATTACCTAAAGTTAATTTCAAAAAGGCTAATTTCCCAATCGCAAAAAAGGCCGGTATTGAGGCTTGGAAAAGAGGCTTCACCTTATAATGATGTTCCGCTGCCCGATGATTTGGCTATAACAAAAGCAGAAACAAAATTGCCAATAGCACAAAGAATGTTTTCTGGCTTTTGGGCGGGGACTTCAGATACTAAATTGAACCATATTCTGGTAGTCGAAGCGCTAGACATGGACGGTGGGCAGGCCGTCTTTGCCATTGGAAAAAGCAAAAAATTGGAAATTTTGAAAGGTCAGTGGGTGCGTCTAAATTCAGTGTGGGAGGGGGATAATCTTGTCATTAGAATGTTGGATGGTGGCAAGGTAGTTTATAGCCTTATAGATGCGGAACGCATTGAGGCTCAATACTTTGATAAACTAGGCGTACAGATTGATCGCTTGTGGCTGATTAAGTCCTCGTCATTCATTGAATAAAAGGAATTAGTTCTATACAATCTTTAATATTTTGATATTGTAATATATTCAATTTAAACGTCTAAAATACTCCAAACCAAAAACTGCCGCCGTTTAAGGCTTAGGGGGCGTATATGATCGTCGCAATTGTCGGAATTATTGCCCAATTGGTAATCGCTCTTCTTGGACTTTTGCTGACGTGGAAAAGTGATGTCATTGACCCCAAAGAAATCACTAAAAAAATCTCCGAAGAAATCCAAAATAAAGCTGGAAAGACGGCCGAGCGTCATGAGGGTTTACTGACAGTACTGATGAAATTACCCAAAATATTTGCAGAAGAGGTGCGAAAAAAGCGCAGAATTTATAATGCTCTATTTTTTACCATGGTTCTGGCCGCACTCCTTCAAATCTTCCAACTATATGGCAGTCTGAATTATTTCGATCGCAATGAACTTGAACAAGCTTTGAAAAACCATCGGGTCATTCAAAAAACAAGGGTTTACGAACATATTAAAAATGATGTTGTTTTTGATATCGGTCCAAGTGAGAAATATAGGGAAAAAATTAGGGCTTTAAGGGCTATCTTGGACGAACCTATAAAAGAAATCTTTGCCCAATGCGCTACAATAACCAAGGAAGAGGTCGAAATAGAACAACCGTCAAACATTATGCATGGCGGCAAAGGGCTGATGGCCCCTGAGTTCGAGACACTCTTCGCCAACGCGGCCAAGAACTATTCTACCAAAATTGCCAATGGGGTCTTTCTAAAACATTTTAATGGGTTTGATGATAGTCCCATATTCAAGCACATGGATGCCCCGCTAAAAATTTCCCCAATTCTGATCCCGATTGTGTCTTCAAATAATTTTGCGTCATGGGTGGAAGAGAGGGAAAAAAACACAAATGCGGAAGTTCAGTGTGACCGGGATCCAGCGTCCCTCTACGAAGCTCTTTCTTGTTCTTTGCAAGAAAATCTGGCGGGTGACATCCCTAAATGTGTTTTTACCGCATGTTACGAGTTGACAGAAGGTATGGGAGTTGGCGCGGAGCTGACAGGGATGGCTCGGGAATACTGTCAGATGAAGGGGATAACAATGGAACCTGAAAATAGGGACAATAATTCCATATTTTCAGACATCTATGACAAAGTATGGGAACAGGTTCGCATTTACGACAAGAAAAAATTGGTCGAAGACTATCTTGAATTCAAATCCTGGTATGACCCAATTTTCGGTGGCGTTTAACGCTTTGTTTGATTGTCTATCAAATCTTTTATAAGGGACTTGAGAAGAAAATCTCCCGCACAAGATGTGTATTGTCCGCCTCTAACATCATTAAACTAACAAAAACCAATATAAAGGCCGTGGGCAACAAAATGGCGTAAATAATGGCTGTTTTCTCCCACGCCATATGCATGAAGATAGCGACAATGAGCCCCGCTTTTGATAGCATAAATACAAGAATAAGTGTCCAGCGGGTATAACTTTCAAAGCCCAGAATATCCACCATGTATGAGAATGCGCTTAAGACGAATAACAATCCCCAAATCCAGAAATAGGTACTAATGGGGTGTTCCTGACCGTGCGTTTGGTCTTGTTCCATTCTAAAGTCCCTTCACCAAAGATAGAAAAATGCGAAAATAAACACCCAGACCAAATCCACGAAATGCCAGTACAGACCCATCATTTCCACATGTTCATAATTTCCCCGTCGGCTTGTAAAAAAGCCTCGTTTGCCGGTGTCATAATCTCCTCGCCAGACTTTCCGGGCCACAATGAACAAGAAGATGACCCCTATGGAGACATGGAACCCGTGAAAACCCGTGATCATAAAGAAGATGGACCCAAATTGCGGTGCCCCAAAAGGGTTCGACCACGGACGGACGCCTTCATGAATTAATTTTGTCCATTCAAAGGCTTGCATGCCGACAAATGACAGTCCAAAAAGGGCGGTGACGAGCATTAAAATGGCGGTGATTTTCCGGTTTTTGCTATAGCCAAATTTAACGGCCATGGCCATGGTGCCACTGCTGCTGATTAGAATGAATGTCATGATAGCAATAAGCAGGAGAGGGAATTGTACGCCGCCAATTTCCAGCGCAAAAACCTGACTTGTATTGGGCCAAGCCACTTTGGTAGACATACGCACTGTCATGTAGGAGATTAGGAAGATGCTGAAAATAAAGGTGTCACTGAGCAGGAAAAGCCACATCATCGCCTTGCCCCAAGGAACATTCTTAAAGGCGCGCTGATCTGAACTCCAATCCTGGATGGCAGATTCTATGCGACCGGGATCAGCCGCAGACTCTGCTGATTTAGGGGACGCCGTTTGTGACATTTCACTTCTCCTATTAGGTGACAAGTAAAAGCAGGAACATCGCTAACCATACGACAAGCAGGAAACTCCAATATAGGGCACACATTTCCACACTCAAGAGGAGCTTCTCTTGGCCGATCTTGCCTCGCATTACGCGAAGGGTCGTTCTACCCCAAGCCACAAGACCGCCAAGCAGGTGCAATCCGTGAAGACCCGTAATCAAGTAGAAAAACCCATTAGCTGGATTTGCGGACGCAAAATGCCCAAGATCTGCCAGTTGTTGCCATACGATGAGCTGTCCGATGAGGAAGGCAAAAGCCAGTGCCCCCACTAGAAACAAGCCGAGTTTCACTTTCCCATTTCGCCCCTGCTGTGTGGCTGACTTTGTCCAGCGGAAGACAACGCTGCTGACCAAAAGCAAGCCAGTATTAAACCAGAGTAAACCCGGTTCTGGGAGGGACTGCCAATCTTCAAAGGTCATGCGGCCGGAATAGGCAATGGCGAGGAGAGTAAAAAACATCGTGACCACGACGAGCAGAACGCGCAATCCAAGCATGGCTTTGGGGAGGGTGAAAGTGTGACCCTTAAATTGGTCATCCACTTTAATTTGCTCATCCGTCCACGGTTTGGATGCTATTTCACTAAAAAAACTCATGTTTTCTCTGCCTTCAAATCAGCGACCGTCATGCCTTCTGCAAGTTTAACGTCTTTTGTCGCCATATTTTGCGGGATAAAGTCACTTTCCGCGCCGGGAACACTAAAGTCATAAGCCCAGCGATAAACGATGGGGAGATCCTTACCAAAATTGCCATGGGTTGGTGGCATATGCTCTGTTTGCCACTCCAGTGTGGTTGCCTTCCATGGGTTGCGTTCTGCAACAATGCCATTGCGACGGCTCCAAAATAGATTGAAAAGGAAGACAAGTTGAGCAAAGCCAACCACGAGGGCCGCGACTGTGATAAACGCATTCAGGTCATGGGCCGAGTCTGGAATAAAGGTCGTCTCCCCCAATTCGAAATACCGACGGGGAACACCAATAAACCCAAGATAATGCATGGGGAAGTAGATGGCGTAAGCGCCAAGGAAGGTCACCCAGAAATGGAACTGGCCCATACCATTATGTAGCATGCGACCGGTAAGTAACGGGTACCAATGATAGATGGCACCGAAAATTACCATAATGGGGGCAACTCCCATAACCATGTGAAAATGGGCCACAACAAACATGGTGTCAGAGAGGGGGATGTCCACAATAACATTCCCAAGGAATAAGCCGGTTATACCACCATTGACGAATGTCAGGATAAAAGCCAGCGCGAACAACATGGGCAGGGTCAAATGGATATTCCCCCGCCAAAGAGTCAGTACCCAGTTATACACTTTTAAAGCTGTTGGTACGGCAATGATCAAGGTTGTGGTGGCAAAAAAGAAACCAAAATAGGGGTTCATACCACTGACATACATGTGATGGGCCCAAACGACAAAGGCGAGGGCACCAATGCCCACAATGGCCCAAACCATCATGCGATATCCAAAGATATTCTTGCGGGCATTGACGGAGAGTAAGTCTGACACAATGCCAAAGGCGGGAAGGGCAACGATATAAACTTCAGGATGACCAAAAAACCAGAATAAATGTTGAAACAGGATCGGACTACCGCCGCCATAGCTCATTTTCTCCCCAAATTCGATCATGGCCGGCATGAAGAAGCTGGTCTCTAGAATTTTATCAAACATCATCATGAGGGAGGCTACAAAAAGTGCCGGAAAAGCGAAAAGGGCGAGCACTGTCGCGATAAAAATTCCCCAAATGGTCAGCGGCATACGCATGAGGGTCATGCCCCGTGCGCGGGCTTGTAAGATGGTCACAACATAATTCAAACCGCCCATGGTAAAACCGACGATGAATAACATGAGGGAGGCAAGCATTAGGATGATGCCGAACTCCTGACCAGGCGTGCCCGACAGAATGGCTTGGGGCGGATAAAGGGTCCAACCAGCCCCCGTTGGGCCGCCAGGGACGAAGAAGGAGCTGACAAGGACAAGGACGGCAAGTAGGTAAATCCAGAAGCTCAGCATATTGATATAGGGAAAGACCATGTCTCGCGCGCCGACCATCAGGGGGATCAGGTAATTGCCAAATCCGCCTAGGAACAGCGCGGTTAAAAGATAGACCACCATAATCATGCCATGCATGGTGATGAATTGGTAATAATCAGCGGCATCGATGAAGTCGAAACTATCAGGAAAGCCCAGCTGCAATCGCATAAGCCAGGATAAGACCAAGGCCACCATACCGATTGATATGGCGACCAAAGAATATTGAATGGCTATGACTTTGGCGTCCTGACTGAAAATCCAGCGCGTGAGAAAGCTATGAGGGTGGTAAAGATCCATTTCAGGAACTTCCTGGGGAGGGACAATGTCGTCTTCTGGAGATGTGGTTTCAGTCATAAGCTATTTTTCGGCTGTGAAAGCCTTCCCTCTCAATTAGAAAAACAACGGCTACTTCGACCCCTTAATTTTTTGCGCGGGGTTCTAACTCATTTTGCGCTAACTCTTTATTTAATTTTCTGTGCAGGGCGGCGGCTTGAACTTCCTCAAAGGTTTCTTGCTCTGATATCCACTCCTGAAAAGCTGCGTCCTTTTCCACCGTGACAGAACCCCGCATTTCATGATGTCCAATGCCACATAATTCAGCACATAAAATATCGAAGGTTCCTGTCCGTATAGGGGTGATCCAGAAATAGGTTATGACACCAGGAACAAGGTCCATTTTAGCCCTAAATTGCGGAACATAAAAATCATGAAGAACATCGACGGAACGCAATAGAAATTTGATGGGTTTTCCCATGCGAATGTGAAGATCATCCCCTTCAATCAGAACATCGTCCTGACCATTTGGATCGTTGGGATCAACACCGAAATAATTATCATCATCGACGAACCGGATTTCGGTTTTTCCCAAACGTCCGTCTTTTCCCGGTAGCCTGAAATTCCATTGCCACTGCTGGCCCATAACTTCAATTTCACTGGCATTTTCAGGAACAGTGACATATTGCTGCCAAACTATCAGGCCTGGCGCCAGCATTCCCGCGACGCCAATAGAGGTCAGAACACTGAGCCAAATTTCTAGCTTTTTGTTTTCCGGTTCGTAATGGGCGCGTCGGCCTTTTTCCGTCCTGAATTTCAGAATGCAATATGCCATAAATAAAATGACAGCAACAAAGACGGTGCCGGTTATCCAGAATGTGAGAACGATTGTATCGTCAATATAGCCCCAATTAGAGGCGATTTCTGTCCACCACCAAGGGTTGACAACGTGAAAGACGACGGAGCCAAGCGCGATAAAAATCAGTACTAGTGCAACAATCATCTATTAAATCCCCCAACTTCACGTGGACTGGAACTAGATAACAACACAAGCGACGCATTATTCTTAGCACAGTAGTAATAGTAATGCAAAAAAATCTAATATTAAATGATATTTTCAATATTTCCTAAGAAATAGCCATTTATATTAGTGAATAGGATTTATTATGAACGTCTTTATTCTTGTCAGTAGTATTCCAGGGTCTTAATTATAAGCGTACTCTTTGGGGATAAGTCATACCCTCCTTCGCGCGGCTGGTTAAGCATCACGTCAAAATTAAAGGCTCTTTTGGATCTTATAAGGTCGCTGCGTATTGTCAGTGGATAATATGATAAGCTGTTGTACGGCCCTCTCTCACCTCATAGGGGAGTTCTTCCAAATCATGAATATGCACATCATCCGCATTATAAGCTTCAAGGGCTTTCACAGCTTGCTTTTCGTGTTCTTCATCTTTTGTATGAATCCATAGAGGAATTCCCCCATGCTTGATCTGATCTGTATAGTAGGCATCGTGCCGACGTTTGAGCCAGAAAGCCGCTGCGCCGCCGATGGATGCACCTATTACTCCCAAAATGGCAGCTGCGGTAATGATCATGGCAATGGATCCGCCATAAGCTGCCGTGACGCCGGCACCGACAATCGTAAAAATATAAAGCGGAATGCCAATTAGGGCGCCTTCTGCGTCCCCTAATGATTGGGGATCAATGAAGGGGCCACGTATGGCTGTGGGGCTGTCTTCGGCTAAATGTGTATCATTGACGGAGTTGCGACTGAGGCCGTTGGTCAAGTGGGGATGATCGAGTAATGTTATGTCGGAGCGGTCAAATCCGTTCGTTTGTAATTCCTCCACGCAGTCATATAAAGCCTCTACATTATCAAAAATTCCCACGGCTTCGCGGACCGGTGCAGTGTCTGGAACAACTGTTTTACGCATACCTAAATCCCTTCTTTGTTTTTCCTCTCTTCGGATTTTTTTTATATTTCTATAAAAGAATATAGTGATTTTTTTCAATTCTACCAGTCAGGAAATAATTCTCCTGTATGCAAGACCATCTACTTTAGGATATCCAACGTGCGCTTTTTGCTTATCAGATACCGTACAATTTCATATTCGAAAGGGGAGCCACTTATGTGATAACGATAGTCAATAGAGGCACGGATATCGACAGCTTGAATGCCATAGATGGCTAAATGATCACTGCGATAACTATCGAGTGTTAAAGGGTCTACATAAGCGAAAGCCAGCGTATCAACAATAAGCCCGGTTCCATCTCTCAGGTTTGACGGCCCGAATATGGGTATGACTATATAGGGGCCTTCGCCCACTCCCCAATATCCCAGTGTCTGACCGAAATCCTCTTTATCTTCAGGAAGACCCATTTCTGTTGCTACATCGACAAATCCGCCAAGACCCAACGTTGTGTTTATGCCAAAACGGAGGAAAGTTTTTAGAGCGTCATCCAGTTTTAGTTGCAGGATTTCGTTTCCAAAGCTGGTTATCTCGCCAATGTTATTGAAAACATTGTGTATACCTGTTTCCACAAAATCCGGAGTGACGAATTGATATAAATCTGTGATGGGGATGAAGAAGTATTTGTCAAACTTGGCGTTAAAATAGAAAACTCCGCGATTAAATCCTTCGAACGGGTCGTTTCCTTCAAAAGGGTATTTGGCTTTATGAGTTGCCGCTTTGGGGTGGAATAAATCAGCTGTATTCACAAATTGCTGTCCCCTGTATTTTTGAAGGCTTGGCTGTATATACTGGCTGGAAGGGTGGAGGCCCGTTGATTGGTACGGAGAAGCTGAGGCCAAAAACAAAGGATCTTGAGACGGTGTGAAATTTGGAAAGTGGCCTTTTGCAGCCGTTATTAATTCGGAGCGGCGATCTGGATAAGCTTCCCAATATTGAGAAACGACATTTGCAACCACAGCATTTTCCCAAGCGAAATTCCGGTTTACTGGCATATTGAGGGAGGCTTGAAGAGCGCGGTTTTGTTTGTCCTGATTGATCGTTTTAGCAGCTTGTTCCAGAGATCGTTCGTAGCCTGCGGGCAGTGAGGCTGCAGGCAAATTTGATTGCAAGGCTAAAAAAAGCAAGGCAGAGACGATGAGACGCTTTAAGAGATGCGCAGTATGTGATCTGTTGATTAACATTCCGGTCCCTTTAACTCTTACCTGTAGTGCGAAGCGCGCTCGATATAGCCTCAAGCACGTCTTTATGTTCAAGGTTGCCACAATGGCCCCCATTAGGGAAAATCCAGGCTCGGCCCGCAAAAAGACTTTGCAAGTAGGAAAGTTCTCCAGGGGCCAGAATGATGTCATCTGCATTGGTCACAAGAGAGAATTTTGGATTGCCACGAATATGGTTCTCTATAGCGTTGAGGCTCGAGCCAAAAATAAGTTTTTGCAACGTGATCTCTGGGTATAGAGATTTGAAATGAGGGAAAAATAAATCCGAAATATAAGTTTTGAAATTGACCGTTGCTAACCTGCCTAAATAAGGCGTTGTGGACGTGGTGACGCCAAATTCCTCATCTTTTGGATAAATAAAACCGCTTTTACTCATGACATCCGACGTAAAAATCATGTTGCTGGCCGAGAGACGAAAAGAGACGCCGATCAAAGCCGCCATTTCTGCGTTGGTCGGGCGTTTTTCTTTATAAGCAAGATAGAGAAAATCTTCACTAAATTCTGTAAAATCTTCTCTCTCGAAACTCTCTACAATGGTCTCAAACACTTCACTTAATAGCCGTTCCACGCCCCCTTCGCTTCCATAGGGGCTGTTGTCTAACATGCCGTCAAGTATGGCCGTTGAATTGTAAAGATTGACAGCAGGATTAATCAGTAGGACTTTTTGAAAATTGAAATGTTTTACTTGGCTGTCATAGGCGGACACAAAAGCCGCATGGCTTCCACCAAGGCTATATCCAGATACTGAGTAACCATTGATATCCGCCTGTCCAATCAGTGTTTGCTGAATGCGCACCATTACTTTGTGCAGATCAATGGCATCTATCCATAAATTCCCCGGCACAGAACCTTGCGAGGCGGAGACTATAAAATTTGAATGGCTAGGGGAGGAGATATTGACCACATGATAACCAGCTTTATAAAAATTCTTCTGTAGAACCTTCATTTTCTGTGAGCTGTAACTGGCCCCTGTTCCTGCAATGACGAAAACGAGAGGGGCTTTGTTGTCCTGCAAGGCGACTGAGTATTTAAGGTCTCTATTATACCAAAGGCCGTCTGGAGCCTTCTTTTCCGCTAAAATTGGAAGGGTTCTCTCCTGTACGCCAATGTCACTTGGCAGAATTCCTTTCATTGTCGAGGGCGTACCGACAATTGTCGCGGCAAGGGGGTTATTTATCGGGTAATTATAATCTGCAAAGGATGCTCGGAAAGTGAACAATATTCCGATGATTATGATGCCGGTTATGCCAGATATTCTCGCCAACAGCGTGCCCTGTCTATTATGTTGTTTGAGTTAAAGGTTTTGAGTGTTGCCTTTGAGAATTTGCAGCTTCGTGCCAAACCATTCATAGGTCTTGTCACCAGAGAGGATAAGCTTATCGCAACGGGCATCTTCTTTGTCATCCTGCCAATCAGCGCAGAGTACCCCATCTTCATTAAGCCACCACTTTCCGACAGTCCCCCCACTTACAATATTTTCCCCTACCATCGATCCATCTTTGCGGGTAAAGGCAAAGATGTTATTATCAACTACTTTGATGGTATTATTAGAGAACAATGTTGTGATTTCTTTAGGTGCCACGGCAATACCCTCAGGTGTTGTTGAGCATCCATCTCCAGTCGCTGCCATTGCGATGGGTATTAAAAAAATTACGTTAAAAGTGGATGATTTATAAAGCTTCATCTATTTCCCCTATTTTTCAGCTAATAATATTCAGTGTTCCGCATATTAAGGGAATACGCAAAGGATTTTATTTATACCTAGTATGAATGGTTTCATATAAGCCTTCCTGCCGTATTTTGTTTAAGCCCTTATTGAATTGCTCAATGATCGTTTTCACATTGGGCCACTTTTGACTAAAGCAAACATAAAAGGGGTGGGGAGTTTTACTTGTATCGGGCAAGAACGTGAGCTTTTCCTGAATGCCCATTGTGGACGCGACAAATTGGGTGCTTTCCCAGCCACCATAGAAGGCATGTATGGAGTCGCGATATGTCACCATTTTTAACGCTGATTCAATGGTGTTTGTTTTTACATGTTCTATTCCAAGTTTTGTTAGTTCTTTCTCGCTTGCATACCCATTGACCGCGACGGTGTTTAGCTGCTTAAGATCATTAACTGTCAGGATATTTTTAGGCTCATTGGATTTACCGACGACAATGGCTAATCGTGTGACGCTCAGTTTGTCTGATAGATACACCCAACTGCGACGAGCCTGAACATCGCTGCAGGTTACGGCGCCCGTTGCTTTACCAGATTCAACTTCGCTCATAATCCTTTTCCAGGGGCGGAATTGGACTTCGGTGTTGATGCCAACTGACGCGAAGGCTGCTTCTACGACTTCCACATCAAATCCCCTTTTTCCAGAGGAATCATTTTCAATATCGTAAGGGGGATAATTTACGGCAAAAAATATAAGAGCATCTTTAGCTGAACCATTTGTAACAAGTCCGCAAATGCTTAAAGTCAGAACAATACACAGGCCCAAACTTCTCAAAAACGCTCTCTTTTGCACGAGATATTTCCTATTCACTGTCTTCTTTTAAATTGACGGTTTTTTTTGTTATATTTAAGAAAAGCTACATATATAAATTTGAATAAAATGTTCGTAGAATTCATCATGGTACTCTTTGCAAACACAAATAAATAGCTCTGAGCTTCAAACAGTCTGTTATAAAGGCCAAAATGTAAGATAACTTCGGGAAAACGAGTGACTAGAATATTCATTGATGCAGATGCATGC
>JAESSA010000012.1 GCA_016764355.1 Sneathiella sp. | reverse complement strand
AAGATCTTAGCGATCCACAGGGCCGAAAAATCATCGAAAAAGGGGCTATCCGAGAGGGTGGATCGCATCAAGATCGCATGTCGAACATCGTGATGTGGAACACTCTTATGGATGAGCAAAACTATCTTGTAAGGCGCTGGAATGAACTTCTGACTGCCTGATAACACGCGAGAAATCACTGCTTAATGAAAGGAAAGACAATGAAAGAAATCAAATGCTCGTTCGGGGTCGATATTGATTCAGTTGCTGGTTGGATCGGCTCTTACGGTGGCGGCGACAGTCCATCGGATATTCAGCGTGGTGTGTTTGCAACCGAAGTAGGTATTCCGCGGCTCTTGCGTCTCTTCGAGAAATACGATTTACCAAGCACATTCTTTATACCAGGCCATTCGCTGGAATCCTTTCCCAAAGAAATGGAAATGATCCTAAAAGCCGGTCACGAGATAGGTGCCCATGGATATACCCACGAGAACCCGGTCGCAATGACCCTACAGCAAGAAGAAGATGTGCTGGCCAAATCCATTGAATTAATCGAAGGACTGACGGGCCAAATGCCTCGCGGCTATGTCGCTCCGTGGTGGGAAATGTCGAGCAACACGGCAGCTCTGCTGCAGAAGTACGGCTTTACCTATGACCACAGTCAGGGATATCGCGATTTCCAACCGTTTTATGCACGTGTCGGCGACGAATGGACCAAGATCGACTATTCCAAATCGGCAGCCGAGTGGATGCGCCCAATGATCCACGGCAAAGAGATCGATCTGGTTGATATTGCTGCGAACTGGTATGTGGACGACCTACCTCCGATGATGTTCATCAAGGGGGCGCCAAACAGCCATGGCTTTGTTAACCCACGGGATATTGAGGAGCTGTGGCGCGACCAATTCGACTGGATGTATCGCGAAATGGACTACGGCACGTTCTGTATTACGATCCACCCTGATGTAGCCGGTCGGCCTCAGGTTCTTCTGATGCTTGAGCGGTTGATTGAGTATATCAACACCCATGACGGCGTAGAATGGGCATCATTCAAGAATATCACGGATGACTTCCGCAAACGCTATCCGTTTGAAGGTGGCAACCGCCCGCCTGTCATTTAAAGATAATTGGCGCATCCGTATATTATTGAACGGGTGCGCCACCAACTCTGGAAGGACTAGACATGTGTTCAGCTTGTGGATTTCCGCCCGCAGTAGGGCATTGGACAGACGCCGGTGGTCAAACACCTACAGAAAGGCTACGCATCCGTTTTGCGCGAGTAGCACTACTCAATGAACTGCTGAAACCACTCGGTCTTGGTGCCCGTGACCTTGGGGTTCAACCCGGCATCCAGGTCTTCAACGGAATGGGCCAGACTAAGCTCTGCCAAACTCTGGAAGAGGCATGGGATCAGGTAGAATTTTTTACCGGCGCTCCTTTTGATCCGCTTAACGTCGTCTGAAAGCCAATGAGTTCTGAAGAAAACAGGCTGCGCCTGACAATCCTTGGTGGCTTTCTCGGCGCAGGTAAAAGCACCTGGTTGCGCCATCAGCTTTTCGCCAAAACCTACGACCAACCGCATGTCATCGTTAATGAAGTAGCGTCCCATGCCGTCGACGACACGCTGCTCAAAGGCGCGCGCTGTCTGGATGTGCTGGCAGGAGGCTGCGTCTGCTGCGATCAAAAGGAGCAGATGATCGCGCTCTTGCACCGCATCTGCAATGACCGCAGCCGCAAGCAGGACACACCTCAGACTCGCCAGCTTGTATTTGAGATGAGCGGCGTCGCTGACCCGGGTCAGGTCTTAACAGCCATCCAGAACGATCCGATCCTGAACCGCCACATCATATTGGAAGAGATCATTGTTGTCGTTGACGCGCTTCATGGGCTTGAGCAGCTACGTACCGAACCCCTGTCTCGCAGACAGATCGAAGCGGCAGACCAAATCCTGATCACCAAAACCGACAGCTGCGACGCGCAAACACTTGAGACTTTGCTTGCAACCCTCAGGCAGGTCAATCCCGCATCTGAACGCCGCGCCAGTGTCTTCGGTGTCGAAGAACCGTTAGCCGATGCATCCTCCGCCCAACCGGTGCAATTGCCTGATCTGGACGGTCTGACCGAAGAGCCTCTGTCGTCGTGGTCCCTCAACCTGGATGAATATGGTACGGACGAGAACAGTTGGGTAGGCTTCTCTGTCTGGCTTTCGGCGATGCTACACAGTCATGGTAACCATATGGTGCGAGTCAAAGGTGTGGTGCGAACACCTGGGGGGCGCTTGCTATTGCAATCTGTGCGCAAAGTCATGCAGGCCCCTGAAATGCTTCCTGACCTACCAGCAAGTGGTGAACGATCAAGTGACAACACAATTGTTCTGATTGGGCGCGGCATGAATCAAGAGCGTATCCACAAATCACTCCATCACGTTATGACCAAAACAGCTAACTAAACGCGGATAGTACGTCCGTATAGAATTGGCGGGCAACGAAAAGGAAAACAGTTGACCGAACTCCTCGCAAACACCTCAATGTTCGAACTTCTCGTGCGGATGATTGCAACCGCCCTCATCGTCGTCTTAGTGGCGACAGCCGTTGGAAAACTGGGACCTCTTATCGGTGGTTTGGTCGCCGGGCTGCCAATTGGACTTGGGCCGGGTTTCTATTTCCTCATCGGTAGCTCATCTACAGATTTCCTCGTTCAAACGGCAACATTCTCATTGCTTACCTTAAGCGCAACGCAGATTTTTCTGACCACATATATAGTAACCGCAAGACGAGACTTTCCAATTGCGTCTCTTTTGACAGCAGTTGTCGTCTGGGTCATAGCCATCACGGTACTCAACGGGTTCCCAGTAACAACTATCTCCGCAGCGGCCCTCTTTGTTGTGATGACAGTCGCAACGTATCTGATCGGTCAGCGCTTTCAGATGCCCAAATCCAAGAATGAAAGAAAAGAAGGATTTCGGATGCTTCTCCTGCGGGCCTGTATCGCGGGCTTGCTCGTGGCCCTGGTAACGACTTCGGCGCAGGCATTGGGCGCGGAGTTGTCGGGGATACTTCTGGCCTTCCCAATTGGATATGCCTTAATATCAGTTACCGTTCACGAACAATACGGTACAGCCAGCGTGATCGGCGTACTTCACTCTGCGCTCCTGGGAACAATTAGCTTGGCAACTTTCTGTGTCGCTTTCGCAGTCTTCTTGCAGAACTTCTCTGCAATTAGCGCGTTCTTTTTCGGCCTTACAGCATCGTTATCAATCACGTCCTTAATGGTGCTTAGCTCCCTCGTTAGATGGCGGCGGGCCAAACAGGAACTATGAGCCGCCCCCGATTTCCGAAGCACTTTAGGACACTATTTTTGCTGATGGACTAAACCCGCTAGTGCCGGCATTCCGTTACTACCGTCATTTCCTTTTTCACTGACGTAATATTACTGTTACTGGACAACAGGAAAAGCCACGAAACAGAAGCTAATCTAATATCACCCTAATCGTTTATTACAAATAATTATACTTAACCGCCAAAAACAACTCAACTATTGCACCTATCGGTCTCAATTTCTCAGGATTACGTAGCGGTACCCTCCCTATTTGGTGGAACAAAAATTACAACAACCAAAGTAAAATAACCAAAGTAAAATAGACCAAAGTAGGCCAACAATTTCTTTGATTAATAAATTAATAAATTATTAATTTATACACTTCAAATTTCTGTTTCTCGCTAAATTGAGCTTTCGAATTGAACGTGACTTCACGAAAACAATAGGCTGAGAATAAGGTAACTATTGAGTATATGTTGAGTAAATAAAGGTAAGTATCATGATCCTGAAATCCAGAAAAACCCTCCCATTCCATATAAAAAAAACTTCTTTCGGCAACCGCAATTGGATGTGTCAGCGCCCTGCATTTGGCCGGTGCCGCACAGGCAGAACTGGCATTAAGCGCCCCATCGATTGACAAACCAATCACCTTGGACGGTGACGCCGCCGATTGGGCTGGAATTTCGGGCATTACTGTACCTTTGAAAGGCAAAGGCAATGTAGACACCGTTGAAGTTAAGGCCGTCGTACATGACGATATGATTTACATGTTGGCTATTTGGGACGATTCAACTGAAAATAAATTTCACAAACCCTATAAGTGGAATGAAGGGACAGCGTCCTACAAAACGACAAAAGAACAGGAAGATCGCTTTGTTGTAACGCTAAAAATGTCAGGCGAGTTTACCCCCAACAAATTTGACGGCAGTATCTTCACGGCTGATGTCTGGCACTGGAAATCCCAACGCAGCAATACTGTTGGTCTGGTTCACGACAAAATGTGGAAAGTCGATACTAAACCTTTCGAAAAAGCAAAAGAACTGAAAGGGGCAAACGGTAACCCTGTTTATCTCAAACGATCCAGTGACAAGGGTGACAAGCTCTATAAAAAAGTCAAGTATAGCGAGAAATTTGAAGAAAAAATGCCACGCTATCAGGTCAACGACTCAGCAAAAGGTAGTATTGCTGACGTCAAAGCCAAAGGCGTCTGGAAAGATGGCAAATGGACTTTGGAAATTGCGAGAAAACTCAATACAGGAAACACGGATGACGCGGTCATACCAGCGGAGGGTACCCTCGAAATCGCTTTTGGCCTGTTTAATGGGACTTCCAGTAGACGGCATAGCACTTCGGATAAAATTATTCTGAAAACCGGCGGCGCGACAAACTAGAAAAAGAGACGGTCTTGCCAAAGACCGTCTTCCCTCTCCAGGGGGCCAAAGTTATTAGTAATGTGTATTGAGACAAAATAATGAGTAATTCTACTGCAAATTCGTTGACTTCAAAGAAGACCTTTAAACGTATGATCAAGTTGTCGCACGCCGGTGTATTTTTTGGGGTTATTATTGCCATTGCTTTGGTCGCTTATGGCGCCGTCAGTTATGTCACCCTCACACGGATCAACGAGGCCGCGGTTCAGACCACGTCACTTGTCCCACTGGCTGGCAATCAACAACAATTGGCGCTAATGGCTGAAAGGCTTAGCCGAACTGCCGAAAAAACTCTTCGCGCAACAAATACCATTGATCGTACCGCCGCACTTAGCGAAGCGACACAACTTACTGAAAAAATGGTCAATCAGGCCTCGAAGACCGACGGCCGTGCCGTGCAGGTTGCCATGCAGATCATTCAAAAAGCAGCAAAAATTGGGGATGACAGTGACGCTCTGAAACAAGAAATTTCCTCCCGTTTAGAAAATGTTGGGCAAACTATTTCCACTCTGGTTAGCACATTGGAGGGGCTCACCGAAGACACTTCCTTTCAATTGGAAGAAATGATCGACGGCCTAGCAGATACTGACGATGACATCGAAACAGTTGGCGAAGAAATCACAACAATTTTTTCACTCGCCCAAACAGGCAACAATTTCCTGACGAGCCTTCGTAATATGCAGTCCATTTTGTCTGTTATTGAAAAAACAACTCTATCCGCAGCGATCAAACCATTGGAAAAACGGTTTGCTGCATTTCTGAAACGTGCAACCTACTTTTCTAATCAATTACCCAATGGTGGAGATTTCGAAGAGGTTTCAGACCAAGTCAAAAGTATTTCGGACAATTTGACAATATTTTCACTGAGCACAGAAGTTTTATCCAGGCAAATTGCCGCCGAAACTTCAGCGGCTGAGGCGACACTTGCCCTCAGCACTTTGATTACTAATCTGGCTGAAAGTGCGGATGTTGCGATGAAACGGAGTGTTGAAAGTGCACAGTCAACATCAACAGATTCCGCCAACGTCAAATTGGTTACTTTTCTGGCTCTCGGCGGATTGATCCTCCTTGGCTTACTTTCAGGGTTTGCCATATACCGGTTCGTTCTGGCCCCTCTTCGAAACATCGGTACGGCCCTCGGATCACTTGAACAGAACAGCGATGTAACTATACGACCGACTAGATTACATGAACTAGAAGAGATCCATATCGCCATTAAGCTCTTCAAGGACAACACCGCCGAACAGAAGCATTTGGAAGCTGAGGCCGAAAAAGCCAGCAATGAACAATTCAAACGTGAGCAGGCTGAACGTGATCGCGAGGCCAAACGGGAACGCGAAGAGCAGGAAAGAGTGCAAGCAACGACCGCGGCAAGAGAAAACCGCGCCCAACAAGTAAACGCGATGATTTCATTGTTTGATACCAAGATTAATAACGTTATTGCGACATTGGTGACAGAAACCGGAAACATGAAAAGCTCGGTGGATTCCATGGTCAGTACCGCTCAAAGCACTAGCAACTTATCAACCTCAGTGGCATCAGCATCCGAACAAGCCACGCAGAATGTTCAAGCTGTTGCTACAGGAACCGAGATATTGTCCGCTTCCATCAGTGAAATCGGCCGCCAGGTAAAACAAGCCAATAATATTTCACAGGAAGCTGTGGAGGAGGCGCAACGGGGCACCAAACAAGTCAGAAATCTTGCCGAAATGGCTAAAAAAATCGGCGACGTTGTTAGTCTAATCAACGATATTGCCAATCAGACCAATTTGCTAGCTTTAAATGCGACAATTGAAGCAGCCCGGGCCGGAGACGCTGGCAAGGGGTTCGCGGTTGTTGCCTCAGAAGTAAAATCACTTGCCAATCAAACAGCAAAAGCTACCGAAGAGATCGGCACTCAAATCACTAATATGCAATCGGCAACAAATGGCTCAGTGATCGCCATTAACAATATCGATAAAGTCATTCATCAGATCAGCGATATCACTTTGACTATTTCCTCAGCAGTGGTGGAACAAAACTCGGCGACAGTGGAAATATCACGTAGCGTCCAACAAGTCTCCCGCGGCACCGAAGAAGTCTCAACCAACATCGCTAAGGTCTCTGACGGAGCAGGTGAAACGGGAAATGCGGCACAGCAGGTTCTAGTTGGAATCAATGCACTTGATAAAGTCGCGGACACTCTCAAAACCGATATACAAGACTTCCTTAATGAGGTGCGAGAAGCTTAATTCATTGAAGAAGTTCAACTTTAATCTGATAATTTCTTGAATTTTCGATGCTCGCTATTGGATCTATTTCAGTTGATGAACTTTTTCCTCCAAAGCCTTCAGGGGTGATTTCAATGCCACACTATCAGGGAAGGCCTAATTACCCCTCACAACATACTGATTGCTGATAATTTCCACTCAGTTCACGTCCACTCTTTCACAGTCGTTGAACTCAAGGATAAAGTCTGATCCAAAAACTTTCGACGGTGTTTGGAAACCGGGTTCAAATTTTCCGGCCAGCACGTGTTTGACTATTTCGGCCGCAGTCAACTGGGTCAGACTATAGCCTTCCGGTGTTTTAAGCCGGGATTTGACTTCTGTGCCTGTCGCGTTTTTGGCAATGGCAAGAATATCAGCATGGCCTGCCTGTCGTTGTTTTTGATTGGGACCAGGCGGGCGCTTGTCGATCAGTTTTTTCAACGCTTTCTGGCCAAATCCCGTACCAAGAAACCATCGCAAAGCACGGGGCATTGTAACCATCTGGCGGATTTGTTTACTGGCTTCAAAGGCGACCGTAATATTGGCGATCTTGGTCGAATGCCAGGCGGTGGAGACATCCCCCCAAGAGACTGGCACGCAGTCAACGGGTGTTCCCTGATAGTCGACGGATTGGATTTCAGCCGGCTCAATAGAGACAATATTTCCGTTCCGTCGGCCTCTTGTTCCGCTTCTAAGGCCTTCAATCGCTGTCTTGGCAGTACCGCGGGAAGGCTGGTTCAATCCTCTAATCGCAATAAATAATTCCGTTGCGTCCGGCAGTCGTTTCTTAACATGTGCAGCAAGGCAATCTGAGGGCACCACATCGAAGCCGACACCCGGCATCAGCATAATGCCTGCCGATTTAGCCTCTGCATCACACAGGGCTGCGGCTTCAAACACATCAATCTCACCAGTGATATCCAGATAATGGGTTTTGGAGGCAATGCAGGCATCGATCATTGGTTTTGATGTGGCTGAAAATGGCCCAGCGCAATGCAGAACCACATCAATATCTTTCAGTGCTAATTGCAAGCCTTCCACGTTGGAGAGGGATATCTCAACGATCGGAAATCCGGTTTCTTGTGCAATAGAGGCCATCGTTGCTTTTGATCGTCCACCAAGAGTTATCGACAGCCCACTGTTTTTTAAATATTGGCAGATCAGTTGGCCAGTATATCCACTGGCACCATAAATCATGATGCTCATAAAATTTCCCCAAATTGATAGCTGCAGTAATAAAGGTGCTGTCAGCCTAATAATTAATGTGTTCGATTAAGAAATGACCGTAGCCAACGGTTCCCCCAGTTTTAGCAATGTTTCTTTACCTGCTGCGCTATTTTCGACGAGATCTTCGCTGAATTGTATGCGGTCCTGTTCGAATAGAACAACAACAGTGGAGCCGCCAAATTTAAAAAATCCTTTTTCATCCATTTTTTTGACTGCGCCGTTTGTACGAGTATTAACGATAGTACCGACACCGAAGGCGCCCACCTCAATAAAGCACATGGTTCCAGCATTTTGCGTATCGATAAGCGTATATGTCCGTTTATTTTCGCTAAAAACATCCGGACCACTGCCCAGCGCAATGGGGTTTACAGAATGCAGCGCGCCTTGAATATCAATGCTTTGGGTAATGGTACCTGTGCAAGGGAAATGATACCGGTGATAATCCGCAGGGCACAGCCGAATAATGGCAAGCGCCCCATTGGTGAAACGGTCATAAATATCGGGCAGCATTGTTTTAATTGAAAATGGGAATCCCTTAACGGGGATATATGTATTCTCGTCCAGTTTTGGAAAGACTAACGTGCGCCCATCGGCTGGGGACACAATATCTTCTTTTTTGTCACTGAAGGGCCGTGCTTCTTCTTTTAAATGACGGATGAAAAAATCATTGAAGGACACGTAACTGTCCGTTGGTTCGGCAAATTCACTTTCGTCGATTGCAAGCTCTGCTATTGTCGGGGCAATTTTACTTTTGGAAAAAGAGGAATCGTACCATGCCCCCATTAATTTACTGATTAATTTCGACCGAAATAAAACACGCTCAAGGAAATGAGATTCAGAATTTTGATACGCCCACCGGATCCACTTTTCTCCTAAAACTGTCTCTTCAAACTGTTTTCCGGTTTTACGGTCAATCACATAAATGGGTGCCGGGTTGGTCATATCGCGCCTTGGTAATTTATAAAAAAACTAAATTTCCGCTTCCTTGCCGCCACTAATCATTTAATGATAGGTGTTGTCACGTTAACTTTTAACGCTTAACACTCGACATTAGCTCAATTTTTAGGAAAAAGGCACGTTGCGAGAACCAATTTGAACACAAGATATTGCTAACGCAAAAATACCTTTGGAACAAATCACCCAAAATTGATATTATCAATCAATATTCTTTGAGATCTTAATGTCTCAGACTTGTTAAGGAAATAACTTGAGTAAATTACAACCCGGCCAATTTGATGAATTATTATTTGGCCTCGGACTTTCCCACAAGGAAACGTCCCTTCTTCTGAATGTTAAGCCATTTCAAGTCTATAATTGGGTCAATGGTATCGATGAAATTCCAGAAGATCAGTCCAAACGGATTCTTGATATGGAAGACCTAGTCGAAGACTATGTTTTTACATTCATGGCAGAAGTCGACTCTATAATTGAAGAAAAAGGCAAAAAGCCTACAGTCATCCCAGTTATTCGCTATTTGGGAAATCAGATTTTTAAAAAATATATGCCAAACGAGCATATTAAATTTACTTACTTCAAAATTTTCAATTCAGCCATCTCTAGAATTCGGATTGATGCGGCACGCGACGAAATCAATGTCATCGCTATAAATTTTGATCCTGAAAACTACACGCAATTCCTAGGCGACAATGAAGATAGTCTTCAGCAACGTACTGCTTGGGCAGAAGCGATCGTCAAAAATTAATCTTCTACTCATTAATGTGACAATGTCGTTAAAAATCACCTAAACGATGTTGTCACATTAACTTGCCGCTCTTTAGTCGGCTTTATTCTAGTTTCCCTCGACGCAAAAGATTTCTTATTCACAGCATCGTTTGCGATCACGTCGTGAGCTTTCCCAAAATAGAAACCTTAATTAGTAGTGACGCATGAATCTTACGCCCTTTGCCCATAATTATGACGAATGACGTCATAAGCCCAGTTGAAGGCGATGGCGTAGAGGAAAAAGAAGACGACAGCGCCGATGTCCAACATGAGGACAGACCAGAAATCCAGTTTCAACATCCACATCATGACGGGGAAGGAGAATATGATCATTCCCAGCTCGAACCCGGCTCCGTGGCCGATACGCTTGGCTAAACTGCGGCCTATTCTGTCAGCACCGGCAAAATGATCGAAGCCGATATTATAGATAAAGTTCCACGCCATGGCGATCAGGCTTAAGGAAACGGCAAGCCCTGTCATGGACAGAGGGTCATTTCCCGTAAACAATACGGCGAGCAGCGCGAGCAAACTAAGGGCAATTACTTCAAATAACACCATGTGGAAAATACGCTCTTTGGTTTGCATTTACTAAAACTCCTAAAACATTAATGTAAACTATGATATCTGTATTTATGAGATAAAAAAGTTAATAACCATCAGTATTGGTGATATGTATAATCTAGAACAACTCCGTATGTTTGTTGAATCTGCTGAACTTGGGTCCTTCTCAGCTTGCGCAAGGAAGTTGGGGAAAGTGCAGTCGGCAATCAGTCAAGGAATTGCTAATCTTGAAATTGATTTAAACCTTCAACTATTTGACCGAAGCACCCGCAAACCAAGCTTAACTCCAGAAGGGAAGCAGTTATTTGCCTATGCTGAGGCTGTGTTGCGGCAGACGGAAGAATTAAACACGGCGGTTCAGGCGGTAGGACGAGGCGATGAAGCCATCATCAGGCTCGCCTTGGACAACGCCCTTTTTGTCCCAACCTTGGGGCCCATTTTACAGGAATTTGGAGATGCATTTCCGGCGACCGCAATAGAAATTATTTACATCCCCAGTACAGATGTCATCAACCTTATTAAAAAACAGAGAGCAGACCTTGGGCTCATGTTTTCTGATTTATCGTTTAAGCAAGATGTACAATTGGGTTTCATTGGCCACGTCCCCTTTCACGCAGTATGCAATCCAGCGCACCCCTTAGCAAAAATTGACAGCGTGAATGTCGTTGATCTGATTCCTCACCGGCAATTGGTCTTGCGAGGAGAGATCGCTACGGATTTTGATCAAGTTGCTAAAATATCCGCGGAAATCTGGTGGGCAAATAGCTTTCATGCCATTGAGGAGATGGTCAAGCAGGGCATTGGTTGGGCTTATATGCCCTGCCACCTAGTGGAAGAGGCCATAAAGAACAAAGAACTCATCCAGCTTCCGTTGAGTTTCGACCATAAACCCTGGAGTCTTTCAGTCGATCTAATTCGCGCAAAAAACCAACGAATGGGCCATGCCCAAGGTTGGCTATACGGGAAATTAACACACCTTCTTGAATAACGAAGCCATGTCAGACCTTCAATCGGCGTGCCTCGTCTGAGGCAAAAACATGTGAAGCTGGCAGGTTTCTACCGGCCTTTTATTTATTGAACTTAAGATAAAAAACGGGCTCCCGCAGAAGCCCGTTTCTCTACTATTTTCCAGCTATTTACAGATTTCGCCGTTATAGCGAAGAACAACTGTACCGGCACCAAGATCAATTAGCCCCTTACTTTGAAAGCTGCCTTTATATCCCTCGAAGCGTCCCGACGCGTTTTGAATATGGTAGTTAATTTCCAACATATAAGTTTTGTCTTTTCCAGGGATAGCAGTGAGCTTCGCCACATCATTTGTGTTCAGCAAGCCCCCTTTATCATTCAAAAAATAATGTTCCATATCCATTGAAAGGCCAGTTGCGGTTTCTCTTTGCGCTGTAATTTTGGCTCTAGCGCCCCCGGCAAAACTACCTGTTAAGGCACCGACCAACTCAGTCTCACTAACTGCATTGGCCAGCGCCGTTCCCCCAAGGACGATACAACTATGGTTAGCAGCTTGCGCGCTTGAGACGGAGAAGACAAATAAACCTGCAGAAAAAACAAGTCCGAGTGAAATTTTCTTAAACATGTGATTTATCCAATCTTAAGTGAATTAAACGTAGAAAGGGGAATTCATATCGCGGCTAGCAGCTTCAGTCCGACTGGCGTTAAATATTCTCGTATAGAAGGCTGCGTTCATCTTCTGGGCCGTTTTAGGAAACGTTTCCAAAGCGAATTTTTGAGCATTTTCAAGGGTGTCAAATGCGTCCACACCGCCGAGTGTATTCGTGTGAAGACCACTTAACCAAGTCTTGGCAATTAGACCCGGTGTTGCCTTCAAAATCGGATTACGCTCCTTCCAAGGAGCCTCCACGAACGGCACATTAATTTGCACTTCTGTATATACAAAGGCGGCCGGTTTCCCTGTCGGTGTTCCACCAAAATGCGGAGAATTTAGCTCAAGGCTCGCTTCTTTAACCAAATTAGCGTCAAAAATTCGAGTATTATGCGCCGCCCCAAAGCCAGCGGCTTCCATAGGGAAATAGCCTGTTACAAATTTTTGAGCATTTTCTATGCTGTCAAATTCATAAAAGCCGCCGAGGGAATTATTATTAACCCCAGAGAACCATGTTTTATTGATAAAACCGGGTTGTTGTTTAATGGCCTCGTTAATTTTTTGCCAAGGGGCGTCTTCAAAGGGGATCGAAATTTGGACTTCAGTGTAAACGAATGCTTTTGCTTGCATTTGGGGTTCCTTTTTCTTGGGAGTCGATTGTGCGAAAACTTCACCGCCGCCAACAACAGCAGCAACCATTGTTCCAGCAACGATTTGTGCAGTAGATGTAATCAAGTCTCGCCGCTTCATGGTGACGTCAGCTAAAACAGATTTTTCTTTCGGAAAATGAGGCATTCAATCTCTCCATTAATGGGGCGACAATTAGGTTGATATTCAGCGAAAATTCTTTTATAACGATCGCTATAAATACTATTTAAATAACGATCACTATATTGTCAATTAAAAAAATAACGATCGCTATATTTATGGAGAAAAAAGTGCTGACAAAGAAAGAGCAAACCAAATTGCGCATGCTTGATGCGGCCAGCCGAAGTTTCAGAAGTCACGGTTTTGCAGGCATTGGTGTGGATGGGATCGCAAAAGTAGCGGGTGTGACGTCTGGCGCCTTCTATGCTCATTTGGGATCCAAGAACAAAGCTTTTGAAGCGATTTTGATCATGGGTTTAGATGAAGTAATTGAAAGTGTTCCCAAATTTCAGCACGAATTCAAAACTGAGTGGGTTCAAGCCTTTGCCGATTATTATCTTGAGTCCCCTCATATAGAAGACCTTGAATGCGGATGTGCAATGGCATCACTGACCTCCGAAGTCGTACGATCTGATACCAAATTACAGGCAATTTACGAGCAGAAAATGTCACAAATCACGAATTTGATGATTGATGGGCTTGCTGATGGTGACGATGCAGAAAAAAAAGCCCGAGCCTGGACCTTACTCTCTACGTTAATAGGAGGCCTAAATATTGTTCGAGCCATTGGCGATGATGCTATCGCTCAAAACATAGCCACATCAATTAAATCCGCCGTAGTCAAAGCGGCAGGTAAAACACGATAACCTGCCCCGTTGATTATCCTTATTACCCCGCGCAACAAGAAAGCTTCGATACGTCTTTCTCAAACGTCTGGGCGGCAAGTTTCAGGCCTTCTACCGTTGTGAGATAGGGGAAGACCATGTCTCCCAGCTCGACATAGGTCATTTGATTAGCAATTGCCAGTGCGGCGGTTTGGATACTGTCCGCCCCTTCTGGTGCCAGAATATGGGCACCCAGTATTTTTTTGGTATCAGCATCTGCAACAAGCTTGATCAATCCGCGTGTATCTCGGGCTGCAAGGGCACGGGGGACATATTCCAAAGGAAGAACGGATGTCAGCACTTTATAGCCTGCGTCGGTGGCAGCGGTTTCTGTATAGCCGACACTTGCCACTTGTGGATCGGTAAAGACGACGGCGGGCATTGTTGAATTATCATACCGGCGGCCTGCGTCATCAATTGCGTTTTCAGCCGCGATCTTTGCACCGTAAGCGGCCATATAAACAAACTGGTCTGTGCCTGTCACATCCCCTACCGCATATACGTCAAGTCTGGATGTCCGCATATGTTCGTCAACGGCGATGCCGCCTTCTTTGTTCATATCAATGCCGCCGGCATCCAAGCCTAAGCCTTCTATATTTGGGACGCGCCCGGTTGTGATCAAGACTTGCTCTGTTTGAATGGAATGGGGAACACTATCAATAATGGCACCAAGTGATATCCCCCCTCCGGATTGAGAAATCCGATTATAGGTCACCCCTTCTTGAACGGATATTCCTTCGTCTCGAAAATACGTCGCCAAGGCGTCACTTATCTCTGGTTCAGACTCAGGCAAGAGACGGCGTCTTGTCACAAGTGTAACATGGACACCGACCCGTGAGAGCATTTGAGCGATTTCACAGCCAATATATCCCCCGCCGATAACCAACATAGAACGCGGAAGTTGCGTCAAATCAAAGACAGTTGTGCTTGTTAAATACGGCACATCCTCAATTCCCGGAATGGATGGGATATTCACCCGGGATCCTGTGGCAATAATTATTTTGTCCGCTTTGATCCCCTCCCCCTTTATCTGCAATCCATCTGGGGTAAATTCAGCGGGGCCTTCCAAATAGGTCACATTTTCATATTCGGGCAATAAGTCGATATATTTCGCTTGTCGTAACTCGGTGACCAGCTCATCTTTTTGGGCGACTACCTCCCGCCATTGTTCAAGTCGCGCATTTGCTGCAATTCCTTTGAACCGGCTGGCGGTATTCGCATGATGGACAGCCTCTGCTGCACGGATCAGAGTTTTAGAAGGGACGCATCCCACATTGACGCATGTCCCGCCTATTGTACCATCACCGATCAGCGCAACCTTTGCCCCTTTTTCAGCCGCTGTAATAGCTGCCGAAAACCCAGCTGATCCGGCCCCGATTACCGCCAGATCATAGCCGCCGTCTCGCCTGTTAGCCGTACCTGTATCGCAACAATTTTCCAATGTTTCAGCCATACTTTTAATCCAAATCAGTTTCATTTGCCTCGACACTCACAATCGAAGCTTTGCGGCGTTGTAAGTAAAATCCATAGACCACGACACAAGCCATCGCGGCCACGGAGATACGGATGGCAAACTTGAATTCAAGCCAGAAAACAAGCCCCAGTATTGCAATAACAAGGATAGAAATAATTTCTTTCGGGTCCCCCCCGATCTTGCCTGAACGCACGTATAATCCATAGGCTGCAACGCCCATTGAGGCATACATAATTGGGAAAAGCGCATAATCCACCCAGCCGAGCCAAGCAGACAGCCCGGCCGCGCCTAATAGGAGAACTAGTAATGGCGTGAAACAGCATATCGCGCCGATAATTGTCCCAATGATCCCGGCACGAAGCGTCTTTTTATCAGCCATCAATCTTTTCCTTTTTTATCATTTCACTCAAAGGTCTGAAGCGTTACTGTAATACCTGTAGTTACTACAGGTACAAGGACAAAAAATGCCCCTTCACAAGAATGTTATTTCAAGCACATCCCTTGCTATCGGTGCACTTTCAAAGAAAACCAAGGTGAATATTGAAACTATTCGATATTATGAACGGATTGGTATGATGCCACATCCACCGCGAAGCCGCGCCGGTCACCGTACATATGCCCAAGTACACTTAAAACGTCTGACATTTATAAAGCGCTGTCGAGAGCTTGGTTTTACCCTAAATGAAATCCGTGCATTGCTTGGGTTGGTTGATGGAAATGACTATTCCTGCCAGGAAGTGCGCACATTAACCTTGCAACATAAAGCGGCTATTCAAACCAAAATAAAGGATCTGCAACGTTTAGAGACAACGCTCACGCAGATCTCTGACAAATGTACAGGCGGCAATATCCCTGAATGCCCCATTATCGACGCGTTATATGCAGAGTAGATAAACACAATCGAAAAGAGTTATTTATAACTTGCATGTATTTTATCATAAAGCCCACTTTTCTTAAGGTCTGTAAGTGCGCTATTGAATTTTGAAACGACCCCTTCAACTCCTGGATACTTTTTGCTGAAACAAAAATGGAAATCATGTTCAGAGGTAGGGTAAAATTTAAACAGACTAGTCATACCAAGATTTTTAATCTCAAAATCGGTGGCCTCCTTGCTTACATATAAATAGTCAAATCGGTTGTCTCGCAACATTAGAACGGCAGATTTTACATTTGGTGCCGCCAATGGCTTTGAGCCAATATCCTTCAATTCTTGTAAACTTGTATATGCCCGTATGGAGGCAACACGTTGCCCAACAATATCGTTTATCGATTTGGGAACCGGCCCGTTAAAGTCGGCCCTGACATAAAAACCGTGGGTATAACCGCTAAGTGGTTCCGAGAAAATAATAAAGCTCTCTCGTTCCATCTGATATGCACACGTAAGGATTCCAATTGTGGCGCCCTCTTCGGCTTCCTTTAATGCTCTCTTCCAGGGCAAGAACACAATATTTGGAGCATACCCCATTTTTTTAAAAACAGCGTTTGCAACTTCAAAATCAAACCCTTTTCTGCCATTAATCGAAGGATTCATTTCATAGGGAGGATAATTTTCAGTGACAATATAAAGCGTATTTGAGTGCTCGTTTGCTAGAGCTGATGATGTTGGGAGCCAAAATGCATGAAAGACTGCGAATAAAACGAACATGCATGCAGAAAATGAGCAATTTGAAATAAATTTCATAGTGAGCTGTCGCTTTACCATATTACAAATACCAAGTGCTTGTTAAACGCCCTTCACTCTCTGCAGTATATAGCAGATACTAATATAGTCCCAAATTGTATTAGAAGATAATTTGGTCCTAGTAAATGCTCATTTTATCCACTTAACTAAAAAGGAGGATATGCTCAGCTATTTTTATGCTGGAGACTATTACAACAGAGGGAACAGCATTGGTATTTGCTGCCCTTTAAATTACCTTAAAACTGCTGGGATAATTGGCGAAACAGCAGAAAAAACGAAAAAAAATTAATACTATCAAAATTTTTTATTATTTTAATTGCCTTGGGTTATATTCAATCAAATGGATAGTTCTTTTAAGATTTACGTACATCAAGACGCCAATTGTGTTTTCATTAAACATTATGGCGACTTGACGCTGGAAAGCGTCTTGGAAAGATTCAGAGGCATAAAACATCACCCTTTATATTCCCCCCCTACTAATTTTTGCGTTGAGATTTTTGACTGCGAAAATAAACTTACTCAAGACGATCTGAGAACTATTACAGAATATGTAAACAAACGTGCCTATCTAGGGCACTATAAAAATGCTGTTTTAACCAGTTCCGCCCTTAGCTATGGCGTTATTAGAATGTGGCAGGCACTCACGGATACAGGAAATGTTTCCACTGAAATCTTTAACAGCAAAACAAATGATGACCGAGAGGAATTGAGACAAAAAATGTTGAAGTGGCTCAATATTGATCCTAAATTTGAAATCGACTTCTGGACTGACGATTCATAAACTTCCAGCGCAAAACTTCCTCCGCATTGACTTCTCAAACTTTGCCCCCTATAAGCTATTTCAGGGTTATGGCCCCTGCCGCTCACGGTTTATTCCTTGGTGAAGCCATTCCAATTCAATTCATCGCCCCTGATTTTGTCGTGCGGTATGATGGTAATGTGAGCCCCATATAGTATCCGCATCCGAACATTTGAGGTTTGTGATGTCTAATCCCAATTCTATCCCCCCCGCTTCTGAATTAAAAAAACAAGCAGCCGATTTACGCGCTGAAAAAAGCTTATCTGAACACCCAATAAGCCATAGCCGTGCCTTAGAATTATTGTCCCACAAATATGGATTTAAAGACTGGAATTGCTTACGGGCAGCCTCCGTGGCATTGATAAGAAAATGTCCCGTATCCATAGGTGAAAAAGTAACCGGCCTGTATCTGGGACAACCCTTTAAGGCATTGGTAAAATCCATTAACGATACTGGACTATCCGACCGTTTCCGCGTCTCTTTTCACTTTGATGAGCCCATAGATGTCGTGACGTTTGAGAGCTTTTCTTCCTTTCGTCAACGCGTTAGCTGTACGGTGAATCAAGATGGTATAACAGATGAGAAAACTTCAAACGGGCGCCCACAATTACAACTGAATCTGTAGCCCCAAAATAGCAAGGGTCTCTTCGGCTAAAAGGGTCCCTTGCAGCCTATTTCAAACTCAAAAACTGTAGAATTGATCGGACTTGATTGCCGACATCCGGCGCAACATTGATCTTTTGATCTACCATTAAAGTTGCCAGCCCATGGACCATGGACCACGCGGCAAGGGTTGCAGCCGCCTCATCTTTCAACCGGCGGACGGCTTTATCGATACAATTATACGCCCGCTCCCCTTCTTTCAGATAAGTTTCACTTTTTGAAATATGGGACAGGGCATCCCCAAACATCAATTGGAAAAGGGCTTTATTTTCCATGGCAAAATTAACGTAAACCACGCCTAACTTCGCTAAATGTTCCCGTAAATCGTCAGGAGTGTCACCTGAGGCAACGGGATTTTCTAATGCACTGCTAAATTTAGAAAATCCAAAGGCTGCGACTTCAATAAGAAGTGCACTCTTATTGGCAAAATGGCTATAGGGAGCCGCTTGGCTAACCCCCGCTTTTCTCGCAATGGAGCGTAGGGACATTTTTGCGATCCCTTCCTCCTCTAAAATCAGAACGGCTGCCTCGATCAGCGCATCCCGCAAGCCTCCATGATGATAGGTCCGTTTTTCTGTGTTCATAATCACACTCTTTACAGGCTTATCTTTACAGTGTTAAGTTCTAATTCTATCTTAACATTGTTAAGTTTATATGATAAAAAACTAAAAATTGATCTATATTTTGGGATGGAGGGTGAATTGGTCGTAGCTGAGAAAACAATATCCGGAACAGACTGGCGTGCTTTGTTGGGACGGACAATAGAGATTGAACACAACTATCAGCCGGTTATTCAAGGTGATATTCCTAAAGGTTTGAATGGGGTTTTATACAGAAACGGCCCTGGCCGGTTTGAGAGAGGCACTAAAACCAAAAACAATCTGCTCGATGGCGACGGCTTAATCCAAGCCTTTCACATTATTGATGGAAAAGTCAGTTATCAGAACCGTTTTGTGAGAACCGAAAAATTTCTGGCAGAAGAGGCTGCTGGAAAATTTACAAGCGAAACGTGGACCACTCTTGCACCCGGTGGTTTTTTAAAAAATTTGGGCCCGCCAGACATCAAAAGCCAGGCAGGTATCGTCCCTCATTACCGCAATGGTAAGCTTTATGCCTTCGATGAGGTGGATTACCCCTATGTTCTGGATGGTGAGACTTTGGAAACTTATGGGCCCGAAAAAATCGGATCCGGTGCTCTCAAGAACTTCAAAGCCCATACGAAAATCGATGCACAAAATGGCGATTGGATCTTATTCGGCACGGAATTTGGTCGGGTAATGAAAGCACATGTGATCATACAGGGCGGCAACGGATCCATAAAAAGCCAGTTCAGTGTAGATTTACCACGCAGTGCCTACATGCACGACTTTTTCGTTACTGAAAATTATGTCATCCTCAACCTGCAACCCGCGGGCCTGAATTTATTCCCCATGATGGTCGGCGCTAAAAGTTTCAGAGACGCCTTGAAATGGGAGCCCGAAAAAGGAAATCTGCTTGTTCTTCTTCATAAAAGTGGAAGTGAGGAGCCCATCATAATTGAAGCTCCCGGTGCGTGGATGTGGCATAGCTATAACGCCTATGAGGTCGGGGGCAAGATTATCGCCGATTTCATTGGATATGAAGAACCTGATCATTTTCTTGGAAACGAAGCCGCCTTCAAAACAATTATGAAGGGAGATATTGGAACGTCCAATTCCAAAGGGCTCTCGCGCCGCTACGAAATTGACATGGCCCGGAAAACAGCGACTGAAACTATCTTGTCCAACCAGTCCTGCGAATTCCCAATTATCCATCCGACAAAAGGGTGTTACGCCCACTCCAAAGGGTATACCACCATGGGGGTCGACAATAATATTTTCCATTCCGCTGTTAGCAGCCTCGATTTTTCATCTGGCAAGACAGACAGTTTCGATTTTGGTGATCATATTCATGTAGGAGAGGCCATTTTCGCCCCTGACCCCGCCCACCCGGCAGATGAATCCCGAGGATGGTTAATGACTGTTGGCCTTGATGGGAAAACCGGGAAAAGCTTTTTGGCGATCCTAGATGCAGCGGCACTCTCAGACGGACCCGTTGCAACATTACAGCTTACCCACCACACCCCTTTAAGCTTCCACGGATTTTGGCGAGCAGTATAAGATTTGTGCGCACTTTCGTCTCAAAAGTGCGCACAACTAAATAGAATTAGTTTCCTAGATTTATGGCACTGAGAAAATTATTAAGATATTTCACAGCCTCTTTAATAGCAGCCATATCCTCTTCGCTCCCCGACTCTACTGTGGCCCTCATAAGCAGGCCCTTTAAAATCCGAACATCGTCATCCCCCGGCTCCCACACCCCCTGCTCACCTGTATCGGTCGAAACGATACCAAAATTCTCAAGAGAGGGATCAAAAATAGAAATTTGAATATGCCCCAGTCCTTCCGCCTCCATCTTTAACCCTCAAACTCAGGGGTATATTCAGGAAGGCTGAGCCCTTGACAAGCACCTAAATACGCGTTTGCACCCTCAACTGCATTGCCAGCTACCTCGTTCAAACTGAGCTCATTCGACAGAGTTTTAAGCACCAATAGTGATTTATACTCATCACGGCTTATTTGATTATCACGAGGCTGATCTTGGTCCTTATTCACCCTGTGCCAAGCGACAACATCCCACTCACTCGCATTTACAGAAGGTTCGGGCTCTTTTTGTTTTGCTTTGACCCAGTCCACTGCACCAATACAAAAAGGCCGAACATGTTTTAGGAACGAAGGATTTTCTCCTCCTTGCCGCCAAAAATCCATCTGAAAATTAAAGAGCAAAAAGTGACTTAAATCATATCCCATATCTATCAAGCAATCCGCGTACTCAAATTCCTCAAACAAGCATAAGCAGGTTAGCAAATCGGGCCTGATTGGGCTATTGGCAGTGCTGGGATATCTCTTATCATTGATGCTGTCCGGCCACTTGATTGAAGTGTGTATCCCCTCATTCCAGCATTGGCGATTTTTCCAATCATCTGGACCAACAAACTCCATGAATAATTGTGCTTTATTTCGCCACTGATCAACGGGTAAGGCATTATTCTGCGCATCATCTAGCAGTGCTCTAAACAGGTTTCCCTTGATAATTTTTCTTAATTGAAACCGAAAAGTGGAACTAAAGACAAATTCCTCATCCAGCGTATCTAAATAGGGCGCGCAAACATCGAACAAGTAATATAAGCGATCTGTAAACTTTTGAGATAACGGCCCTTTTAAGTCAGGAATTAAGTTCATAATCGTCAAGATGGCAGCCCGCTCAAGCCCATGTGGGTATCCGCAATACCCAATTTCACCGTACGTAAGGGCCAATAAATTATACCAAGGCTGATCATCCCCCTTAATAAGGATACAGGCATCCGGATCATGAACCCAACGAAGCTTCTCTGTTGGATGCTGGCCTGGCAGAAATATATCTGTAACAGCCCATTCCATTGTCGGCTGAGTACTAGGAGCTAAAGGGTTTTTAGTCATAAATTCTCCTGTTTAGTTATCCTTAAAGACGATAAGAAACAGAAAAATGTGACAAGCTAATCCACAAATTTTGTGCAATAGGGCTTAAAAACCTGGCGCTACATAATATATTTTTAGTTTATGTGAATATTCATAAAAGACGCCATTTGCTTGATTGCGCGGCGACCCTCAGGGATAAAATCTGCAGCAAGATGCCATACATGCATAACTTTGGGCCATATATCCAATTTGGAGGAGCCCCCCTGCTCTGAAATCTTCTGATGGGCACGTCTGGAATCATCCAAAAGCACCTCAGTACTTCCCACCTGAAAGAGAATGGGTGGTAAACCGGTTAAATCACCAAACAGTGGTGAAATATAAGGATTACTCTTGTCATTGTCCCCGACATAATATCTAGAATTCCACATCAGCATACTGGGCTGAAAGAGGGGATCCTTTCTACTATTGAAACTCATACTCTCTCCAGAACAAGTCAAGTCGGTCCACGGAGAGATAAGGGTCACGACTCCGGGTAATAAAAGCCCTTCTCTTTTTATGGCGAGAACAAGCGCCAAGGCCAGCCCCCCGCCAGCTGAATCGCCGGCTATTGCGATTTTGCCTGAAGGGACACCTGTCTCCAATATATATTGGTAAGCCTTTAAGGCATCATCTACTGCTGCCGGATATGGTGCCTCGGGGGCCAAACTGTAATCAGGGACAAAAACGGGACCACCAAACTCTTTAGCTAGGCGAGCTGTTAAAGAGCGGTATTTCTCTGGCGTTCCCCAAAAATACCCCCCCCCATGAAAATACAAACAAACCTTACCCTCTTCACAACCTGCGAAGCGCAGCCATTCACCTGGAACGCCCGGTTCAGCAACAGATGAGATACTTAAGCGCTTGGGTTTCTTGAATTTCCTTGCACTAATTGAATCCAGACCAAACCTTGCCTGCTCAACACTTGTTCCCTCCGGACTTTTAGATTTAAAACGTCTGCGAACAATAAAATTTGCCAGGTAAGACTGCCAACTCATATTCCACCCCAATTGAGTTTAATTCTTTTATTTAAATCAACGCTATATATTAGAGAGAGTTTTTGCAAGAATGGAGATGACTGGACATAATAAAAGGGATTCAGGCCATCTGAATAAAAAAGACCGGGAAATCCGGCCTTTAAAAGTATATTGTTTATGTTTCTATAAAAGAGGGCTTCAACTTTTCTTATAGCGCTCACCAAGATCATCGATAAAACCGGTAAGTTCTGAAAGCTCTTTTGCTAAATTTTGAAGGCTGTCTCCCTTTTCAGAGAAAGAGACTGCATTTTTCTCAGCAACAGTTTCGACAAGCATCTCAAGCGCCGCTAAATTTGCGAGATTTGCTCTGTCTCCAATTGTTTTTCTGTTCTGTTGCGTCGGTTTTTTAAAGTCCGCTTTAAGACCTTTTACCAAGGATTGTAATTCAGCCTGCTGCATTGTCATTCATCCTAATGTTAAGAGTATGCTCAAAGCCCACACAAATTCCGCTTAGCAGAATAATACTCAATATTTCTGAACAAATTATTAATGGAATTATTTGTAATAAATTTATTAAAATTAGAGATATTCTCGTTTTTGAAAATAAGTTATTAATCATTTTGATCCAGTGTTCTCCTCAGAAAATCTTGGGAGCGCACAAGAGGCATATACAGTCTCATTGTGTATTAGGGGAAAACGATGCAAGAAACTGAGGATAGTAACCGCCGGCAACATAAGAGAATTCTTGTGTCAAATCCGACGACTGTAGAAAGTGATAGCGGTTCTTATACTGGGCGCATTCTTAATATATCTGCTGGGGGTGCTGGTATTAGAATGGATGTTTGCCTTTTAGATGACACAAGACTCACAGTAAATATCGAAAATGTTGGCATGATCCCCGCAAAAGTGGTTCGTCAAATGCGAGATGGTGTCGGTGTGAAATTTGAAATTTCCGAAGATAAAGAAAAACGATTTATCAAAAAAATAACAGATATCGTTGAAAAAAAGCGCCAAGAGTTATTAACCGGTACTTCTTAACTCGCCAAAAACTTGTAAATATTAATCAATAAAACACGACGTGGCTCTCTTGCCCCTTGATTGTACATTTCCTCTAAAACAGGAATTGCGTCTTTTAGATGTTGGAGAGCAGTGTTTGCTGAGGGTGTGTTGAGAATAGTATTGTCTAAATTACCCACCTTGCCGTCCCGCATTAAGAATTTGACGGGCATCACGATAAAAGACTTCTGCTGCTTGCCATTCTTCGCGTAATTGAGCGAGTGATTTATCTTCGTCGCTTTCCGAATTTTCAGCCGCGTCCAAATATTCACGAAGTGATTCAAAGCCAAGCGTTGCGGCAAGTTCCAGACCTTTTTGAATATATAAGTCTCGCATTGATTCCGCCCATTTTTCAACGTCGTTGACGTTCTCTTGTGTAATTTTCATGTTTTGGCGCTCCGGTACTTAATATTTTTGCTAATAAATTTTATCTGAAACGTGTTATTAACCTTGATTTCGTAATACTGAAAATTATAAATAAGTTAACTGATTTTATCTGTTTTTGATTTTCTACTACAAGATTTAGAATTTCGATTACCCATAACTGAGCTTAAGGTTAAACAATGACGTCGCTGACGCCACAAGAAATAATGCAAATGCTGGATATGCATGGTAAATGGCTTCGCTCTCCAAAAGAAGGTAAGCAGGCTGTTTTTAGACAACAAGATTTCTCTGGTGCAAATTTTGAGGGCGCAAAGTTACAGAAATCAGTCTTATCTGGGTGTAAACTTTCCCGCGCTATTTTACGGTCTGCAAATTTAATTTCAGCAGACTTGTTCGCCGTCGACCTTACCAAAGCAGATTTAACCAATGCACTTCTTATTCGAGCTGACCTTCGGGGGGCAGAACTAAAAGGGGCAAGGCTAAATGGCGCAAATTTACAGGAAGCTGACTTTCGTGGCGGATCTATGATTTTGGCGGGCGGCAAAACGATTACATTTGGGTCATCCGACCTCAGTAATTCGGACATGAAGAATGTTATTGCAGAAAAAGCGAACCTGACAGGCGCAAACTTGTCTGGTGCTTCTTTAACGAATGCAAATCTTGCTTATTCTCAGCTAACGGGAGCAAATTTAAGTAATTCCCAGTTGAAAGATGCAGGCCTTATGGGGGCCGATATGGCGGGCTGTAACCTTTCCAATGCGAATCTGGATGGAGCCGACCTGACAGGCGCTAATTTGGCCGGTGCAAATGTTGAGGGTTGTGACTTTTCCAACGCCAATTTGCGCGGCGCTAATCTAGAGGGTATTGACCTTGAACAAGCCAAAGTCCTCGATATAGAAACCGATGAAGCCTCCGCACCCAAAACAACTCCATTGTCTCCCAGCTTACAATCGATCTTGGAAAAACATTTCGATTGGGTTGCCTCTAGTGGTGGCCGAGGAGAGCGTGCAGATCTGTCAAACATGGATTTGTCGAATATGGATCTCAGCGATTGCGCACTAAGCGGTGCCAGTATGCGCGGTGCGAATTTGAACAAATCGAACCTTCGTGGCGCGCAAATGGTCATGACAGACATGTCTCATTGCAAAATGAAGGGCATAAACTTGTCTTTTACCATTATGGAAGGCGTAAACCTGACTCACAGTGACCTTACTGAGGCTGATTTGACTGGTGCTATGATCACGGCTGTTGACTTAAAAGGGCCCAATAATGAGCCTATCGGGAAAAAATGGCCCGCAAATCTGGCAGCAGCAAATTTCGCAGGTGCGAAACTGAAGGACGCAGACCTGACTGAAGCCAACCTCATAGATGCCAACTTTATCGGTGCTGACCTATCAGGGGCCGTCCTTGTTGGTGCTGATATAGAAGATGCCAAATTTGACGCCAAATAAAGGCCATCTTCCAATCAGGGACGTTTATTGAACTAATTGATTTTTCTGTCCTGAACACCGCTATTGCATTCATATACATGAACGAAATAGCCCGCCATGGGGTTTCGCTCCAGATACTCTGCCAGATAGTCCCGACATGCCGTACTCGCATCGGGTATACGATACTGCCAGAGAGGCTCCATAGGGCCAGTGTGAGTATCGCTATGGGGGACACTAATTGATCCGCCCCATTCAACGTTAAAACCGTTCAAATAGTTCTCAGCATAATGACGAAACACAGACGCTTCATCTATTCGAATGCCCGCCTTATTTTCAAAGCACAAGCGTAAATCCATTTTAGCCTCTAACCTTGTTATTGCCCCACCTCGACAAAACGCTACACATAAAGATACTCTACGGCACCAGAGCCGACATCAGTCTTTATCCATATGGTGCCCGCTAATATTTTTACAAACCCAAGCACCTTACTGTACTGAAGCATATATACCACAGCCTTAATATTCACCTTCAGATCAATTAGAGTTGGCGTCAATGGATATGTTTTTCAATGAATTCCGGGCATGTGAAGATATCCCAAAGGATTTACCACTTGGATCAACTACACAAAGCCTAACAAGAAACAGGCTTCACTATACTGCCTCGAAAACTGAGCTGATCAGAGAGAAAAAGCGACTATCAAAATCCTTCACAACTGAAGGAAGTTGGCATCCCCTAGGAGAATCGAACTCCTCTTTCCAGGATGAAAACCTGGCGTCCTAACCGATAGACGAAGGGGACACACCGTGTCGCTGGAGAGGGATTTAAAGGTGTTCGAGGCACTTGGCAAGAGAAAAACAACATCTTTTATATTTTTTTTCATTATGGCCTTCAAACATGGCAGAAAGGCTCATTTATCAGGAAAGCCTTATGGCGTCTTCAATGAGGATTTGAGCCGTCGTATTTCCCTTCCACGTATTCTTTCTTAAATGACCTGCAATATGAAAACTTGCCCCCTGATGAGAAAGAAGTGCATCGCCCAATGGTGTCTCTAAACTTCTGAAGCAAATACCAGCTAGACGCCCTCTATTTCCGCTTCCCGTTAAGATACAACGCACATGATTTTCGCCAACGATGCTTGCCGATACAATACGAGCATTAGAGATCACAAATCGGGGTTCAGCGTTCCCCGCGCCAAAAGGACCTGCCATCTCTAATTGGGAGATTAAATCTACTGTAGCTCCTTCGACGCTCAACGCACCGTCAATGCCTATACTGGCGCCTTTAACCGCCAAGGTGACATCATCAGATAATCGTTCGTTCAGGAAATCTGTAAAGGCTCCGATTTTCTCACGCTCAAGAGTAAGACCAGCCGCCATAGCATGGCCGCCACCGCCTACTATCAGCTGCTTATGGCGCGCAGCCCCAATAGCGGCACCAAGATCAACACCGGGAACAGAACGCCCGGACCCCTTCCCCTCGCCCCCATCCAGAGCAATTACAACAGTTGGTCTCTGATAAGCGTCTTTTAGACGACTTGCGACAATCCCGATCACACCGGGATGCCATCCCTCCCCTGCAACCACAAGAACTGGATCATTTCCTTTTCCGGATTTCTCGGCCATCTCCAAAGCTTCTTCGGTAACTAAAGCCTCAATTTCTTTTCGTTCCTGATTATACTGATCAAGATACTCAGCCAGCTTCTGACATTCCGCCGGATTGGTGCTTGCCAGAAGTTGTGCGCCATACTCAGATCTCCCAACACGCCCCCCTGCATTAACGCGGGGGCCCAGTAAATATCCAAGATGATAGGTGCCTGGAGACTCATCTAGCCCAGCCACATCCCCCAAAGCCACAAGTCCTGGATTAGTCCGCCGGGCCATTACTTTTAGCCCTTGCGCAACGAAAGCCCGATTAAGCCCGACAAGAGGGACCACATCACACACCGTACCAAGGGCGACCAGATCCAGAAATGCCATCAGATTGGGGGGCGTTTTATCGCCAAACCAGCCCGCTTTTCGTAAATCACGGTGAATTGCCACGAGGAGTAAAAAAGTGACCCCAACAGCAGCCAGATAAGTATATTTCTGGGATTCGTCGTGACGTTTCGGGTTTACGACAGCAACCGCAGTCGGCAGCCTCGTCTCCGCCTGATGATGATCGACGACTATAATTTCCAAGCCAATATTTTTAGCATGGTCCAGCGCTTCAAAAGAGACAATACCGCAGTCAACCGTAATGACCAAGGACACCCCTTTTGATTTCAAATGATCAAAAGCACCCGTATTTGGGCCGTACCCTTCTTTCATTCTATCTGGAATATAAATTAGGAGTGGCACTCCTAGGCTATCGCAAAACCGCTTGAGCAACCCCGAAGAGGTAGCACCATCCACGTCATAATCACCAAAAACAGCGATATTTTCTTTATTCTGGATCGCAGCAACAATGCGACTGGACGCCGTATCCATGTCTTTAAAGCTCGATGGGTCGGGCATCATTTCCCGAAGTGTGGGAGATAAATATTGCTCTGCCTCATCAAGACCCACATCACGGCCGGCCAAAACCCTGCCGATGATTTCCGGGATACCTAGCCGCTGAGATAGAGCGAGACCAAGGCGGTCATCACTGGACCTTGGTCTCCATCTTTTATCTTTGAGTGAGCTTTCAACACCTAAAAAAGCCGGGACAGACTGCTCACTCATGATATTTCCTTAAATTTACGCGCGGTGGTCGCCACGAACGTGCCGTACTGTACCTGTGTGGGATCGCATCACAAGTGATTCTGTGCGAACTCGGCCCGCTACTTGCCGAACACCTTTAAGCATAGAGCCGTCAGTGACACCTGTTGCGGCAAAGATAACGCTTCCAGAGGCCAATTCTTCGAGATTGTAAGTGCGCTTCAAATCAGTGATACCCCATTTGGCCGCACGGGCTTTCTCATCTTCATTGCGGAAGACAAGGCGGCCTAGCATTTGACCACCAATACAACGAAGGGCAGCGGCCGCAAGCACACCTTCAGGGGCACCGCCTGTACCGATATACATGTCGATACCAGTATCTGGCGTTGCTGTTGCCATAACGCCCGCAACATCACCGTCTGAAATCAAAGTAACACGGGCACCAGCTTCACGAAGACTTGCAATGATTTCACCATGACGCGGACGATCCAGCACACAAGCCATCATCTGGCTCACAGGAACACCTTTAGCTTTGGCGACTGCTTTGATATTTTCTCCAGCTGATAGATCAATATTAAGAATACCTTCTGGCAATCCACCACCTACAGCAATTTTTTCCATGTAGGTGTCAGGTGCGTTCAAGAAATTCCCGGATTCTGCAAATGCAATAACCGCCAAGGCATTCGGGCCCCCTTTTGCAGTCAGTGTCGTGCCTTCCAAAGGATCGAGAGCGATATCGATTTTTGGACCATTTCCTGTTCCAACTTTCTCTCCGATATAGAGCATAGGCGCTTCGTCCCGCTCACCTTCACCAATGACAATTGTGCCGTCAATATCGAGATCGTTCAGCGCAGTCCGCATCGCATCCACGGCCGCCTGATCCGCAGCCTTTTCATCCCCAACACCGACAAGTGCACAAGCGGCACGGGCCGCAGCCTCGGTCACACGCACGATTTCCAGTGTAAGTTTTCTATCCAATTTAGATATTTCAGACATTTTATTCCATCCAACAAATAGGAAGCCGAAAGTTATTCCGGCAAATATAATTTATAATTTTGCAATTCTGATCATGCGTGGTGTCCCGACGCTATGATCAAATTTTTCGATTTTTGCGAGAGCCTTTACGATCGCGGCTTCCTTCACCTCATGGGTTGTCAGCACAACAGACACTGCTTCTTCTGGTGATCGGCCTCGTTGCAGTAAACTCTCAATAGAAATTTCTTCATCCCTAAAAACCGCTGAAATATCAGCAATCACACCCGGACGATCAAATACGTTTAAGCGAACATAATAACAGCCTACATGCTCTTCGACGGCCACTTTGGGAATATCAATCATTTTACGAACTGGTATGCCGAATGTTGGGCATGTCCGCCCGGCCGCAATATCCATAATATCCGCAACAACAGCAGAGGCGGTTGGACCTTCCCCCGCGCCGCGCCCTTCATAGACAGTATTATCAACAAAGTCACCTTCAGCGACAACGGCGTTGAAAACACCGGATACATTGGCAATAGGCGTATCTTTTTTCACCATACAGGGATGAACACGTTGCTCGATGCCTTTTTCGGTTTTACGGGCAACTCCAAGAAGCCGGATGCGGAAACCAAATTCTTTGGCAAAAGCAATGTCCAGCGCCGAAATTTCGCGAATGCCCTCAATATAAACACTGTCAAAATCTACGGGCGTTCCAAAAGCAAGACTTGTTAGGATTGCCAGCTTATGGGCTGCATCCACACCGTCAACATCAAAACTTGGATCAGCTTCTGCATATCCTAACGCTTGTGCATCACTCAAAATTGCATCAAAATCCCCGCCGGTCTCTTCCATTTCAGTCAAAATGTAATTGCACGTTCCGTTGAGAATCCCATACACACGGCTAATCGCGTTCCCTGCTAGCCCTTCGCGCATGGCCTTCACAATGGGAATACCACCGGCAACCGCGGCTTCATAATTAAGGGAGATGCCTTTATCTTCGGCGAGTGTTGCAAGTTCAGTTCCATGAACAGCAATAAGAGCTTTATTTGCGGTCACGACAGATTTGCCCGCTTTTAACGCTGCCCGACAGAGATCATTAGCCACACCGTCGCTGCCACCGATAAGCTCAACCACCAGATCAACATTCGGGTCGGACGCCATATCAACCGCATTGTCGTACCAAGTCATGCCATCCAATGAAACGCCACGATCTTTCCTCCGATCACGGCCTGAAACAGCCGTGATTTCAAGATCCTGTCCGCATCGGTCGCTTAATAGCTGGCCGTGCTGCTCAAGAATTTTAATAACTCCAACGCCAACTGTTCCTATACCTGCAACACCGATTTTCATTTTTTTCGCCACTATTTCTTTAAATTAAAAGCCGCCAGATGTTTATCTGCATCTGCCATAAATTTCTTCACATTCCGGCACGCTTGCCGAATACGTTGTTCATTTTCAACGAGAGCGATACGAACATATTTATCACCATGTTCGCCAAAGCCCAAGCCCGGTGCCACGGCAACATTAGCTTCTTTCAACAGCAACTTTGAAAACTCCAAGCTGCCGATACTTGTAAAAGGTTCTGGAATGGGTGCCCATGCAAACATGGTTGCATCTGGTGAAGGAATATCCCAACCGGCAGCGGCCATACCACTTATCATGACATCCCGACGGGAGCGGTACAAGTCACGCGCTTCCTGCACACACTCTTGTGGACCGTTCAAGGCAGCCGTTGCAGCCACCTGAATTGGAGTGAAGGCACCATAATCCAAATACGATTTAATTCGGGTGAGCGCACCGATCAGCTTTTTGTTACCCGTTGCAAAGCCCATGCGCCAACCGGGCATGGAATAGGTTTTCGATAGGGACGTAAATTCAACAGCGATATCTTTGGCCCCTTCAACTTGCAAAATTGACGGCGGTTTTTCGTCTCCGAAGTAAATCTCAGCATAAGCCAAATCAGACAAAATATACATGTCATGCTCTTTAGCATACTTCACGATTTTTTGATAAAACTCCAGATCCACCGTCATTGCAGTTGGATTGGATGGGAAGTTTAAAATCAGACATGTAGGGCTTGGAATACAATGACGCATCCCCCGCTCTAACGCTTCAAAGAAATCAATGTCCGGTCCCACTTCAAAGTGACGAACCACGGCCCCGGCAATAATAAATCCATATGGATGAATAGGATAGCTTGGGTTGGGTGACAAAATAACATCGCCCGGCGTGGTGATAGCCATGGCAAGATTGGCAAGACCTTCCTTAGATCCCAAGGTTGCGATGGTTTCTGTATCGGGGTCAATTACAACACCAAACCGGCGTTTATAATAGGCTGCATTAGCCTTACGAAGGCCTGGAATCCCGCGGCTTGTTGAATATCGGTGCGTCCGTCCATCTTGTACGGTTTCAATAAGCTTATCGACAATATGTTTCGGGGTTGGGGTATCTGGATTCCCCATGCCAAGGTCGATAATATCCTCTCCGGCCGCTCGCGCCGCTGCTTTCATACGATTAACTTCTTCAAATACGTATGGGGGCAGTCGTTTGATACGGTGAAATTCGGGGTTCATAGGCCGTTTCTCTTATTGCTAATGCATTTGTGCCCAGCGCTTCAAAGATCAAAGATACAATGAATTCGCCGGGCAGAATGCGATGGTTTATTTATACGTTGTTAAACTATTTTACGAGGAAGATTTCTGTGCGACGATTTTTTGCTTCCGCACTTGGCATTGCTTCTCTTGTAATAGGGGCTCGGTCACTCACAGATTCCAAAATAACTTTGCTTGTATCCGCGCCCATTTTGATCAAACTTGCCACAACAGCACTTGTGCGTTGTTGCGACATTCTAAGATTCACAAGCATGTGACGGTCTTCTGGTAATTCCCGCGTGCGACTGGACGCATGCCCTACAACCCGGATAAGTGCCCCGGTTTGTTTTTGAACTTGAACAAGTTTTGCAAGCTTAGCCCGGTCCCCAGCCCCAATACGAGAAGAGCCGGTTTCAAAATAGATAATGGCGTCGGGTTGCGCGCCACTTGTCATTGGAACACCATAGGCACGACCTTGGGCCGTAGCACCACCTACATTCGCACCATATCCAGCGATAATTGGGTTATTATAAGTATCCCGTACAATTGGGGATACTGTGACAGCTGAAGGACCTAGCGGTTGAGCAGGATAAGATTGAAACTGCATATTTGCCGGCAGATTTGTTGTCGTTGCGGCTGAAGCTGCAAGTTGCTGCTGGAATACGTTATTCACGCCAGTTCCACTAATAACAGTAGTTCCGGTTCCCGGCGCAATCCTTGAATAGGCTTGTTGTGGCGTTGTCACGGGTGCCGCATTTGGCATTAACTTCACACCAGAACTTGTCTGAGAGACTTGCGGGACCTGACCCATTGTCGATGCTTGCCCAATCGGCGGAACCGCAACCGGCTTTGGCATCCCGACACTCGGAATTTGTACAGGGCTTGGAATAGGAGCCGCAGCAACGGTTGCGGTTGGAATAGCTGGAACAGTTGGCCCATTTGACACAGGCACCGCGGCAGTTTGTGGAACGACTGGGGCAGCTTTTGGCATTGGCATCGCCTGAGGCGCCGTATCGGCCCGCAGTTTTTCATCTGTATATTGAGCGTTTTCGCGATCGGCTTTTAAGCCTTCAGCAATATCACGAGCTTCTTCAATAGAAACATTTTTACCCGCTTCATCGGGTACGGAGCCCAATGCGGGATACTCATCTTTGGGTTGTTCAATTTGAGTAGGGCGCGCAGGCCCGCTACTATCCCCATCAAACCATTCAGTGGGATCGGCCCAATCTGGCGTAGAACAGGCGGAAATTGCAAGTATCGCTGCCATCAGTGCCGTTTTTGACACGCCGCTTTTCATGCCTTTAAGGTCTAGTAAAGTGGAAATCTGTAAACTCACCATATTCGTCGCCCGTAAACTGCATCTTAAGTAAGGGGTATGCACAAAGGCGGATTCAAATGCTTACGAATCCCCGCCACCCCGAATTAATTCGGAACAACATAAAGCATATAGGCGACATTTTCGCAATCATTTCGAGAAGCCAAACAGAAATTGCTAAAATATTCCATTTTTCTAGTGTGCATACTGCAACATTTGCTAAACTGGTTAGAGTGAGTCAGTAATAAACCGAACCTAAGGGGTGCTAAGGTGCAGGATAAAAAAGACTTTCAAGATATGGAAAGCGCATCAATTGACGCGCAAGAGCTTGCTAATAACCTGATCAAAATCTCGCAAAAGAGTCAGACAATGATCAGCGATTTCTATAGCAAACAAAAAACTGATGAATTTGATCCCGACCCATTCAATATTGGCGGTGCGTTTCTTGACTTGGCAAAACGCATGTCAGAAGACCCTTCCAAACTAATCAATGCTCAAACGGCCCTCTGGCAGGGCTACATGGATATTTGGAAGAACATGGCCCAATCCATGGGAGATCAGTCAAGCCCACCTAACGCTAAAAAAGTTAAAGGGGATAAACGTTTCCGTTCAGAAGAATGGAGCAAAAATCAGGTTTTTGACTATATTAAACAAACCTATTTACTGACCTCCAATTGGGTCAATGAAACGGTTGCAGATGTTGACGGGTTAGACGATACCGCCAGACAGAAGGTTAGCTTCTTCACCAAACAATTTACCGACTCACTCTCTCCGACCAATTTCTTT
>JAESSA010000011.1 GCA_016764355.1 Sneathiella sp. | reverse complement strand
GCTACGTGGAAGTAAAGAGTGTCACGTTAAAGCGATCAGGGGGGGCTGCTGAATTTCCCGACTCCGTTACGTCTCGCGGCACCAAGCATTTACACGAACTTGTCAATATGGTGAAGGCAGGCCATCGTGCCGTTATGTTTTACTTAGTTCAGAGGAATGACTGCTCGACCTTTAACATTGCAGGTGATATTGATCCGGCATATGCAGAAGCTTTTGCCTATGCTAAATTATCAGGTGTTGAAGTTTATTGCTATCGTTGCCAAATAAATTCAACGCAAATTAAAATCGGATCAACAATCCAATTAGTTGAATAAAAAACGAGCTGACTTTTCTTTTAATTGATTGTACCTTGAAACTTGAAGTTTAAAACAAACCAAAGCCAATGAAATATATTAATAGCAAAGATACCCCGATCCAAAACACCGGTGCCATTAAATTGCACGGTGAAGAAGGCTTTGAAGGTATGCGTAAAGCAGGCCAATTGGCGGCTGAAACGCTCGACATGATCACCGAACATGTTGTGCCTGGGATCACAACTGACGAGATTAATACTCTCTGCCATGATTTTATTACCGAGCGCGGCGGCATATGTGCGCCCCTTGGGTATCGCGGCTTTACCAAATCTGTTTGCACGTCAATCAATCATGTTGTGTGTCACGGTATTCCGGGGCCAAAAAAATTAGTAGATGGTGACATCGTTAATATTGACGTAACCCCAACTATTGACGGATGGCATGGTGATACAAGTCGTATGTTTGTGGCGGGAAAACCAAGCGTGAAAGCCCGCCGTCTTATCGATATCACCTATGAATGTCTTATGCGTGGCATCGACGTTGTAAAACCTGGGGCGACTTTAGGCGATATTGGATATGCCATTCAGTCTTACGCCGAAAAGAACCGATGTTCAGTTGTTCGGGATTTTTGCGGTCATGGTTTGGGCCAAGTCTTTCACGATGTCCCTAACGTTGTGCATTATGGCCGCCCCGGCGAAGGCATCGAACTACGCTCTGGAATGATCTTCACGATTGAGCCCATGATCAATCTTGGAAAGTGGCAAGTAAAGGTTTTAGAAGATGGTTGGACCGCAGTGACAAAAGATCGATCTTTGTCAGCGCAGTTTGAACATTCCCTGGCTGTTACCGACACTGGGTATGAGATTTTTACGAAATCGCCTCAAGGATTAAACAGCCCGCCTTATGCCATCTGATCAAGATTACCAAAAGGGACAATCCAACTCACAGCAATTGCACTCAACTGCTGAAGAAAGTTCTGTCCCTTTTGAATCTGCATCTGGCCAGAAACTCGTACCAGAGGCCCTTTTCTATACCCTTGAAGAATCCGCGGGCGATATAAAAGGAAAGATCGATGACAAAAAAGGCCACCGCAAAAGACTAAGAGAAAAAGTCATAAATCAGGGTGCTGCGGCTTTAGCTGATTATGAATTCCTTGAAATGATATTATTTGCCACATCCGCCCGGGCTGATACAAAACCCTTAGCCAAAAAACTTATTACCAAATTCGGCTCACTTTCAGCTGTTTTAAGGGCATCTCACGAAGAATTATTGCAAGTTGATACCGTAACGGACGCAATAGTTGCCACTTTAAAAGTTGCTGAATTGTTGGGCGAAAAACTTCTTAGATCCAAAGTAGAAAAGAAAAATATTTTAAGCTCATGGCAGTCCTTATTGGAATATTGCCAGGGCATAATGGGATCGAAAGATGTAGAACATTTCCGTGTCCTGTTTCTTAACAATAAAAATCACTTAATTGCTGATGAATTGCAACAAAAGGGCACTGTAAATCAAACAGCAGTATATCCCAGAGAAGTTGTAAAACGCGCTTTGGAGCTGGGTGCAACTTCTGTTATTTTGGTGCATAATCACCCATCGGGGGATACAACTCCATCCAAAGCAGATATATCTATGACAAATGAAATTGTTGCAGCGGCAGCAGTGCTAGGTATTCGTGTTCTCGATCATTTGGTTGTAAGCGCAAATGAAAGTACGAGCCTTAAATCTTTGGGCCTAATGTGAGTAAATATTAAAGCTCTCAGCACCAGTTATCGATCTGTTAATATTTTCAATATATTTTATTTTTTGTAACATTTAGTGACTTAATAGACATAAATCTATAATTAAGAAAGATATTCTTCAAAGAATGAATAATATTCGCAACACTTTGGCCGAAATTAAACCAAACAAGATTGATGCCTATGTCGGAAAACGCGTGCGTATGCAGCGCACCATATTGGGGCTAAGTCAGGTTGAGTTGTCAGAACGTGTTGGACTCACATTTCAACAAATTCAAAAATATGAACAGGGCGATAACAGAATTGGCTCTAGTCGATTATATGACCTCTCCCAAGCATTGAGTGTCCCTATCACCTTCTTCTTTGAGGATTTCGAACAAGCAGCCTTAAAAGAAGATAACCTCAGAGTTAAAAAAGACCCTGCAGCGAGGCGCGAAACATTGGAGCTGGTTCGAGCATTTAACAAGATAAAAGACAATGAAGTTAAAACCGCTATTCTTGAATTGATTGCCGAACTAAGCCAAGAAGTTCCATAGGGTGGATCAGAAGAATTTTTTTGGAGATATTCCGTTCAATAAGGTTTCCCAAGAAATTTTATAAATATCCCTCTCCGCGACAACACCCCGATAAGTGGACGCGCTCGCAGTAACTGCCATATAATCAAAAAGGGACGCAACCCAGCCCGAGGGCAGATCTGTTCTGATATCTCCCGCCTGTTGCGCTGCGATGACCAATTGTTCCACCATTTCTAATTGGCGCATGAAAACTTCCTGATGTTTACTTTTATTATCGATAGAAGTTCTCATCCAGAAAAAGTAGTGATTACGAAGTTGAGAAAAACCTTTTAAAATAAGGAAAATTTTCTCTAATGCGGAATAATCTGTATTCTGGGCATTTCTTAAAACCTCATCAAAACGATCAATGCAATAAGTAGATGCAATCTCAAGAAGATCTTTTTTGGTACCAAATTTTCGATTAACAGTAATCCGTGTCACACCAGCTTCTTTAGCAACCTCAGTCATTGTCGCGTCCGGTTTGTGAGCATAAACAAGAATTGCTGCTTCAATAATCTGCTTATCTGTAATCATAAAGTTATACACTTTAATACAAAGGGTTTCGTGGAATTAACTTACTCTCTTTTCTACTTTAAAATGCGTTTAACCTAATGAAAAGAGGTTTTGTCCCCCTTTGTTTTTCATTGAATATTTCTAATATTTTATTTCTTTAACATTCAATGACATAAATCAGAACCACAATAGCATTAGAAACAGTTGAGATTTCTAGCGGTCTCTGCTAGTGAACGCCCAGCAGTTCCATTGCAGAACTTTATCGTAGCCCCTATTGAGCTTTTAAAGCTTTTTATAGCATATAAGGTGACATCACATGATACCCCGTTACTCGCGCCCCGAAATGACAGCGATTTGGGAACCAGAAAGCAAATTCCGCATCTGGTTTGAAATAGAAGCTCATGCCTGCGATGCACAAGCTGAACTGGGTGTTATCCCGAAGGAAGCAGCAAAAGCTGTATGGGAAAAGGGTAACTTTGAAATTGATCGTATCGATGAGATTGAACGGGAAACCAAACACGATGTCATTGCATTTTTAACGAACCTTCAAGAATATGTGGGCGACGAAGCCCGCTTTGTTCATCAGGGCATGACATCCTCTGATGTTCTAGACACATGCTTGAATGTACAATTGGTTAAGGCTACTGATATCCTCCTCAATGATATGGACCTTCTTTTGGCTGCGTTGAAGAAGAAAGCCTACGCCCACAAAGATGATGTTTGTGTTGGTCGATCACACGGTATTCATGCTGAGCCTGTAACTTTTGGCCTTAAGCTTGCACAAGCTTTTGCAGAGTTCGAACGTAATCGTGAAAGACTTGTAAACGCCCGTAAAGAGATTGCGACTTGCGCTATTTCCGGTGCTGTTGGTACTTTCGCGAATATCGATCCATTTGTTGAAGAACATGTGGCGAAAAAATTGGGACTTGAGCCTGAAACAATCTCCACTCAAGTCATTCCCCGTGACCGTCACGCTATGTATTTTGCGACACTGGGCGTTATTGCAAGTTCTATTGAACGCCTTTCTGTTGAAATCCGTCACCTACAGCGTACTGAAGTTCTGGAAGTTGAAGAATATTTTGCTCCAGGGCAAAAAGGCTCTTCTGCGATGCCTCACAAACGGAACCCAATCCTTACAGAAAACCTGACAGGTCTTGCTCGTTTGGTCCGTATGGCCACAATTCCTGCTATGGAAAATGTTGCTCTCTGGCATGAGCGGGATATCTCCCACTCTTCCGTTGAGCGCGCAATTGGACCAGATGCAACAATTACACTTGATTTTGCCTTGACCCGTCTAACTGGCGTTATTGACAAATTGTTGGTTTATCCAGAAAACATGATGGCCAACATGAACAAACTGGGTGGTTTGATCCATTCACAACGGGTTCTCTTGGCTTTGACACAAGCAGGCATAAGCCGTGAAGACGCCTACCGCCTTGTTCAGCGCAATGCTATGGTTGTCTGGCGTGAAGGCGCTGACTTCTTGGATCTTTTGAAGAATGATGAAGAAGTAACCAACGCGATGTCTCATGAGCAAATCGAAAGTGTTTTCGATCTGGAATACCACACCAAACATGTAGACACTTTGTTCAAACGCGTTTTTGGCGAGTAAATCAAAAGAAAAGGCCAGCGACTAAATCGCTGGCCTTCCTAATTTCAAGCTAACTTTTTAAGTTACTTTGCGTTGTGAATCTGTTCCCGCGCAGTTGCCAAAAGCTCTTCCATTTCTCGGCGAATGCGATGGTCTGACATTTCTACATTCTTGCCATCAAGATCATGTCTGATTTTGCGAAAAACGTCTTCATCGCCCTTTTCTTCCAGATCAGCAATAACAACTTCTTTTGCATAAGCAGTCACAGCATCATCTGTTAAACCCATCAAATTAGCGGCCCATTCTCCAAGAAGTTTGTTTCTTCGTGCTACAGACTTAAATTCCAAATCACTTTCAAGCACAAATTTTCCTTCATGTGATTTCCCAAGATCTCCAATACCTGACATTATTGTGGTCCTTTAAATTTCTCTAAGCGTTTAAAAATAAAGCGGATTTCTGCTATTGTTACGTCTATACAACTAACTTGGGCATAGTGCTACCGCCGGACAAGATTTTTTTTCAGTAAAAACAAAGAAATATCTAACAGGATATATTGTAATTAGAACCTATCTGAACTATGTTCCGCTTGAATTTGCCAAAGTTTACTGGCAGAGGAGGTCGTGAGTTGAATTATGCAGCCTTTTCGTTGTAGCTCTTCATATTCCACAATCTCTACTTTTTAAGTCGGCCGCTTAATCAGGCCCATATTTTGGAGCGATATTCATGACTCGCCGCAGGCGCATTTATGAAGGCAAGGCAAAAGTCCTTTTTGAAGGACCAGAACCTGGTACACTTGTTCAATATTTCAAAGACGACGCAACAGCATTTAACGGCGAGAAGAAATCGACGATTACAGGAAAAGGTGTCCTGAATAATCGTATTTCCGAACACCTAATGAATCGCCTTACGGAAATTGGAATACAAAATCACTTTATTCGCCGTCTCAACATGAGAGAACAGCTGATAAAAGAAGTTGAGATTATTCCTGTTGAAGTAATTGTGCGCAATATAGCCGCAGGCTCTATTTGTTCGCGCCTTGGCATCACGGAGGGCACTTCCCTTCCCCGCACTATAATCGAATATTGCTTCAAGTCAGACGAGTTGAATGATCCCATTGTCTCCGAAGAGCATATAACAGCGTTCGGCTGGGCCTCGCCAGAAGAGTTGGACGAGATCATGGCCATGTCATTGAGAGTGAATGACTTCCTATGTGGTCTATTCATCGGAATCGGAATTAAACTCATTGATTTCAAACTTGAATTTGGCCGCTTCTTTGATGGAGAAGAAATTCAGGTTATTCTTGCAGATGAAATTAGTCCCGACAATTGTCGCCTTTGGGATTCTGAAACCAATGAGAAATTGGATAAAGATCGTTTCCGGCGAGATCTTGGTGGTGTCGAAGACGCATACCAGGAAGTTGCTCGGCGACTAGGTATCCTTCCTGAAAGCGGTCCAGGGGACCTCAAAGGAACTACTGCGATACAATAAACCTCAAGGCGCATTCATTGCGCCTTTTTTCTTGGCTACTGGTTACAAGGTAACATTTAGATGAAAGCTCGCGTCACTATTTCTCTTAAAAACGGCGTCCTCGACCCACAAGGAAAAGCCATTTCTCACGCCCTGCATGGTTTGGGTTTCGATAATGTTGGTGAAGTTCGTCAAGGCAAGATAATCGAACTTGAGCTTGGCGATATTTCTGCATCCGACGCCCCTTCTGTGGTCGACAAAATGTGCACTCAATTGCTGGCCAATACAGTTATTGAAAACTATTCCGTCGAGTTACTGGATTAAACAATTAGTGAAGGAGACTGAGACCAATGAAGGCCGCAGTTATAGTATTTCCCGGATCCAATTGTGACCGCGACATGAAAGTCGCAATTGAGCAATCTTTAGGAACATCCCCCATAATGGTTTGGCATGGGGATAGCGAATTGCCAGACACCGACTTAATTGCCGTTCCCGGTGGTTTTTCCTATGGCGACTATCTTCGGTGTGGCGCTATTGCCGGAAACTCTCCGATCATGCGTGAAGTCGTAAAAAAAGCTGCTGCAGGAACACCAATCCTTGCGGTATGCAATGGATTTCAGGTGGCTACTGAAACAGGTATGCTTCCCGGCGCACTTCTTCGTAACGCCAATCAAAAGTTCATTTGTAGAGATGTCCATTTAAAAATCACGTCCCAGAATAACCGTTTTTCTGGTGCTTTTAAAGTAGATGATGTTATCCGTTTCCCTGTCGCCCATCATGATGGCAACTACTTTGCCGATGACGAAACTTTGTCTCGTCTGGAAGATAACGGGCAAATTGCATTTAAATATAGCGACGAGGATGGCACGGTTTCTTCAAAGACCAACATCAACGGTTCGTGCAATAATATCGCCGGCATTTATAACGAAGCTGGAAATATTCTTGGACTGATGCCTCATCCAGAACGCCTTATCAGTGATCAACTGGGCGGCACGGACGGTAAACTCTTCTTTGACAATCTTATAAATTCCCTGAATTGAAGCTGATATGACGGAAATCACAAAAGAAATCGTTGCCGAACATGGATTGTCCGAAAGCGAATATGAGCGGGTATTAAGCATTCTGGGCCGGGAACCAAACCGGACAGAGCTTGGTATCTTTTCTGTAATGTGGAGTGAGCATTGCTCTTACAAATCATCAAAAAAATGGCTTAAAACCCTCCCAACTGAAGCCCCTTGGGTAATTTGCGGTCCTGGCGAAAATGCCGGTGTTGTAGACATCGGCGATGGACAGGCCGCCATTTTCAAGATGGAAAGCCACAATCATCCGTCCTTTATTGAACCCTATCAAGGGGCAGCGACGGGTGTTGGCGGTATTTTGAGAGATGTGTTCACAATGGGTGCACGTCCCATTGCCAACATGAACGCGCTTCGTTTTGGACAGCCTGATCACCCGAAAACCCGCCACTTAGTCTCTGGCGTTGTTGCTGGTATTGGCGGTTATGGTAACTGTATGGGTATTCCCACCGTTGGTGGTGAGACAAACTTTCATTCATCCTATGACGGAAATATTCTTGTAAACGCCATGACCGTGGGCGTTGCTGAGACTGAAAAGATTTTCTATTCCGCCGCAGCTGGTATTGGAAACCCCGTTGTTTATGTGGGATCAAAAACAGGCCGTGACGGTATTCATGGTGCGACGATGGCATCTGCTGAGTTTGATGATGATAGTGAAGAAAAACGTCCAACAGTACAAGTTGGTGATCCCTTTGCTGAAAAACTGCTTCTTGAAGCCTGCCTGGAGCTAATGGCGACGGACTATATCGTGGCCATTCAGGATATGGGCGCGGCTGGTCTGACGTCCTCGTCTTTCGAGATGGCGGATAAAGGCGGCGTTGGTATCCGGCTGGATATCGACAAAGTGCCAATGCGCGAAGAAGGCATGACACCTTATGAGGTAATGCTTTCTGAAAGTCAGGAACGCATGTTGATGGTCCTGAAACCCGGCAGTGAAGAAGCAGCCCAAAAAATCTTTGAAAAGTGGGAACTTGATTTCGCCATTATCGGTGAAGTAACCGATACAGGAAAAATGATTCTGACCATGCATGGTGAAATCGTTGCAGAACTTCCCGTAGCCCCCTTAGCGGATGCCGCACCGGAATACGATCGTCCTTGGGTTAAAACCGTGGCGCCGGCGCCAATTAAGGCAAGTGACGTCTCTCCAGTAAAAGACCTTGGAAATGCATTGCTAACGATTATGGGATCTTCAGAAGTCGCCAGCCGTAAATGGATTTGGGAGCAATATGACCATATGGTCATGGGGGATACTATTCAGCGTCCCGGTGGCGATGCAGCCGTTGTCCGCATTCACGGAACCGACAAAGCACTTGCCATCACAACCGACTGCAACCCCCGTTATTGTTATGCTGACCCAGAGATGGGCGGCAAGCAAGCCGTTGCAGAGACGTGGCGGAACTTGACTGCAACGGGCGCGAAACCGTTGGCTATCACTGATTGCATGAATTTTGGCAATCCTGAGCGGCCAGAGATAATGGGTCAGTTTGTTGGCTGTATTGAGGGTATGCGTGAAGCCTGCATCGCACTGGATTACCCAGTCGTTTCAGGAAATGTTTCCCTGTACAATGAAACCAAAGGTGTTGGCATCCATCCAACTCCGGCGATTGGTGGGATTGGTTTGATATCCCAATCAGATCATATGGCAACGATTGCCTTTAAGTCTGAAGGTGAGACTGTGCTCCTCGTTGGTGATACCTCCGGTGATTTGGGGCAATCAATTTACCTAAAAGAAATTGAAGGACGTGAGGAAGGTGCGCCGCCAGTAGTTAATCTCGATGTCGAAAAGCGCAATGGTGATTTTGTTCGCGATTCTATTCACAGCGGTTTGGTTACAGCGTGCCACGATATCTCCGATGGTGGTCTTGCGGTCGCATTAAGTGAAATGGCGCTTGCTGGTAATATTGGTGCAAATGTGTCAATTCAAAGTGATTTGCCGTCACATGCCATCTGTTTTGCAGAAGATCAGGCCCGTTATGTAATAACAACAACTGCGACAAATGCAGAAAAACTGTTACAAAACGCACAAAAATGCAATGTTCCTCTTCAAAATATTGGTACGACCGGTCATAATGAATTGAAAATTGAAAATACACTGGCCATATCAATTAAAGACATGCGTCACGTCCATGCCAATTGGCTACCGGATTTGATGACTGTCCCGGGTCATGAATAGGAGTAAGATTATATGGCAATGGATGCAGGTGAAATAGAACGCCTTATTCAAGAAGGTATCCCTAATGCACAAGTCAAAATTACTGACTTGCGAGGGGATGGCGATCATTATGCTGCTCTTGTTGAATCCGACGCCTTTGAAGGAATTCCGCGGGTAAAGCAGCATCAAATGGTGTATGAAGCCCTTAAAGGTAAAATGGGTGGTGAACTGCACGCTTTGGCATTGCAGACATCAGTTCCAAAAAGCTAATTGAATTTTAAGATTAAGAAGGACGTGTAAATGCTTGATGAAGCAACAAAAGAACGCATCAATCAGGAAATTTCATCCAATGATGTTGTATTGTTCATGAAGGGTACTGCTGTATTTCCACAATGTGGATTCTCAGCGACAACAGTGCAGATTCTGTCTCATTTGAACGTAAAGTTTCACTCGGTAGACGTATTGAGTGATCCAGGCATTCGTGAAGGCATTAAAGAATTCAGCCAATGGCCAACAATTCCTCAACTTTATGTCAAAGGCGAGTTTGTTGGCGGCTGCGATATCATGCGTGAAATGTATGAAACTGGCGAACTTCAAACTATCTTTACCGACAAGAATGTAGCGCTTGCATCAGCATAAACTAGTCCTTTAAGAGACTGAAAAACGGTGCCTTTTCAGGCGCCGTTTTTTTTGGCATTTATTATTGATGTAATGAGGACAACCATTGAATAGTATAACCACTCATTCATGTGTTTGGGGGAATCAATGAGCCAAGCTGTCCTTGTGAAAATTTTGTCGTCCATTCCTGATGGCATTTTTAATTTATTATATGTTGGAAGACGTATCAGGAAAGACGGTCAGATTATCAATGCCAAGGCACAATTTTTATGTAAAATATCTGACAAACAGACTGTCCCACTTAAACAAGAAACGATAGTAGGCACGCGCCTTCAACTGGATGAAATGTCCGGGACGCTTTCAGGCCCTATAATTTCTCTTAAAACCGTCGAAGATTTTGAAATTCCTGGGCCTAAAGGGATGATCCCCGTTCGCCTTTATAAGTCAGCAAATTGCCCTGCTATGGCACCTGTATTGATCGGTTATCACGGAGGGGGATTTGTCCGCGGCTCTATCAAATCCCATGACGGATTATTCAGACGCTTTGCAAGCTATGGCGATTTTGCTGTGTTGTCTGTTGGTTACTCTCTCGCTCCAGAACATCAATATCCGGCCGCCGTTGACGAAGCTTACGCTGTTTTACGTTGGGTACAGTCAAATGGGGAAACAAAAGGGTTGGATACTACGAAAGTTGCTGTTGGTGGCGATAGCTCTGGTGGAAATTTAGCCGCTGTTGCGGTACAAGATGCAAAACGCGCAGGAACACCACAACCTGTTTTTCAGCTCCTATTATATCCAACGACGGATGCCAATTTTGATGCGAAAAGCCATGAAATATTTGCGGACGGATTCTTCCTGACGGGCGAGCGCATGCGGTGGTATCGAGATAACTACCTTCCTTCAAGCGACGCGCGAAACGAAGTACGTGCATCCCCGGGCCTTGAAAATGATTTAACGGGGCTCGCCCCTGCCCTGATCATCACAGCGGGCTTTGATCCTTTGCGTGATGAAGCAGAAGAATATGCGCAAAAATTAAAGTCTGCGGGCGTTCCCATGGGCATGATCCGATATGAAGGAATGGTTCATGGATTTATGTCTCTTACGGGGTTATTAAAAGACGGAGAGGCCGCGATTAAAACCTCTGTTCAGGCACTCCAATCAATTTTTAATGAAAGCACGCCGCCTCAATGACACGATTTTTACAAGTGACAAAAGACGTTACGGTTGAAAGCCTACACGTCTACTGGGGTCTCCTCAAAATTATGGCTCCGGTCATGATCATTGTCGAAATTGGCATACGCTTTGGCATTGTAGATATTATTAGCAAGTGGTGTGAGCCGGTCATGTCGCTGGTTGGACTGCCGGCTGAGACGGCTTTAGTCTTGGCGACTAATTTGCTTGTTGGGATTTATGGGGCTGGTGCAGCCCTCGTCACCCTCTCTGGTGACATATCGCTTACAGTTGCGAATATGACGGTTCTAGGGGGCATGCTACTATTTGCCCACTCCCTTCCGATTGAGCAAACCCTTGTCAAAAAAACAGGGGTTTCCGTCATTTTCTCTACAGCTGTGAGGCTTCTCGCTGCCATGTTGTATGCGTGGATATGTCACTTGATTTTCTCTACCTTTGATATTTTTGGTGATCCAGCTAATATTCTCATTGCAGCAGGAGCGGATAGCTCAGACGGAAGTTGGCTTGAATGGATAAAATCCTCTGCCTTAGGGCTCTTTTGGGTTTTCTGGATCTTATTCTTTTTGATTTCCATGTTACGGATCATGGATGCAACGGGTTTAACCCGTCTCATTACCCGAATGCTAACTCCCGGCCTTAAATTTTTAGGAATTGGCCCGAATGCGGCCCCTCTTGCCATGATCGGTATTATGCTTGGGCTCGCTTTTGGTGGCGGGCTTATTATTCGAGAAATCAAGAAGGGCGGATTGAAACCCAAAAGTATCTTTATTTCTATGATTTTTATGTGTTTTTGCCATAGCCTCATAGAAGACACCTTGATCATTATGGCATTTGGTGGGCATTGGTCCGGCGTTTTAGTCGGCCGCGTCTTGATATCTTTTTTAATGATCCTGCCTGTCAGTTACGCGGTTCTGCGAATGTCCGACGTCACCTTTTACCGTTATTTATTCACCAAACCCAAATAAACTGGTCTGTAAAACCTCATTCAGTCATTAGTGACCGTTACAAAGCTGGTAGAACACCACGATCATGATAGACAAACTCCCGATTGCAATTGCGCAAAGCTTGATCACAAAAGATGTTGAAGAAAACGGTAATCATATCCGTGAATTGATGGCTCAAGCTCACAAATCCGGTGCCCGTTTAATCCATTTTCCTGAAGGTGCTCTGTCTGGATATGTGAAAACGCAAATTACAGACTGGAATACCGTAAACTGGGATATCGTTAGAAACGAACTTCTCATGATAATGGAGGTAGCAAAGTCTCTTGGTATTTGGACGGTCCTTGGGTGTAGTCACAAATTAACAGAACCAAATCGGCCACATAACAGCCTATTTATAATCTCTGATCGCGGAGAGATGATCACTCGATACGATAAACGATATTGCTCCCAAACGGAGATGAATGATTGGTATTCTCCGGGGCAGAAAGCGCAAACATTTGACGTTGATGGATTCCGGTTTGGCTGTGCACTTTGTATCGAAATCCAGTTTGCCGAAGTTTTCTCAGAATATGAGCGCCTAGATACCGATTGTGTGCTTTTTTCAGCATATTCCGAAGACCCGATATTCTGGATACAAGCGCAAGGTTACGCAGCGACAAACAATATGTGGTTTAGCGTACCAGTGCCGGCTCAATGCGGGGCAGAACTGCAAGGCGGCCTAATAGGACCTAACGGATATGGCTTATCCCGATGTCATGTAAACACACAACCACATGTCCAAATGGTTGAACTTGATAGAAAAAACCCTGAGTTACAAACAGCACTGACAAAAGCAAGACCGTGGCGCAGAAAAGCAAGGTTGCGAACAATTTATGAACCGGGAATAACTGGAGATATACGAAGCGGGGATTCAACCAACTTTTAAACAACAAGACATTGAATATAGGTTGTTTGGTTACATTTGTAGCTCCAAATCAGAAACCAGTCAGTCTTTGAGCTGTTGCGAATTGGATATTAGCCAAATTTGAAATCTTGTTATTTAGTGTCATACCACTCTAATTCTTAAGATAAATTTATTGTCCAAGATCGAGGTTAGTGATACCTAAAAACCATGAAGTTTCTGTACTCCTTTCTACTAATTATTGTTAGTCAGATTAATCTGGCGAATGCTCAAAATTATGAGAAAATAGAAGTTGCTTGTGGGGTTTTTCCGCCTTTCAAAATGGACAGTAAATATACACCCGGCGTCGACCTTGAAGTAATTTCAGCAGCGCTAGGTGCTGTTGGGAAAGTGGTGAATTATAGCTTCTATCCATATAAAAGGGCCTATGCTTTTGTTAAATCTGGGCAGATTGCTGCCTTGTGTGGGTGTAGCTATAGACCCGAGCGAGAAAAGTATTTTGAATTTTCAGATTTGGTTGGGACTCTCAGCCAAGGCATATTTCTAAAGAATTCCTATGCTGGGCCACCCATTAGGACCCTTCAAGATCTACAAAAATTATCTGTCGCAACGATGAGAGGGTATGCACTTCAAAGGGAGTTGGCTAATCTGGAAATCAAGAATTTAGGTGTTCTTAATGATCATCAATTGCTGCAAATGCTTTTGAATAAACGGATTGATGCAATCTATGCTTATCGTGGTGTCATTCGATATGAGCAGAAAAAAATGAACAATAATGAGTTGCTCACTTATTTTGAAATAAGCAGTCAGCCGAACTATGTATGCATCTCAAAAGCTGCCCAGAACTCAAAAAAATTGCAAACGACATTAGCAAGGGCTTACGGATCATCAGGGAAAATGGTCTCTACCAGCAAATTTGGGATAAATATTTCCCCAATAATTAGCTTTTTCTCGTCTAATCGAAACTTATTCTGAGATGTACCAAGCCTGCAGGGCCTAGCGGAAACTCAGATAAAGCTGAATAGGTTGAGTCGCTAAATATAAAAAAGGAATACTCGGTTGTGATTCAAACATAGCACATTTCATGATGCACCTCCTTTAACACTCAGTCACTAAAATCAGAAAAAGTTGGCGCAAACAATTCCCGCTCTACTCGGCAGGCATTTACCATAAAACTAACCGCATGATATAAGCCGGTTATCATGATCAGCTCAATTAATTGCTCGGACTTATAGTTCCTCGACAGACGGGCCCATAAGTCATCATTCACCTGATTGCTAACATGAAGCTGGTCTGCCAATTGAATCAATAATTCCTGCTCGGGATTCCATAAGGTTAAATCTGACAGCTCTTTCGTTGTATCCCTGATTTGTAGTTTATTAAAACCCGCTTTGCTTGAGAACACTGCCACATGGACACCCCATTCATACTCTGCTTTGCACAAACCGCAGGTTCTCAAAATCACTAGCTCCCGGTCCGCCAAAGAGATACTACCCTTATCTAACAATCCCCCCATAATCATCCTATGTAATACCCGCGGATTATGAGCGACTGTTTTAAAAATCGACAAAGGAGGCATTCCCGGTGGCATAATAGTATTGAAGTCAGCCTCGACCTCGGCTGAAAACGGAGATTTAAGGGGTGTGATGCGCGTCTTCATAATTCCTCCAACGAGAATTTTCTATTATTTGCTATACATTTCAATTAATGTCGCTACAAAATGTGTAGCATAATAGACAGTATCGCTACAAAATATGTAGCGCAACTTTTTTTATTTCTGACTTTGGAAATTGTAATGACGAGCACATCAAACCAAAGACCAATTGTACAATTATTGGATATCTTGGGAAAAAAATGGATTCTCAGGATTTTATGGGAATTAGATAAAAGCCCTTGTACATTCAGAGAATTACAAAATCGTTGTGGAGACTTATCGCCGACCATTATCAATTCGCGAATAAAAGACCTTTGCTCGGCGCAATTAATTTTTAAGTCAGCGGAAGAGGGCTACATGCTGAGTCAACAGGGTAACAAATTAGTCGAACTTTTTTACCCGCTTAATGATTTTGCTAAACAATGGATTGAGTTCGTCGATAAAAACGCTGATTAAACCTAGCTATTGTTTGATGAGGGGCTATCTGATTATAGGTAAAAACGGTATTTACGCAGAGGACGATAATTCAGCCAGCAACAAGTATTTAGTTACTGGCTGTATCAAACAAATCTTAGTTATCCTCCCCGACTTTTTGGGATAAAGCGGCCGCTAGGAAATCATCAAGATCCCCATCAAGCACGCCTTGTGCGTTTCCTTTTTCAACACTGGTCCTTAAATCTTTTACCATTTGATAGGGATGCAACACATAGGATCGTATCTGATGTCCCCAACCAATATCCGTTTGTTGGCCGCGCGCTTCTGACGCCGCGTCTTCTCGAATTTTCATTTCCCGTTCATACAATCGGGACTTCAACATCTTCATTGCTGCCGCTTTATTCTTATGTTGCGAGCGATCATTCTGACATTGAACCACAACATTTGTCGGAATATGGGTAATTCGGATTGCGGATTCAGTTCTATTCACATGCTGCCCACCAGCACCGGAAGCCCGGTAGGTATCAATACGAAGGTCTTTATCCTCAATTTCAATATCAATATCATCATCGATAACCGGATAAACACCAACAGACGAGAAACTCGTGTGACGACGGGCATTTGAATCGAAAGGAGAAATACGGACTAAACGATGAACACCTGACTCAGATTTCAGCCAGCCGTATGAATTCTCGCCAGAAATTTCGATGGTGACGGACTTAATTCCCGCTTCCTCACCGGCGCTCTCTTCCAGTATTTTCACCTTACATTGATGCTGATCGGCCCAACGCATGTACATACGAAGAAGGATTTGTGTCCAATCCTGAGATTCTGTTCCCCCGGCACCTGCATGAATTTCCAAATACGCATCGTTGCGGTCAACTTCACCGGAAAGCATACTTTCAAGACGGCGTTTTTCGACTTCCACCTGAAGTTCGTTAAGCGCGTCTTCCGCTTCGGCTAGGGTCTCTTCGTCGCCCTCTTCCTCCGCCATTTCGATCAGTTCCAGCGTATCATCCAGATCTTGCGAAACGCGCTTATAAGCATTAATTGCGTTTTCTAGACCTGTTCGCTCCCGCATAAGTGTTTGCGCTTTGGATGAATCATTCCAAAGATCAGGGTCTTCAACTAGTGAGTTAAGTTCTTCCAAGCGTCTGTTTGCGTTATCCCAGTCAAAGATGCCTCCTCAGCAGGGCCATAGCCTGCTTAATATCATCTACAATGGCTTGATGTTCGGCGCGCATGCCCAATCCACTTCCTAAATCTTTGTTCATATTTGGTGAGAAACTACTGCTAAGTCTCTGTTCAGTAAAGGCCGCCTGTGCCAGAATTCGTAGAATTATTTCGATAATTAACAGGAGCTTGTGAAAATCCGTTACCATCAGAGCCATCTAGAACAGATTGTGCCGTTTGTCTCCCGTCAGATGTTTTAAAAGCCTCCAGGATTACTCTCTTATCCCCTGGCTGTGCTGGCGCTCCAGTTGCCAGATTTATACGCACGAGCCGTATGCCTTCCGGAACACGGAATGGAATTGCAGATTTGTCTTTAAGCGCTTCCTTCATAAAGTCTCGAAAGACAGGAAGGGCCACACTTGCACCAGTTTCCCGTCTGCCAAGGGATTTGGGCTTATCAAATCCAGTATAAACACCCAGTGCCAAATCAGGGGAAAAACCGACAAACCAGGAATCAAAACTTTTATTCGTTGTTCCTGTTTTTCCAGCCAACGGTTTCTTAATCACATTTATCCGTCGTCCGGTCCCATGTTGCACAACGCCTTCCAACATGGAAACAACCTGATAGGCCGTGGTTGCGGGAATAATCTGTTTCCGGTTATCAGGAATTTCCGGCTCCTCTTGATCCCGCCAGGCAGTGGCCCGGCAGCCTGGGCATTCACGGGTATCATGTTGGTAAATGGCTCTGCCCCGGCGATCCTGCACCCGGTCGATTAATGTCGGGGCAATTTCTTTTCCGCCGTTCACTAATTCCGCGTAGGCAGTTGTCATCCGAATTAATGTTGTATCCATTGCCCCCAGCGACATAGCCAGTGTTTGCTGCAGATTTTTCTTAATGCCAAATCGGTCGGCATAATCAGCAACGACATCCATACCAATGGACCGTGCCAAGCGTACTGTCATCAAGTTCTTGGACTTCTCAATTCCAAAACGCAATGTACTGGGGCCATAGAATTTATTCGTATAGTTTGACGGTTTCCATCTATCTCCATTCGCCTGATTAAGCACGAATGGACCATCCATAATTTTATCCGTCGGCGTAAAACCGTTATCAAGGGCCGCAGCATAGACAAATGGTTTAAAAGAGGATCCCGGTTGTCTTTGTGCTTGAACAGCGCGATTAAATTCTGATGCTTCCTGGCTCCACCCTCCAACGAGGGCCAAAATGCGGCCCGTATGGGGATCCATAGCCACAAGCCCACCAGAGATATCAGGGATTTGCTCAAGTCCATAAAGACCTTTTTGTGCCCTCTCACCAATTAAAAGCGTCACTGCGACAACATCACCCGGCGCGACAACATCAGTCGTCTTTCGAACCCTCGGTCCAAGTTTTTGACCTTTCATCCAAGGCCGCGCCCATTTCATATCATCGAGGAGGATCGACCCTTGTTCTCCAGACTTAAGTCCGACACTGATGCGATCCGCACCGGTTTCAAGGACAACAGCAAGTTTCCAAGGTTTCAGAGCTTTCGGATCATCAATAGAATTTAGGGTTTCGATCCAGTTTTCGTCCAATTTAATAGTTTTAATCGGCCCGCGCCAGCCGTGTCGCCGATCATACGCCCGCAAACCATCACGTAACACGCGCTCGCCTAGCAATTGCATGGACGTTTGCATAGTAGTTCGAACAGATAGACCGCCGTCATAAAGGCCTTCTACACCGTATAAGTCATATAACTCGCGGCGGACTTCTTCGACAAACCATTTAGCTTGAACCACCTCAGCATCCCCGCCCCGCTTTACGATAAAGGGGGACGACGTCGCCACTTCCGCTTCGAATTTTGTTATAAATCCCTCATCCAACATCCGGGAAATAACCCAGTTTCTGCGAATTAGCGCCCTTTTTGGGTACCGAAAAGGATTATAATTATTCGGTGCTTTTGGAAGAGCTCCCAGATAGGCCGTCTCTGCAATCGTTAGATCATTAAGCGATTTGTCAAAGTAATAAAGGGCCGCTGCCGCTACACCGTAAGCGCGATGACCCAAATAAATTTCGTTAAGATACAGCTCAAGGATTCTGTCTTTAGACAAACTTCTCTCAACGCGAATAGCCAAAATGGCTTCTTTTGCTTTCCGCTCGTACGAGACTTCATTGGTGAGCAACATATTTTTTGCAACTTGTTGCGTAATAGTTGACGCGCCAACCAAACGACGTCCCTGCCCCAAATTCTTAACATTGACAGTGGTAGCCCTTAATATCCCTTTCAGATCAATGCCGAAATGTTCATAGAAATTTTGATCTTCAGCAGCGATAAAAGCTTGTTTTACGCGCTTAGGAATTGATCCAATGGGGACAAACAATCGGCGTTGACGGGCATATTCTGCAATCAAACTTCCGTCCGCCGCATGCACTCTAGTCATGACAGGCGGCTCGTACCGTGCAAGCTGTTCGTAATCCGGCAATCCTTTACCAAAGTGCCAAAAACCATAGAAAACGACGGCAGACGCAACCATCCCACCTAAAATAAGCAAGCAGAGGGATAAAACTAAAAATCGTAACAAGCGCTTCATATTTTATCACTCAATCAAAAGGTCTGATTTATATTAACATGGGAGCATTCCATATGTGTGCACCCATATTTTAATAATTTCGTTAAAATAATCTGAGGGTTTGGCATTTTCATGGCGCAATTAACTTAAAGTACTTCTCTACAGCCTCTGCAATTGAATTGGCCAGTTTCATCTGCCCAGAAGAGGATTTAAGAATTTTCTCATCCTGATGGTTCGAAAGATACCCTAGCTCTACGAGGACAGACGGTACATCCGGTGCTTTTAAAACCCGGAACCCTGCAAATCTGTGTGATTTACCGCCAACTTTCATTCCCGACTGTGCAATTTCCGGAATAAGGAGTTTAGCAAATTTCACAGAGAAATTCATGGTCTCTCTCTGGGCAAGGTCAATCAAGATTCCCTGAACCGTATCATCCTGAGCCTCCAAATCCACACCAGCAATGACATCTGATTTGTTATTGGCTTTTGCAAGGGCCGCCGCTTCATCATCTGACGCATTTTCCGACAATGTATAAACTGTTGACCCACGTATATCGCTTCGCCCAATAGAATCAGCATGGATGGAGATGAACAAATCTGATTTATTCCGCCGTGCCACATTCACTCGCTCTCTAAGGCTCAAAAATGTATCGTCAGAACGAGTTAATATGGTTTTAAATCGCGGGTTAGCGCTCAATATCGTACTGAGTTTCCGGGCGACAGCCAACGTTAGTTTTTTCTCATACACACCACTTCTACCAGTTGCACCTGGATCGATACCGCCATGGCCTGCGTCAATAACAACTCTTAATTTTCGTCCGGTTTTCGGTTCTGGAACCATTAGTACAATTGTAGGGACGCTTGCGATTTGTTTCCTGCGGGTGTTCTTTACGGCCTCTGCGAAGATCTTCTTAGTCGTTTTCTGTACATCAATGAAAAATCTATATGGCTTTCCTCCGGATGGCGGCAAAATTACTTTTCGAAGAATTTTCACAGGTGCATTCAAATCCAGCACAACACGAGAGGTTCCTTTACGAAACAATCCGTACCGGTAAGCTTGAATAACGCCCTTTCCTTTTCCGCCAAGGGTAGAAGCCTTCCAATTAACTTCCTGCATATCAATGACAATTCGATACGGGTTTGGGAGGAAGAATATATTGTAACTTGGCTTTTCACTCATCTCCATGACGAAACGTGTTTTGTCTGAATGAACGCCCAACCGCACAGAGTTTACATCAGTGGCGGAAGCGCAAAACGGTGCCGTTATAGCAATAAATAGCAGAAACCCTAATCGGGATATGGATACTCTACTCATTAATCCCACTAACATCTCCATCGCAGGGAGGCCCGAAATCAAGACCTTACACCCAAATTTGCCTATTATCCATAGAGCTAAAATTCAATTACTGTAGCCCTTTAACAGACAAAATGGCATGACGAACATCAATAATCTACCTTAATGACATCAGATAATCATTAATCACATTTCAAATGTGACATTTATTTTAACCATTACCAATTATTCGTTTGTGATGTTGTGAACAAGTAACTATTATCACTGTGTGAGTTTCTGTGGTCAGTCCCCAAATGCGAAAATAACATTAAATGGGGCGGCGACGTTTTCGACAGCTTTTGCAGGCATTGATTTTCAATCCCCGGAGCGTCTGAAAACTGCGCTTAAGACAATGCAGATATATTTTGTGAAACTGAAGTCGTTCCGCCCCATTTTATGTGTACAGGCGGGATTGGCAGCCGACGATATCTCTGGATGAAACCAGGAAGTTTTTCCCTCCATTTTATGGAGGAGCCGGCGCCAACGACTTCCATTAAAAATTTGGTATCTTTTCACCTCTCTCACGAGGCGTAAAAGGTGCTTCGGAGCTTATATATGGCTACGCGTATGTTAATCGACGCGACTCATGAAGAAGAGACGCGTGTTGTAATTGTTAAAGGTACTCGTCTTGAAGAATTTGATTATGAGACGGCGTCCAAAAAACAGTTAAAAGGTAATATCTACCTCGCAAAGATTACAAGGGTAGAACCTTCTTTGCAGGCAGCATTCATCGAATATGGCGGAAATCGCCATGGCTTCCTTCCCTTTTCTGAAATTCACCCGGACTATTATCAAGTTCCAGTGTCTGATCGTGAAGATATACTGCAAGAAGACAGTGCTGCGGAAAAACAAGTTGAAGCACAAGAAGACGCTGCTGCAACAGAAACTGAAGCAAAAACAGCAAATATTGAGGCGTCAGATACTGCCGCATCAAAATCCTCTTCCCCTTCCAATGAAGATGAAGAAGGCGTTGTTGATGATGCTGATGATACCCTTGGTGGCTTGGAAACTGTTGGTGAAAACGAAGACAATTCTGTCGAAAATCTTGGCGGAGATGATGAGGCTGAACCCGGCCACAAATCACATGTCAAACGCCATTACAAAATTCAGGAAGTCATCAAACGTCGACAAATCCTGCTTATTCAGGTTGTTAAGGAAGAGCGCGGCAATAAAGGCGCGGCACTGACAACTTATATCTCTTTGCCTGGTCGTTACAGCGTCCTTATGCCAAATACTGGCCGTGGTGGTGGGATTAGCCGGAAAATTAGTAACCCTGCAGATCGCAAACGTTTGAAAGCAATTGCCGCCGATTTGGATGTTCCAGAAGGCGTAGGCGTTATCATTCGTACTGCCGGGATGAACAGAACCAAGGTTGAAATTCGCCGGGATTACGATTTCCTCATGCGTATGTGGGATGACATCAGGGGACTGACACTCAAATCCATGGCACCAAGTTGTGTCTATGAAGAAGCAAATCTTATTAAAAGATCAATTCGTGATCTTTATAATAAAGATGTGAGTGAAATCCTGATTGAAGGCGATGGCGGATATCGCGTTGCCAAAGATTTCATGCGGAAATTGATGCCAAGTCACGCGAAGAAAGTACAACCCTATCGTGATCGCATTCCCCTCTTCCACCGTTTTCAGGTGGAACAGCAATTTGCCTCTATGTACAATCCTGAAGTTCATTTGAAATCAGGCGGCTATATTGTCATTAACCCGACAGAAGCGCTGGTATCCATTGATGTAAACTCTGGAAAAGCAACGAAAGAGCGGAGCATTGAAGATACTGCAACCAAAACCAATTTGGAAGCGGCTGAAGAAATTGCACGCCAATTAAGACTTCGTGATTTAGCGGGTCTAGTTGTTATCGACTTTATCGATATGGACGATCATCGGAACAATAAGGCCGTTGAACGGCGCATGAAGGATTGCTTGAAATCCGACCGTGCAAGAATTCAAGTTGGACGTATCAGTCCCTTTGGCTTGATGGAAATGTCTCGTCAACGGTTGCGTCCTTCATTCTTGGAAACAAGTACGAACACTTGCCATACATGTGGCGGGTCCGGATTTGTGCGCTCAGTTGAATCGACTGCACTGTTGATCATTCGTACTTTGGAAGAAGAAGGCGTTCGGGAACGAAGCGCTAAAATCACCGTCACAGTTCATACAGATGTGGCTATATATCTTCTTAACCAGAAGCGTGCTGTAATTCAGGAACTGGAAAATCTTTATGGATTGACCATCTTCATTCTTGCGGACCCAACAACAAACTTGAACGATCATAGTATCGAGAGAGAACGTGGAAAAGCGAGTGATACGCCTGCACCGCAAGCAACGCCTAATTTACCTAAAATCAGCGTTATGGATGATACAGATGAAGCGACAGATGATGCCCCATCTGATGCCCCATCTGATTCCACTGAAGAAGCGGAAAAAGAGAGTAATTCTGCAAAACGCCGCCGCCGTCGCCGTCGTCGGAAAAGCCGTGACGACCAACCTGAAGGTAGTCAAACAGCGGAATCTGGTGAGCAGAATTCAGTCTCAGATGATGCTGAAACTGACGCAGTTCCTGCTGCTCAGACCTCAGCTGATGAAGAGGGAGATGAGCCTCGCAGACGCCGTCGTGGTAAACGGGGTGGCCGCCGCAGAACACGGACAGGTGATGATCAGGTGACTGAAGCGCCTTCAACATCCGAAGACGCATCTACTGATAGCTCGGAAGCTGTTGTTATTCCAATTACAACTAGTGATGAAGAAAAGCAGCCGGTTACTGCCTCCTCTACTGAAGGTGTTACAGCGCCAACGGCGGAATCTACTGAAGATGCACCGAAGCCTGTGCGCCGCCGCAGAACACGCCAAAGTACCAGAAACAAAGCCGTTACTACGGCTTCTGATGATGCAGTTGTGTCCGACGAGCCTGTAAAAACTGAGGGTGATGCGGAACCTGCCACGTCAGATGAAGCCTCAACCGAAAAGGTGCGTCCCCGACGACGCAGGGCACCCCGTAAAAAGGTTGAAAAATCTACTGAGCAGACTGTGGAAGAGAAAGTAGCAGAAACTGTTATCGATGCTGAAGCGACACCCGCTCCTGTAAAAAAAGCACCGAGACGAAGAACTGTCAAAAAAGATAAGCCTGAAGTCACTTCAGTTGAGTCTCCGGCTTCTCCTGCCACTCCGGTACCTGCCGCTCCGGCGCCGGTAGCACCGGCTCCAGTGGTAGCACCAGCTGAACCAGTTGCGCCAGCCGCACCGGTTGAAGCTGCTAAGCCACAGGAAGAAAAGCCAAAAGGTCCTCCGAAAAAGGGCTGGTGGCGTAAAAAAGGTTAATAAAAAAGGGGCTCAAATGAGCCCCTTTTTTTCATCTAATTATATGTGCGTGAAGATTATTGGCCGACTAAAGCCACTTTTTCAAAGCTGCAACGGCGTCCAAGATTACGTCAGTTGATCCAGCAAAAGAAAAACGTATAAATTTGTGACCGCGCACAGGGTCAAAATCAAGCCCCGGCGTCGCTGCAACACCGCATTCTGCTAGCATTCTTTTACAAAATCCCATGCTGTCATTGGTCAAATGGCTAACGTCTGCATAAATATAGAAAGCCCCGTCGGCTGCTGCTAACTTATCCAGACCCATGGCCGGTAATTCTTTGAGCAGAATTTTCCTGTTCTTTTCATAATTGACAATATACCCCTCCAATTCATCTGTGCAGTCAAAGGCTGCCACTGCGGCATATTGACTAAGAGCCGGGGCAGAGATGAAAAGACTTTGAGAGACGCGCTCAATGGTATTCACCAAGTTCTCAGGAACGATCATCCACCCTAAGCGCCAACCGGTCATAGAAAAATACTTAGAAAATGAATTAATCACCACGGTTTCATCGGAATAAGATAACGCAGACACAGCCTTCGTCTCATAGGTAAGCCCATGGTAAATCTCATCAGAGATAAAGTGCATTTTTCGTGTGCGACTATAATCGATGAGGGCTTTCAACTCATCAGGTGTCAGCATTGTACCGGTCGGATTGGCCGGGCTTGCAACAAGCAACCCATGCAACGGACCATCAATTCCATCAAGCAATTCTGGGCTGGGTTGGAAGTTCGTACTGACGTCACAGGGCAAGCCGACGGGTTCAACATCTAAAGATTTAAGTATATTCCGGTATGCAGGATATCCAGGTTCTGCCAACGCAACCCGCTCATATGGATTGAACAAACTCAAAAAGGACAAAAGAAATCCTGCGGAAGATCCTGTGGTGACCACGACGCGCGACGGATCAACATCAAGCCCATAAAAAGTCCCATAATGGTCTGCGATGGCTTTTCGAAGGGGTTGAATACCCAATGCATCAGTATAACCAATTTGCTCATCTCGAAGTGCTTTTGCAGCCGCTTCCTTAACGGCTGCTGGCGCTGACGTTGCCGGTTGACCAACTTCCATATGGAATACAGGTTTTCCTTCAGCCTCCCTTTTATTCGCAGCCTTCAAAACTTCCATAGCAAAAAACGGGGTTACATCCCCACGAGAGGCATATTTCACGTGCGCACCTTATACTCAAATTCTAAAGATCAGGGTTTAGCCTATTCCTGTATCATAGACAATCCGTACCCGCGAGGATCTGACTGTGATTTACAGTTAAACAATTTCCCGTCGAAGCAATGAATTGCATTCACAGCACCAAGTTTATCCACCTCTAACATCACAGGATGAGCATTGTTTAAAGCGTTCAGCTCAGATTTGGGTACGCCTTTTTCATAAAGCAATGGTAATCCCGGACCCATTGTAAAGGCTCTGGGCGCACGGATTGCATCATCCAATGTCTTATCTTCAGCGAATATTTGTAAAACAGTAAAAATGGATCCCATAGTCCCCGCAGCTCCGCCAGTGGCGGAACCCGCATAATAAAAATCTTTAGTGTTTTTATTTGCGATCAGAAAAGGAGTTGTGGGAAATTCTGATTTGGAATTTGGCAGGTTTGGAGCAAGTACGATCCCAGAAATATCACCGATTTGTCCGACACCGAAAGGCTTCTTCAAACCAACTACGCAGGATACTGCATTTCCTTCATTGTCGGATGTCACAAAAGACGTTGAAGCTTCTGACACAAAAACCGAATGGGATGTATATTTCTGAAAAGCTACGGCAGAAGCATTCACGACTTTACCAATGCTTACATCTCCATTAATTGCCAAAACTCCTTTGCCATCAAAAATTGACACCCAATAGTCACGAAAAAGCCTACCATATTCACTATTAGAAACCCCAACTGAATTGGTGTCTGTATTAAATATCAGCGCTTTACTCCAACTTGGTTTATATCCTTGCAGATCAAGAGTTGTGAGCTTTCCACCCGCAGCGTTTGCGTCGGCCACGAATGTCTTTGCCAAACTCCCACCATAGAAAGAAGCACCGCCGTTTGAGCGAAGGGAAGTTAAGACGCTCGCCAATCGAATTTGTTGTAATTTGCTTCCTTCAGCTTTGAATGACCCATCTGAATTTTTAAAAAGTTTTTCTAAATCTTTATCAAAAAAAACTGATGAGCTGGTTTTGAGCATCGCAATATGCTGGGCTCTAGACATATTCTCACCGAAATTGGCATATTGTTCCGCTTGGGAAAGAAGCGCCGCCCAAGTCATTTTTCCATACCGTGCGTGAAGAGCAGCAAAGCCCCTTAAATTGCCCGGAACACCAATATTGCCACCAGCTTTTGGAGTACCAATATTAAACTTCAGGTTTTCAATGGCTCCTTTATCGCGGTTATAGACTATGCATTCACCGCCCCCACCAAGTGACCCTGCGATAGGATAGGTAACAGCCAATGTAAAATAGAGCGCCGTAGCGGCATCCGCGGCAGAGCCACCAGCGGACAAAACATCTTGGGCTACAAGTGTTGCCCTCGGCTCATCAGAGGCCGCGCCACCTAAAGGTCCGGTTACACTGTCAACGACGCCAAGCTGTGTTTTAGAAGATTCACACGCACCCAAAAGAAGTAAACTTCCAACCATTATAAAAGATGTTGTTCTCATCCATTGACTGGAATGGTTTCTCTTCTTAACTTTAGATTCTAACAACGGGAACGGATTCTTGATAAAACGCATAATTATATCTTTTTCAGCCATTATTTATGTAACCCTGTCCATCCAATTAGCCCATGCTAAAGGATCGGGCTTGTCCTTCATTCGTGATGCGGAAATTGAACATACCCTGAGGTCCTACGCAACCCCCATATTTACCGCAGCGGGGCTTAATGCGAATGATATTTCAATCCATCTTGTGAATAACAGGACTTTGAATGCTTTTGTCGCTGGCGGTCAGCGTATGTTTTTCTTTACGGGCTTACTTGCACGGGTAGAGCATCCTGATCAGTTGAAGGGTGTTATCGCTCATGAAACAGGCCATATTGCAGGCGGTCACCTTGCCCGCACTCAAAAAGCACTTGAAAATGCGACGACGAAAAGCATCATCGGTTACATTCTAGGGGCCGCGGCTATTGTCGCCGGTGGCGGCCAAGCCGGTCAGGCGATCATTTTGGGTTCAAGCGGGGCTGCCCAAAAATCTTTTTTGAAATATAACCGAGCACAAGAATCCTCTGCGGACCAAGCCGCCATGAAATATTTGGAACAAGCAGGTGTGTCCGGACTCGGAATGCTTGAGTTCCTTGGTATTCTTGGGCAATCAGACTTAATTAATTACGGCAAAGTTGATCCCTACTGGCGCAGTCACCCTATTAGCAATGAGCGGATCGCAGCCATAAAAAATACGGTGGATAAATCCGCCTACAGAAATGTAAAGGAATCAGCGCGAGATATTGCCCGCCTTGCACGTTTGCAGGGAAAATTATATGGGTTTACTCATACCCTTGCCAAGACGTTAAAAAAATACCCCGACACCGACCAAACAGTAGAAGGCCGCTATGCCCGTGCTATCGCTTATTTCCGCTACCCAAAGCTCGATCTAGCGAAATCAGAGATCGATAGTCTTTTGTCGGAATTTCCACGAGATCCCTATTTTCATGAGCTAAAGGGGCAAGCTTTGTATGAAAATGGTGAAATTTTCGAGGCCCTTCCGTCTTTGGAGATCGCGGCGGACTATGCCCCATATGAGCCATTGATCCTAACGTTGTACGGGACGGTCCTATTAAGCACGGATAATCCGGAAGACGATAAAAAAGCTATAAAGGTTTTACGGTCAAGCATTGCCTATGATCCAAACAATTCGAATACGTGGCATCAATTGGCAATAGCGTATAGCCGTGCTGGGGATACTGGAAATCTTGCACTCTCAACAGCAGAACGGTTTCTTCTACGCGGCAAAATGGACAAGGCCATCTTTCACGCTAAGCGTGCCCAGGATAATTTGGGCGCGGGCTCGCCAGGTTTCCTTCGTGCGGACGATATTATTACCATTGCAAGCCGGTTATTGAAAAAACGTCACTAGGTTCACAAGCTTGTGCTTTGAAAAACTAAACAAACACTTTAAATTCTCCTTCCATGTTATGATTCTGGAAAGACCAATAGATGAAAAAAGTCACTTTACGCGGTATTTTAAGTACCATTTTGATTTTAGCGCTCGTTAGCATGGCCGGTTTGTATGTGGCTCGAGATCTGGGTTTCACTAAAACTGATGAAGGAGAGTTTGGTCAAAAGGTAAGGGCTTACCTTCTACAGAATCCGCAGGTTATTCGCGAGGCCATTGAAGTCCTGACAGCTAATGAACAGCGTAATAAAGCCAACCAAAGTGCATCAGCTTTGTCAGCCGCTCAAAAAGACCTCGAAGAAGATGGATATAGCTATGTCGCTGGAAATCCAAATGGCGATGTAACCATTGTCGAATTTTTTGACTATCGGTGCGGTTATTGTAAACGATCTTTTCCAGATTTAATGAAAACCGTTGAAGAAGATGGGAATGTCAGATTGGTTCTTAAAGAATTTCCTATTCTGGGGGAACAATCAGTCTTAGCAGCACAAGCTGTCATGGCATCCCAACTACAAGGAAAATATGAGCCGTTCCACAAAGTCCTGATGCAAGCGCGTGGTGGTCTCACAATGGATCGCATTAACGAATATGCAACGCAAGTTGGTATTGATACGGCCCGCCTTGCTGTCGACATGAAATCCGACGAAATTAGAATAAACATCAGAAAAACCTATAATCTTGCCAATACTTTGGGAATTACAGGAACCCCTGCATTCATCATCGGCGGCCAACTAGCGCCCGGTGCTATTCCTGCACAACGTATGAGAATGATGATTGCCGAAGCACGAAGCAAAAAAACGAGCTCTGTTACAAACTAGTAATGACTGCAATTTTCAACAACTTTGTACTTATACACCATATTCCTATGCGATATGTACCTGCACGAGAGTAACGCAATTGAATAAATGTAAGATAATACAAAGACGCTCAACTTTCAAAAATTCTTGCCTTACCGGCTGACAAACCTTTCTGGTCTTGTCAGCCGCTGCCTTGCAGAGCGCTGATAAATTGGCACCTGTTCTAAAGGTGAATACCTGATCAAATTCCAGTATGTGTCGCTAATTAAGCTAGTTTTCAAAACATGTTGACATAATACCTTTTGGTTCTATATTAACATGATACCATTTGGTATTGTATGGAGAAAGCAATGGACAACTTCCTTAACGCAAAGATATTAGTAATTTTCTCGACTGCCCTTATTTTACCGGGCCTAGCGAAAGCCGACCAGAGTAATTCAATACAAAACATCCCGAAAAAATCTCTTAATTGGGAAACGACAAGCGAGGGTGTAGCCTTTGCCCCTCTCCATGGGGATCGATTTAAAGAGGCCTATATGGCGATGGTTAAACTTCAATCTGGAACAATCAGTCTTCCCCATGTCAAAACATCTAACATGTTTGGTGTCGTTATCTCAGGCACCCTTGTTCACCGGACTATGACAGATCGGCAATCAGAGGCACCACCACTATCCAAAGGATCTTTTTACAGAATTCCCAAAGACTTACCGCATGTAAGCAGTTGTGTCTCGAAAGAGCCGTGCATCACTTTTCTATATCAAGATGGAAAATTCGATTTTATCCCGGTGAAACAATGAATACAGAAATTCAAAACACCTTCCGTGCCCTTGCAGATCCGACAAGACGCAGCATTCTTATGCATTTAAGCGCAAAAGAAATGACCATTGCTGAAGTATCGGCGCATTTTGATATGACGCGGGCAGCCGTCAAAAAGCACCTTATCATACTAGAAGAGGGCGAGTTGATTTCTGCGCGCCGTATGGGCCGTGAGACCCTAAACAGATTAGAGCCAGAAGGCCTTAAAACTGTTGCCAACTGGGTTAATTATTTCAGCGGGTTCTGGAATATAAAACTACAAAATCTGCAATCTGCCATTGAAGAAGAAGGGAATTCCAAAAAATGACGAATATTACAATAACTAAAACCGCTTTTTTCCAAGTCTCGCGAGAAACTGTTTGGTCATTTCTAACGACAAAAGAAAATTTGGGAAAATGGTTTCATCCTGCCGAAAAGGACCTTGTGGAAGGCGAAGATTACGCACTCATTGGGACTGCAGATGACGGCGCCAAAATGAAAATTTGTTGGGGAACAGTTCTGCAAATGATTGCCCCTGAAAAACTCGTTTGGAGTTTTACAGTAAATCCATTGAACGGTGTAATGACAACTGTTTCATGGGATTTGGAGGAAGTAAATGGTGGCACGAAACTCACATTAACTCATAGCGGTCTAGACGCCACAGGAAATGGGTTAGAGTTAATTTCCATGCTGGATGCAGGTTGGGACATGCATATAGGGAAGTTGCGCAAAGCTAATAAGTAATTGATGACCCGTCGCTAACCTAAACAAATTTGTGTTGCTCGGCGGCAATTCGATCTGTATTCAAAAAAAATTGGTTAATAATGGAAAGTTGTCCATTGTGACAAAGCTCAATTCACTTTGGAGCTTTTCCGCTTTAAGCGGACTACTTATCAATAGGGCCTGAAAGACCAAAATAACGCAATTTAAGGTCAAAGCGTATTTTTTCATTGTGTCCCTCGCATCATCATGAAAGGCAGTGTCACAATATATTTTTTATCGGAATTCTTCCAAAACCTGGTAGTTTTAAAGTCATATCATCAAAATCAAAACCTGTAGTAAGGCCAAACAAATGAAACTCAATTCCCTGAACAGAGCTATATGAAAATCCGGCATATCCAAACAGAGAAAACTGAAACCCATCTCCGCTGATGGGAGGTCCAAGTAGTTTGCCGCCAGCTATATAATCTTTACCAATTGCCGTCGGTGGCAAATCCAGTTTCAAAGCAGGAATTTGTCTTCCTATATGGGCAATGAAACTGTTTGAATTGGGTCCTGGCCATAATCGATATTCCTTTTTGTGCGGATAGTCGGCAATTAAAGCCTTAATCCTATCGATAATTGGTTCAGCTTCTTGACCTCGAATATCAACGAGCAACTCAGGTCTATTTCCAAACCAATAATTATCTGGGTAACCTCGGGAAATCGTTAAGGCTGATCCCCCGCGATAGGCTCGCCACCCGATCACTTCAAATCGAGTAAAATTGGGCGCCCCTTTTTCTTTTATCGAGATCCATGTATGAACAGCAAAGGCACCGCGCCATCCCCAAGTTTTTGCGGCGAAAACCTGTATAACTGCTGGTTTAAAAAGGGCTGGAGACGGTGAAATATAAGTTCTGTCGCGTCTTGCAGTCGACCAGCTTGAATGTGCCGTTCCGATGCCTGAAGCGTATGACAATAGTTGCGGCGTTCCAAAGGGAACGAGCGCAACCAGAATTGTCCAGACCAATATTTTAAAAAACCTCATCCCTGCCCCCCTTAAGGACAATTACCAGATGCCTTAAATCAAACCACTAAGCGGTGAGCTTGCTTCCGCAAATTTCTTTCGTGGCATCCGACCGGCCAAGAAAGCCTGACGTCCGGCAGTGACAGCATCTTTCATGGCACCAGCCATCAAAATCGGATTTCTTGCGTGGGCAATGGCAGTATTCATCAACACACCATCGCAGCCAAGTTCCATGGCAATGGTTGCGTCTGACGCGGTTCCAACGCCTGCATCCACAATCACAGGAACTTTTGCTTGGTCCTTGATAATACCAATGCCAACGGGATTTTGTATGCCAAGGCCGGATCCGATAGGTGCACCAAGAGGCATAATCGCGACGCAGCCCATATCCTCTAGCATCTGACACATGATCGGATCGTCCGAACAATAAACCATAACCTTAAACCCTTCACTTATAAGGGTTTTTGCAGCAATCAGTGTTTCTTGCATATTGGGATATAGAGTTTTTTCGTGACCCAAAACCTCTAATTTCACGAGATCCCAGCCTCCGGCTTCCCGTGCGAGGCGTAAGGTTCGAAGCGCTTCATCTGCTGTGTAACAAAAGGCAGTATTGGGGAGATATGTATATTTTTTAGGATCGACATAATCGACCAGCATTGGCTGATTTTTGTCCGTAATATTAACCCGCCGAACGGCAACCGTCACCATGTCGGCTCCTGATGCTTCAATGGCAAGCTTGGTTTCTTCGAAATCTTTATATTTGCCTGTGCCGACAATCAGTCGAGATTTGAACTTTTGACCTGCAACTTCTAAACCGTCTTCTTTGCCCACGTTTCCACCACCAATAAAATGTACAATTTCTAGTTTATCACCATCCTCAAGGACTGTTTTTCCATAGGTTGACCTTGGAACAATCTCAAGATTCCTTTCTATAGCGACCTTACCACCGGTCAATTCGAGTTTGACGAGCAATTCATCGACAGTCAGAGAGGTTTCGAATTGTCTCTCTTCCCCATTTACCGTGAGGTTCATAGAACTTACCTTAATACTGCTTCCAGAGCGTTGGTGAAATTTTGTGGGATTATGGTGGTAGGACGGCACAGTTGCAACCTTGATAGGCCACTTTTTACTTACTTTCTTGGATTTTGTATTCAGTACTGCTTTATCATCGCCTAAAACTTCATTATAAGGGAGCGAACTACTTGATGGCTTTAAGCCAATTTGGAGTAAAAATGGGAAAGTCAGTTCTAATAGTCAACGGCCCGAACCTGAACATGCTTGGTAGGCGTGAGCCGGAGATCTATGGCAAGACGACACTGCAAGATATTGAGAGCCTGTGCGCTCAACATGCAGGCCATAAGGATTGGTCCATTGAATTCATGCAAAGTAATCATGAAGGTGCAATGATCGATGCACTGCAAGCAGCGTTAGGCAAGCATGATGGTATTATCATCAACGCAGCGGCCTATACCCATACCTCTGTTGCTCTTATGGATGCCATTAAAGCAACGAACCTGCCTTGCATTGAAGTTCACCTGTCTAATATTTTTTCACGTGAGGAATTTCGCCATAAAAGCTACATATCTTCCGTAGCAACTGGAGTAATTTGCGGCTTCGGTGCTAAAGGATATACATTAGCGATGGATGCCCTCGCAGACAATTTTGATACACACAAATGAAAAGTCGAACAACTATGAGTAAACTTGACATCGACAAAGACGTCATCAGAGAATTAGCCGAAATCATGAATGAAACCGGCCTCGCTGAAATTGAAGTAGAAAGCGGCAATAACCGGCTACGTGTTTCTCGCAACCCTTCCAATGTCGCAGTCGCTGCTCCGCAAATGATTGCGACCCCCGTTGCAGCAGTAGCGCCAGTTGAAGCCGCTACCGCCCCTGCCATTGAAGCTGCCGTCCACCCCGGCGCAGTTAAATCGCCAATGGTTGGTACAGCGTATTTGTCACCAGAGCCCGGCGCGCCGGTTTTCATAACGGTTGGATCTTCCGTTGCACAGGGCCAAACAATCTTGATTGTTGAAGCTATGAAAACAATGAATCCAATTCCTGCCCCTAAAGGCGGTAAAATTGTTGAAATTCTTGTGGGCGATTCTGAGCCTGTTGAATTTGGTCAGCCTCTCGTCATTATTGAGTAAGCGAAAACAATCATGTTTGAAAAAATTCTCATAGCGAACCGCGGGGAAATTGCCCTTCGAATTCATCGAGCCTGCCGCGAGATGGGCATTCGTACTGTTGCTGTTCATTCGGAAGCAGATGCAGATGCCATGCATGTGCGCCTTGCCGATGAGAGTGTCTGTATTGGTCCGCCAAGTTCTGCAGCAAGTTACTTGAATATTCCATCCATCATGGCGGCTGCTGAAATTACCAATGTCGATGGTATTCATCCTGGATATGGTTTTCTTTCTGAAAACGCCAAATTCGTTGATATCGTAACAGAACATGGAATCAAATTCATTGGGCCATCTGCAGATCATATTCGTCAGATGGGCGATAAGATCCAAGCAAAGAAGACCATGAAAGAATTTGGTGTGCCTTGCGTTCCCGGATCTGCAGGTGAAGTAAAAACAATTGAAGATGCAAAGGTAATTGCTTTGGATATTGGATATCCTGTCATTATCAAAGCATCAGCCGGCGGTGGCGGGCGCGGAATGAAAGTGGCGAAAGATGAAGCCTCAATTTCCGAAGCCTTTTCCTCTGCACGTGCTGAATCCCAAATCGCCTTTGGGAATAATGCAGTTTACATCGAAAAATATCTGACGACACCGCGCCATATTGAAATTCAGGTGCTTGCAGATGGACAAGGAAATGTTGTTCATTTGGGGGAGCGTGATTGTTCCTTACAGCGTCGCCATCAAAAAGCGCTGGAGGAAACCCCCTCACCGGCCATGAATGATAAGCTTCGCGCAAGAATTGGTAAGACAGTAGCCGACGCTGTTCGTGAAATGAATTATGAGGGTGTTGGCACCATCGAATTCCTGTTCGAAAATGATGAATTTTACTTCATTGAAATGAACACGCGTCTTCAGGTGGAACATCCTGTTACTGAAATGGTAACGGGTCTAGATTTGGTCTGTGAACAAATCAAAGTTGCAGCAGGCCAGAAACTGACTATCAAGCAAGAAGATGTTACGTTCTCGGGTCATTCAATCGAATGCCGTATTACAGCAGAAGACCCAAACACATTTGCGCCAAGCCCTGGCCGCGTGTTGGATTTTCATGCGCCCGGTGGATTGGGCGTTCGCGTAGATTCTGGTCTTTATTCCGGATATAGCGTTCCTCCTTACTACGATAGCCTCATAGCCAAATTGATTGTCCATGGCGCGAACCGGAAAGAATGCTTGATGCGGCTTAACCGTGCTCTTGAGGAATTTGTCGTCAGCGGTATTAAAACGACACTTCCCCTACATCAACGCCTCATGCAAAATAAGGATTTTCTGGCAGGTGATTACAATATTCATTGGCTTGAAAAGTTCATTGAGGAACAAAGTTAAGACTGTTACATATTTAGGATAATGACAGTTTTAACCACTGAAATACTATTAAACGCCTATTCTCATGGGATTTTTCCCATGTCAGAATCTCAGGATGATCCGGATCTTTTCTGGGTAGATCCTGAGTGGCGTGGTATTTTCCCACTTGATGACTTCCATGTCTCAAAGAGCCTCGCAAAAGTAATTCGAAAACAGCCTTATACCATTACTTTTGATACTTGTTTTCGCCGTGTCATGAAGGAATGCGCGGCGTCCAATAAGGAACGGCCAACGACATGGATAAATCGCGCTATTTTGGATTTGTACACTGAGCTTCATTTGGAAGGACATGCCCATTCCGTCGAATGCTGGATTGGTGATGAGCTGGTTGGTGGATTATATGGTGTTTCTATTGGCTCCGCTTTTTGTGGGGAAAGTATGTTCTCACGCAAATCTAATGCCAGCAAGATTGCTCTGGCTTACTTGATTGCACGATTAAAAGCGGGTGGGTTTCAGCTACTAGACACACAATTTGTTACAGACCATCTTGCGACGATGGGGGCTGTGGAAATTTCTCGCGAAGAATATCATCGAAGGCTTACTCTCGCCCTCGAAAAAAAAGCTGATTTTTATTCTTTATCAGAAGATGCGGGACCTTCGGAAATTTTGCAATCGATCACCCAAACGTCATAAACAGGATGCTCAAGGGCATTAAGCGCAGGGCTTGATGCAAACATCCAACCATTGAAGACGAGCAATGGGTCTTCATCTTCTTTTAATTCACGAATTTCCAGAAAAGTGGATATTTCGGGCGTATCTTCCGGTGGCCTTTTAAGGCATTTTCTGGCTGTAATCTCTAAGGTGCCATATCGGGCTGTTTGACCAATTCCAATGGATAGATCCTGCGTTCTAGCCGTTACCTTGTCAAGAGCACGAACAACGACGCCCTCTCCCACAAGTGATTTCGCACTCACATCACCAAGTAAGACGGCGTTGGATAGCAAACCGAAAAATATGCTGCATATCGCAATTTTTAAGAAGTTCAAAATATAATTCCTTTCATATTGCTCTTTTTATATAGGAAAGGAATTAGGCTTTTATTTGGAATCACCGGAACCCGTACTAAAGATTGCCTGTCCGATCAAATCCATCAAATTGACAGAGCTTTGTGTGTAAGTGATTTCATCGCCATCGGCTAAGAGATCTTCCGATCCGCCTGGGTCGAGATCAAGAAAGCTCCCTCCAAGAAGGCTCTCGGCTGCAATTTTAGCAGAACTGTCATCAGGGAGCAAAATACCGTCTTTAATACTGATACCAACGATGGCCTGAAAAGTTTCAGTATCCAGAACCTGACTAATCACGGTACCGACTTTAATACCACTCATACGGACGTCACTACCAACTTGCAGGCCATCCACTTGATCGAACCGTGCTTGCAAATGCATGCCATTGCCGTTCGTACCCAAGTCAGCGGTTCGATAAGCGAAGATGAGAAAAATTGCCGCGAATGCGAGAACAACGCCACCAATTATCGTTTCAACAATATTATTTCCCATTAAGCCCTCCCAAAGATCTTAAAATGTCTGAAAAATTACTCTGGTTTCCACGCTTCATAATCTGCAGAACCTTTTTGGCGAGCCCCGCCGCCAACGACAGAGCCACCCGGACGATAAGCAAATTCTGTTCCAGTAAGATTTGGACGATGCTCAGTTTCCCAAGAGTTTTGGGCTGCTTTCTGCTGATCGGGTAATTGATCGGTCGTATAATGTAACCACACATGCCATGCGGCAGGCACTTTAGAAGCCTCAGGCTTACCTTTATAAACAACCCAGCGACGAATTCTGCCTGTAGGTCCAGTTGCTTTGCCTTTTTCCTTGAAATAGCGGTTACCAAACTGGTCTTCGCCAACTTGTTCGCCTTTCCACCAGGTAAACAACAAAGTGCCTAACGTTGCCATTGAAATCTCTTCTTGTAAGAAAACCCTATAAATTTGAGGGGAATATGGCACTCTAGCGCGTATTCGTCCAGCGTAAGTTTAGGATCCCGTCCATTAACGGGATTCCCAAACCAGGTGAGTTAGCTACTTAGGCACTACACGTTCAAAGTCTCAGGCGCTCTTGTTCTTTTGGGCGTTGATACGTCTTTGTTTGATGACCGCCTCTTTGCCGCCACGAGTTGTGGAAAATAGCGCCAGATTGTCAAAATCTGCGTCCCCGACAGGCCGAATGGCGTCATCCATATAGTCCATAC
>JAESSA010000010.1 GCA_016764355.1 Sneathiella sp. | reverse complement strand
AGCCAGTGCTATTGATGATGTCACGGTATTTCATGCTGGCACGAAAAAAGCGGGTGATCAGCTTTTATCCATAGGGGGCAGAGTGCTGGGAATTACAGCAACAGGGAACACTGTAAGCGACGCACAAAGAAAAGCGTATGAAGCCGTAGAACAAATAAACTGGCCAGAAGGCTTTTGCCGTACCGATATTGGATGGCAAGCGGTTGCGAGAGAAAAATAGAAAAAAAACAAAACAGGGAAATAACCATGTCGACTTCATCGTCTGATTTTTCAGGAACAATGGATATTCAAGAGCGCCTTCAGTTCGATGAACAAGCGCTTGAAGCTTATATGAGAGATCATGTGGAGGGGTTCGAAGCCCCGCTTGAAGTCAGCCAGTTCAAAGGTGGACAGTCCAACCCCAGTTACATGTTGGTTACTCCGTCCAGAAAATATGTTCTGAGACGAAAACCACCGGGAAAACTTCTCCCCTCAGCCCACGCCGTTGACAGGGAATATAGGGTTTTATCTGGCTTGGCTGGAACCGGCGTTCCTGTCCCCCGCACTTTTTGCCTTTGCGAGGACGAAACTGTCATCGGAACCATGTTCTACATTATGGATTTTGTTGATGGTGACATTGAATGGGACCCTGCCCTGCCTCATTTTTCCAATGAGCAACGCACCACCGCTTTTTATTCTATGAACTCAGCCTTAGCGGCCTTGCACAAAGTCGATTACAAAGCTGCTGGCCTTGAGAGTTTCGGAAAATCTTCAGATTACCTCGCCCGCCAAATAGGCCGTTGGTCAAAACAATATAAGGCGTCGGAGACTGAAAATATTGAAGCCATGAACAAATTGATTGAATGGCTTCCAAAGAATATTCCTGAGGGTGATGAGACCTCAACCGTTCATGGTGATTATCGCTTGGACAATACGATTTTGGATCGGGACAGTAAAAAAGTCATTGCAATGTTAGATTGGGAATTGTCGACTCTTGGTCACCCTCTCGCCGATTTTTCATATCACTGTATGACATGGCGGCTAGAGCCCGAACTGTTTAGAGGCCTAGCCGGATTGGATCTGCCCTCCCTCGGCATTCCAACAGAAGAAGAATATGTTGCCCAGTATTGTGAGCGCACGGACCGGAATACAATCGAAAACTGGGACTTTTACATGGCATACAACATGTTCCGACTGTCTGCTATTTTGCAGGGCATTATGGGCCGAGTTGTTGATGGAACAGCGTCCAGCGCCCATGCAAAAGAAATGGGACAACGGGCAAAACCCCTTGCTATAAAGGGTTGGGAACAGGTTGAGCGTATTATAAAAAAATAACAGGCCTAGGATAATATAAAAATAAGAAAGAAACGGGTACTATGAGCGATAATGATGAAGTTATTCCGGTCCGGGAGGCACATAAATTCGATGAAGGAAAATTCGTCGAATATCTTAAATCTAACGTTGATGGGTTCTCTGGTCCGCTCACAATAAACCAATTTGAAGGCGGCCAATCAAACCCGACCTTTTTGCTTCATACGCCAGATCAAGACTATGTCATGCGAAAGAAGCCCCCTGGGGTTCTTTTGCCCTCTGCCCATGCGGTTGAGCGGGAATACAGAATTATGTCCGCCTTGCAGTCAACGGAGGTGCCTGTGGCGAAGACTTTTTGTCTGTGTGAAGATTCGGACATTATTGGAACCCCATTTTACGTCATGGAAAAAGTGGAAGGCCGAATTTTTCGCCAACCTAAAATCCCGGACATGGATCCTTCAGAACGGTCTGCAATTTATGACGCCATGAACGACACCCTCGCAAAAATGCATAATGTGGATGTCGATGCGGCGGGCCTTAGTGATTTTGGCAAAAAGGGAAGCTATTTCGAGCGGCAAATTGGCCGTTGGACGAAACAGTATCGCGCGTCAGAGACTGATATGGTAGAGCCCATGGAAAACCTAATCAAATGGCTTCCGGAGAATATGCCTGATGAGGGTATCTCAACCATTTGTCACGGCGATTATCGCTTAGAAAATATGATCATCCACCCAACAAAACCGGAAGTGTCTGCTGTTTTGGATTGGGAACTTTGCACTTTAGGTCATCCCTTGGCAGATCTTGCCTATAACTGCATGACCTATCACTTTATGCATCCGTCATCTGGCGGGCTGGTTGATATTGATCTGGGAGCCATGGGTATTCCAACAGAGCAACAATATATTGATGATTATTGTCGTAGAACCGGCCGGGATGGCATTGAAAACTGGGAATTCTATATCGCGTTTTCATTTTTCCGCCTCGCCGCCATTGTACAAGGTGTTTACAAACGCGGGTTGGACGGTAATGCCAGCTCTGCGCGGGCAACACAATATGGCGCATTTGCGCAAATGCTCTCCATGCTGGGCTGGAGCAAAGTTCAGAATAAGTAAGAGATCATTGATCTAGGAAATAAAAGGGCCGGGAGAGATTCCGGCCTATTTTTCTGCGCCTTTGACACGAAGGTCCATCCAGTTCTGCAAACACTCACCCGTGCCCATTATAGCACCCGCGGTTCCACCGAGGCCTTTGACAGCTGGCACACCCGCATATTCCACAAGTTCCTGGGTCATCCATTCACATGGATCAAGGCTTTCATACCGATATAAAAAACCAGTTACGACGACGACAACAGCAAATGTTGTCCATCCCACAGTCTTGAGCATAAAGATGTCCTAAGAATATACCTACAAGAAGAAGCCGCTTGTATATAAGACTGATTTACCAGATGCAAAGTAAATCATTGATTTTCCTATAAATGCCAAGCCCCACGCGAAGGCATGGGGCTTGGTTTTAACCATCAATGTGGTCGGTATATTCCCTTAGCTGTATTTTTTCAGCTCAAGGCGTCCGATCTGATTGCGATGAACTTCGTCAGGACCATCAGCCAAACGAAGTGTCCGTGCACCGGCATAAGCAGAAGCCAGGCCAAAGTCGCTTGTAACACCACCACCACCATGAGCTTGAATTGCCCAATCAATGATTTCACAAGCAATATTCGGTGCAACAACCTTAATCATGGCGATCTCTGCTTTCGCAGCTTTATTGCCGACAGTGTCCATCATGTAAGCGGCTTTAAGAGTAAGAAGACGTGCTTGCTCGATTTTCGCACGAGATTCTGCAATCCGCTCTAGTGTCACAGTTTGCTCTGAAACTGGCTTACCAAAAGCAACGCGAGATTTCACGCGAATACACATTTTTTCGAGGGCACGTTCTGCAACACCGATCAGACGCATGCAATGGTGAATACGTCCGGGGCCAAGCCGCCCTTGAGCGATTTCAAACCCGCGGCCTTCGCCAAGCAAGATATGATCTGCGGGAACCCGGACATCCTTGAACTCAACTTCAGCATGACCATGAGGCGCATGATCATAACCAAAAACTGGCAAGAAACGTTTTACAGTAATGCCCGGTGTATCCATTGGCACAACGATCATTGACTGCTGGTTATATACAGATGCTGATTTGTCTGTTTTACCCATAAAAATCAGGACCTTACAACGAGGATCCATTGCACCAGATGTCCACCATTTACGGCCATTGATCACATATTCATCCCCATCACGGGCAATATCAGATTCAATGTTCGTCGCATCAGAAGATGCAACATCAGGCTCAGTCATAGCAAAAGCAGAGCGGATTTCGCCGTTTAGCAAAGGGACGAGCCATTTTTCTTTTAAGGCTTCATTCGCATAGCGTTCGAACACCTCCATGTTGCCTGTATCTGGTGCTGAACAGTTAAATACTTCCGGCGCAAAAGAAACACGTCCCATAATTTCGCAAAGAGGCGCATATTCGAGGTTCGTAAGACCCGCACCGCGATCGCTCTCAGGCAAGAAAAGATTCCAAAGGCCAGCTTCTCTTGCTTTCACTTTGAGCTCGTCAATAATCGCTGTTGGCTCCCAACGATCGCCTTCATTTACTTGCTCGTCAAATACGTCTTCATTCGGATAAATATGTTCATCCATAAACGCCTGTACGCGCGCTTGAAGGTCCTTGACCTTGTCAGAATATTCGAAATTCATCTTTTTCCCTTTTTTATTGTTTTATTCTGCTTCTTATTCTTCTCTTTTATATTTATCGCCGGGAGGCGAAAAAATCTTTTAAAAGCCTGGCGGCTTTTTTCTCTTCCAAACCACCATACACTTCCGGTTTATGGTTGCATGTAGAATGATCATATATACGCGGACCATGCTCAACGCCGCCCCCTTTTGGATCAAATGCTCCAAAATAAAGCCGACGAATTCTTGCAAGTGATATTGCTGCAGCACACATGGGGCAAGGCTCCAAGGTCACATACAGATCACAATCAACAAGCCGCTGGCTACCAACCATATTTGCTGCGGCGCGAATTGCAAGCATTTCAGCATGTGCCGTTGGATCATGACGCCCAAGCATTTGATTGCCGTTGGTTGCGACAATACGCCCGGTCTTGCTATCCACAATCACAGCGCCGACAGGAACTTCCCCTCGATTTGCGGAAATTTCCGCCGTATGAAGGGCATTTTCCATATAATTTGTCAGTTCAAAATCCATGCCCCTAAATTGACGCGAAGGAAGAACCCCGTCAAGAAAGAACCCGAATTTCAAATTAATTAACCGATTCTGCCTATACTGTTGAGTTGACGCACCGAGAAGCTTACAAGGGGACATGAAAAAACCTATTATCGGCATCACGATGGATTCAGAAGATCCAGGCGGCTATTCAAATATGCCTTGGTATGCATTGCGTCAGAATTACGCTGATGTCATCACCATGAGTGGCGGCATACCTATTGCCCTGCCCCATGAACCAGAACTCACCAATCACTATCTCCAATTACTGGATGGCCTTGTCATTACGGGCGGCGCCTTTGACGTTGATCCTGCCATGTTTGGGGCGTCCAGCCGCCATTCCACGGTCATAACAAAAGACAAACGAACAACTTTCGAGAAGAACATAACCGAGGCCATGCTTGGTGCTGACAAACCTGTTTTGGGTATTTGTGGTGGCCAGCAGCTTATGCATGTTATTCTGGGTGGGACCTTAATTCAGCATATCCCTGACGAAGTTGATTCGTCCATTGCCCATGAGCAACCGAATCCCCGGACGGAAGCAGGACACGATGTGCACGTTACCGAAGGAACTCTTCTTCATAGAATTGTTGGAACTACCCGTTTGCCTGTGAATAGTGCCCATCATCAGGCGGCGAAAGATTATCCTGAGAATATAACAATTAACGCAATTGCCCCGGATGGGGTAATTGAAGGGATTGAGGATAGCAGATACCGTTTCTGCCTTGGTGTTCAGTGGCATCCTGAATATCTCATATCTGATGGAGACCGAAAAATTATGGATGCGTTTGTACAAGAGGCTGCGAGAGATCAATGAATACTGAAACTCAAAAAAAAGAACGCATTGCCAAACGAATGGCCCGTGCAGGTCTTTGTTCCCGGCGGGATGCCGAACGGTGGATTGCCGATGGTCGTGTTGTAGTAAACGGCACCAAGCTGGATAGCCCCGCCTTCACCGTATCCGAGACGGACACTATTGTGGTGGATGGTAAAGCTCTTCCGAAATTGGAACGCCCTCGGCTTTGGCGCTATCACAAACCACCGGGATTGGTGACGAGCCACCGGGATGAAAAGGGCCGAGATACGGTTTTCGATAAATTACCCGATGACATGCCACGGGTTATTTCTGTCGGGCGATTGGATTTAAACTCTGAGGGATTACTTCTCCTTACAAATGACGGTGAACTTGCCCGCAAGCTAGAACTCCCCTCAACAGGATGGAAGCGGAAATACAGGGTGCGTGTTCATGGCCATCCTCGCTCAGGCGATGTTGCAAAACTTGGCCGTGGCTTAACGATTGAGGGTGTAAAATATGACGCCATCGAAGCCACTCTTGATAGCTCAAAGGGTGCTAATTCATGGCTTACCCTTTCTTTACGTGAGGGCAAGAACAGAGAGATTCGAAAAGTGATGGAGTATTTGGGGTTTCGGGTTCTACGCCTAATTCGCACCTCCTACGGCCCCCTTCAATTAGGCGATCTGCCTGATGGTGAAATTGAAGAAGTAAAATCTAAAATCCTTCGAGACCAAATGGGTGTTGAGAGATTTGAAGAAGAACCTGAAGAGGAAGCAACGGGCGGTCGAAGAAGATCGACTTTAAAGGCAAAAGGCAATCCTTTAAAAGGGAAGCCCGCTTTAAAAGGAGCGGCCCGAAAAGAAAGAGACAATCGTGTTGCAAAGGGTAAAGGCCGCCCCCCTAAAGGGAGAAATTCCTGATGCGTATTGTGGGGGGAGAATTTCGCGGAAAGCAGTTGGCTTTCCCTGAAGACAAGCGCGTTCGCCCCACCGCAGACCGTATCCGAGAGGCTCTGTTTAACATTCTAGCCCATGGCACTGATTATTCCACAGACAATGGGCCTATGCCCAGAGGCTGCCGGGTTCTGGATATGTTTGCAGGGACAGGTGCCCTTGGCGTGGAAGCCTTATCCCGCGGGGCGGAACATGTAACCTTTTTGGACAATCATCCTGAAAGCCTTAAACTCATTCGTCACAATGTGGGTGAGATTAACGCTCAACAGAAATCAAATATATTCAGCCGCAACGGGACAAATCCTGGTCGCGCAGGGGCAGCTGTCGATCTTATTTTGATGGACCCCCCTTATTCTCAAGAATTTGCTGCCCCAAGCCTCGAAGCCTTGCTTGCTGGAGGGTGGTGTCATGAAAAAACAATAATCGCGCTCGAACTTGCAACAAAAGACAAATTCGTAGCTCCTGAAGGATTTGAATTGTTGGATGATCGCAAATATGGATCAACCAAACTCTATTTCCTCGGCCTTACCAAAGATTAAGTCTGATATTAGCTCAGATCGGGAGCGATGTGCTGATACTTGGAAAATTGCTCCTGTATCAACGATAGTCTTTGATCGAACGGCGGTGGGTTTGCTGTATCCAACATGGGTTCAGCTAGGGGCGCAAAAGACGTATTCTGAAATTCAAAAGAAAGACTCATACGAGGCCCTTTCGCATTTTCACCATACGTCCCTCCCCAATGAATAAGATCTTGAGGCCACCCAAGGACAGATCCGGCAGCAACGGGTAATGACGTTGCAAAAGGCTTTAATCTTTCCAAAGTCAACTCCTGCTCCGGCTCCAAATTCTCTTCCTGCTGTCGGGGTATCACAAACATGCATCCATTATCTTCATCAGCATGCGTCAACGGGACCCATAGAGACAGGCTCATAAGCATTTGATCAGGTCCGACACTGAATACAGTGTCAGAATCACAGTCCCGGTGCGGCGGCCACCCAGTGACCCCAGATGATCTTAAATGCCATGCCCACAGATTTGGTAGCAATGCATATTCAGCCCCCAGTAGATGAGCAATTAACACTCTAAGCTTTTCAAATAGTACCCACGGCTGATCAAAAATATAGATATAAGCGGGCGGTATCTTGGCTTCATCAAAAATCTCTAAAGCTCTAACCAAGGGTTCAAGTTCCTGGTTTTTAAAAACAGGAGGGATATTCAGGTATCCCGTGTCCCAAAAAGCATCGGCAATCTCAGTCAATTCCACATCTGTAAATTGACAAGGCACAGCCGAAATAGGACCACCAATTGTAAGCGACAGGCAAAGCCTCTCCCATTCACGTTTCGACAAATCAGGCATATTGGCCAGCAACAAAGCCAGAAGACCATGCCCATTGAAAATTATAGCCGCCCAAAAATCCGGTCACATCCACAGCTTCACCAATGAAATAAAGGCCCGGAGCATTTTTGGCTTCCATGGTTTTGGAGCTTAAGGCGTTTGTACTAACTCCGCCCGTCGTAACCTCTGCCTTGGCATAGCCTTCGGTGCCATTTGGCTTGATTTGAACGTGCTTTATGGCCTGAACAATTTTTTGAATCACCTTGTCAGAACAATTCCCGAACTCAGGTAAATCCCCGATCCCTTCAAGCAGCTTATCCATCAAGCGATTTGCCAAATACTGTGACAAAAACTTAGAAACGCTTCCCTTTGAATTCACTCGCCGCTGCTCTTTCAGTGCATGCTCCAAATTTTCATCTGGTAAAAAATCAAGATGGACCGTTTGTCCTTCACGCCAGAAAGAGGAGATTTGAAGAATAGCAGGACCGCTCACTCCTTTATGGGTAAAAAGAACATTTTCACGAAAGCTTGTTTTACCAACTGTAGCCACCACATCGGCAGAAATTCCAGTAAGCCCAGAAAACTGCTGCTTAGTTACTTCATCAAAAGTGAAAGGAACCAGTCCCGGACGTAATTCGGTGAGTTCCAAATTCCATTTCTTTGCCATTCGAAATGCGAAATCATTGGCCCCCATTTTGGGAATAGATAATCCGCCAGTAGCCATGACGACAGAGCTCGTTGAGAGCAAGTCGGTTGCCGTCTCTATCTCGAAGTTTGAATTGGTCCCTTTTTTCACTTTCTCTGCGCCACTATTTGTCCAAATGGAAACACCTACATTTTCACATTCGGTTACCAGCATCTCGACAATTTCAGAAGCACTTCGGTCGCAAAAAAGTTGGCCCAATTTCTTTTCGTGATACTTAATATCGTGTTTTGAGACCAAGCTCAAAAAATCTTGTTGGTCATACCGCTTAAAGGCCGACTTGCAGTAATGTTTGTTTTGGGAGACATATTTGGTGGGTTCGGCAAAAAGGTTGGTAAAGTTACACCGCCCCCCGCCGGAAATGAGAATTTTCTTCCCGACTTTATCTGCTTTTTCCAGCAAAACTACTGACCGCCCTCGGCGACCCGCTTCAATTGCGCACATCAAGCCCGCAGCACCGGCACCAATAACAACAACATCGACTGTCTTATTTTTTAACTGAGGCATAGAAATCCGCATTTTGTATGAATTCCACGCCTTTTAACGGCAAAGGCAATAACTTTCAAGTGAATGGGATTCAGTTACCGACGGCCAAACAACTTTTCAATGTCTGATAACTTAAGCTCCACATAAGTGGGACGGCCATGATTGCATTGCCCGGAGTGGGGCGTTACTTCCATTTCCCGCAATAGGGCGTTCATTTCATCTATGCTCAGGCGACGCCCCGCTCTAACAGAACCATGACAGGCCATGGTTGCGAAAACGTCGTCCAGCCGATCTTTTAAAGCAAGTGCGGAATCAAATTCCGCTAGGTCATCGGCCAAATCCTGAACAAGACCGCGAATATTGCACTCCCCCAACATGGCTGGGGTTTCGCGAATCACCACCGCACCATCTCCGAAAGGCTCCAAAACCAAACCAAGTTCAGCGAGCTCGTCTGATCGATCACAAAGACGACTTGCCGCCAACTCGTCCATCTCCACCACATCAGGCAGCAATAACATTTGGCGCTGAACAGATTTCTCCGCAACGGCACGTTTCATCCGCTCCATCACCAACCGTTCATGGGCTGCATGCTGGTCGACTAATATCATGCCATCTTGAGTTTGGGAGACGATATAAGTTTCGTGCAACTGATTTCGTGCAGCCCCGAGTGGATAGGATTGTAAATCAGCTACTTGCTGATTGACCTCAGCCGTATTGGGGACCACAGCCGCTCCCGGTGCCATCTCTCCCCGTTCATAAGGAGGGGTCGCTTCTGACAAATTCAAAGGGCTGTGATATTCAGCACTCTCTTCTGCAAGACCCGATGTCAGTGTAGGCTGATGGACTTGCGCCCAGTTCCCAATCCCTTGCGCAGATGGCATCCGTGTTTGCAAAGGCATTTGCAGAGGTTGAGCCTGAAATGATCCTAATGCCTGCACTCCAACAGTTGACGATGCCCGGTGTCCGTTTTCAGCCAGCGCACCACGAAGTGCGCCCACAATAAGTCCCCGAACGCCCCCTGAATCGCGGAAACGAACTTCAGCTTTAGCAGGATGAACATTTACGTCTACTTGATCGGCGGGCAACTCAAGAAACAAAGCTAAGAGAGGGTGCCGATTTCGGGCGAGCAGATCCATATAGGCACCGCGGACAGCCCCAACCAGTAGCTTATCTTTTACGGGGCGACCATTTACGAACAAGAATTGCATGGTGGCATTGCCACGATTAAAAGTCGGAACTCCAGCAAACCCCGATAGCTGCACACCATCTCTTAGTGAATCGATCTTCAATGCGTTTTCTGCAAATTCTCGGCCCATAATGGCGCCAAGCCGGTCAAGCCAAGCATCAAAAAGCTCGCCTTGTGCACCGGTAACCCGAAGCGCGATGCGTTTTTCGTCAGCAAGTGTAAAACCAATTGACGGATAGGCCATCGCAAGACGCCGCATAACATCAAGAGCAGCACCAAATTCCGCGCGTTCGGTTTTAAGGAATTTAAGTCTCGCGGGTGTCGCAAAGAATATATCGCGCACTTCAACCCGTGTACCTTGCTGGGCTCCGACGGGTTCAATTTCTCCGCGAACGCCGCCTTCAACGGATAGGGACCAAGCGGTTGAATCTTCTGCATTGCGACTAGTGATATTCATTCGGCTGACAGAGGCTATGGATGGGATTGCTTCGCCGCGAAACCCCAAATGCTGAATGTGTACCAAATCCTCATCCGGTAATTTTGACGTTGCATGACGCTCAAAGCAAAGTTCAAGCTCATCCCGGCTCATGCCCGTACCATTATCGGAAACAGAGATTAACGCGCGCCCGCCATTGCGCATCACCACATCAATGCGTGTAGCCCCCGCATCAATTGCGTTTTCTACAAGCTCTTTCACAGCCGATGCGGGTCGTTCCACCACTTCACCTGCTGCGATTTGATTGACAATATTATCCGGTAACTTCCGGAGAATCATATTTCACCTCTAAGATACATTTTCGTAAGCCTTTTACCATCTTCTACAGCGGGTTGATCAAAGGGATTAACGCCGAACAAATGACATGTAAAGATCGTTTCAAGCATAAAATGCATCAACAGCGCACCGATTGTTTTCTCATCAAGCACATCAATTTCAATACATCGTAAAAATTTTCCGCGACTGGCAAGAGTTGATGCCGTTGCCGCAGCTTCCGCATGCACAACATCGCTAATGCGGTGATCCCTTAAATAATCAAGGGCCGGATCATCATCCGCCAACCCCACATCCATTAGGGGGCTACTATCATCCTCATTATTAATGATCAGCGTAAAGAATTTATCACTCGGCCCATCTAACCAAAGCTGCAACTGGCTATGCTGATCAATAGGGCCTAGTGCATTCAAAGGCGTTGTTCCCAATCCTTCTTTACCAATACTCTCTGCCCACAATTGACGAAACCAATGGGTTAAGGGCTCCAGCTGCTTGGCATAAGGCATAAGAACATTTTGATTAACACCACAAATATCGTGCAAGGCATGATGCAACGCCGCCCCAATTCTAGGTAACGACTCGGGGTTTAACAATGCGTCGTCCAGGACTTCTTGCGCGCCGGATCGAACCGCTTTCATATCTATTCCAGCAATCAGTGCAGGCAGCGCCCCCACAATTGATAGAACAGAATACCGCCCCCCTATATTCGGATCATGATCCAACCGTTCTAACGCCCATTTATCAGCAATTCTCCCCAAGGGATTATCGCCGGGTTCGCAAATGACCATCGCCTGTTGGCTAACGGCCTCTGCCCCGCCCATATTGTTCAAGGCTTCGATAACTAGCAAGGTTTGCGCTAAAATTTCAGGAGTGGAACCTGATTTCGAAATAAGCAGAAAAGCAGTTTTTGTTAATGATTCCCCCTGCAAATGGGGCCCCATAACATGATAGTCCAAAGTATCCCAAAAATGGAGTGTCGGACCATTTCCATTTTGCTTTAAACTTTCAAGCACTTGTGCACCTAAAGAAGACCCCCCAATACCAACAACGACCACATTTTCAAAATCTCTATTTTTGAATAAGCGCAATTGAGAGAGCTGGTGTAGGTCTTCATTATCGACGGGCAAATCTAAAACAGGAAGACGTCCCTGCTCCTTCAACACTTGCAGGGAAGATGCGATCCCCTCACACCGGGCCAATGATTTACTATAAGCGTTATAAACCCAATCGGTCGGGTCTGTTGCATCTGTAAAACAGTTTTTGATTATTTGAGTATATGCCATGAGACCTTCTAGATGCCAGAAGCCAAAGTAAACACGCTACTAAACACTACATTTCCTGACAGTATCAAACCAAAGGGGATGCGCCTATTTTTTTCGAACTGTTTCCGAGAGATTTATAGGCCCTCAGGCTTTCCAACTACTGTAATAATCATATTTTCTGGATTGATTAGGCGTTGCGCAACGCGAAGAATATCATCTAACGTCACCGCATTAATATAACCCGGACGATCATTCAAATATTGCACGGGTAAATCAAAGACTTGCATACTAACCATGATGTTTGCAATCTTGGAGTTGGATGACAAGCGCAAAGGGAAAGACCCGTTTATATATGTTTTTGCAGCAGCCAATTCATCCGCAGTCACGCCATCTTTGCGAATTTTAAGAAGCTCTGTTTTTAAAAGTTTAACTGCCTCTCCGACAGATGCGTTACTGGTTCCAAACCCGCCTAATTGCAAGCCCGAATGACGTAGGGGATACAAATAACTATAAACAGAATAAACAAGCCCCCGTTTTTCGCGGATCTCTTTGGTCAGCCTTGATTCAAATCCGCCACCACCAAGTATATAATTCAGGATATAGGCAGCATAATAATCTGGATCATCCCGTTTAACGCCTGCACCACCGAAAACAACAACGCTTTGAGGAATGTCCTGTTCGATTATCTTTTCACTCAACTGATGCATAGGCTTAACATCGGGGACTTCCACCAGCCGAGCTGTTTTTTGAACCCCTAAAAACGTTTTATCAAGTAATAGGCCTAATTCGTCTTTTCCAATGTCACCAATTACCGCGACAACCATATTATCACGCGCGATTTGATCTTTCTTGAAATCAACCAAATCCTTTTGCGTTATCTTTGAGACAGTCTCAATCACTCCTTCCGTGGGAACACTGTAAGGGTGGTTGGGAAAAGCAATTTCAAACCAAGCTCGCCCGGCCAAACTGTTTGGATCTGATAATTTTCGGTTTAACCCTACGAGAATTTGATTCCGAATTCTCTCAACAGGTTCCGCATCAAACCTAGGATCAGTCAACGCAATAGAGAACAACGAAAACGCCTCTTCGCGGTTTTTGCTAAGAGTTTTCAAACTTCCTTGAAAACTGTCTTTTGAAGCGTTAAATTTCAAAGAAATAGCGTTGTCAGACAGCCGTTTCTGGAAAGCCCTGCTATCGAAATCACCGGCTCCTTCATCCATTGTTGAAGCCACAAGATTTGCAAGCCCCGCTTTTTCAGCGGCCTCAATGCTTGATCCTCCCTTCCAGGCAACTTCCATACTTAAAATCGGAATTGACCTTTCTTCAACAAACCAGGCTTTTATACCACCAGGACTAGTTATCTCCTGTATTTCCGTAGCTTTCACCGTACCCACCAGAACGACCATCAGCATCAAGATTGAGGCCATAAGAGAAGATAAAGTACGCATTTGAGAGGGTAGGCTGAACATCTTTATTTCTCCTCAGGAAAAAGCTTACCGACAACAGACTGGCGCTCTACGAAAAGAGCTTTCGCCGCTTTGTCCACCTGGTCTAATGTTACTTCAGAAATCTGTGCCGGCCAATGAACCACATTTTCAATAGCCTCACCGCTTGCCAAGGCTCTTCCAAAAATATTGGCGGCTCCACTAATGCTATCACGGGCGTATATGGCAGCAGCCAACAGCTGCTTTTTGGCAAGCGCAACCTCTTCCGCGGTCACGCCATTATTCATCACCTCTTCAATGATCCTTTGGACGCCTTTTTCCAATTTGTCCAACGAATGACCATTAGCAGGACTTCCATAGAAAGTAAAAGTTGAGGGATCGAAGGAGCTTGAATTATAATAAGCACCAATACTGGACGCAATTTTCTCATCAATAACAAGTTTTGAATAAAGCCTGCTTGTTACACCCCCACTTAAGATCTCGTTCAATATCTCCAATGCACGAACTTCTTTCAAGTCGCCTGTGCGTATGGAAGGGGCTAAGTAACTCTGCCGCCAGGATGGTTCGCGAACTCTTTTATCCCGCATAACAAGTGTTCTCTTGGCGAGCTGAGGTGGCTCTTGGAGGCGTTTACGCACCGGCAACACTATCGGTTTTTGGGGGCCATAATATTGCCGGGCAAGAGCAAAAACTTTATCAGCCTTCACATCTCCGGCAACCACAAGAATGGCATTATTGGGCGCATAGTATTTCTTGTACCAATCGATTGCATCCTGCGTAGTCAGTTTCTCAATTTCATTCCGCCACCCGATGACTGGAATTCCGTATGGGTGCGCAAGATACTGGGCAGCACTTATTTGCTCTCCAAATAGAGAGGCTGGATTATTGTCCGTTCTTTGAGACCGCTCTTCGAGTACAACTTTCAATTCAGGACCAACAACCTTGTCATTGAGAACGAGGTTACTCATGCGGTCTGCTTCGATTTCCATCAACAGCGGTAGTTTATCAACACTAGCATTCTGGAAATAGGCTGTATAATCCAACGATGTGAAGGCATTATCCTGCCCCCCATTTTTAGCAACAATGGAAGAAAACTCGCCAGATGGTACGGTCTTCGTTCCCTTGAACATAAGATGTTCCAGAAAATGTGCGATACCTGATTTACCAGACGGCTCATCTGCGGACCCGATTTTGTACCAGACCATGTGAGTAACAACAGGTGCCCTGTGATCTTCAATGACAACAACCTCTAACCCATTTTCAAGAGTTAGCGTTTTTGGATCGAAAAGCGGCGGGATAGTCTCTGCTATGCTGGCGTTTATGCCAACCAATGTCATTGCAAACAGAGTTAAGGCAAAAATTGCAGACGATAATTTGTTAATACCCATGTCAGAACCTAATTCGTTAATACCCATTCATAACGGCATATAGGGATCAAAAATGCATATGGGTAGGGACTTGAAAAGTCACATTATCGAGATCTGCCCTGAGGATCAGGACAGATGGGCAATTACATCAAAAGTTAGATTAGTTAAACAGACCTTCAAGAAGAGCACGTTTCTTTCGCTCAATTGTAGGTGTCTCTGCACCTTCGGATGCTGGGTTTCCAAGAGCAGCATTTTCTTGAATACGCTTCTTTTCTTTCGAAGGATCGACAATTGTCCCAAATTCAGGCTGTGTTTGCCAAAACATGATTCGTTCCATCAAAGACTGATCATTTTCAGCCAATGTCGATGTTTCAGCATCGACAACTTGGCGAATAGAAGAATCCGCATGTTCTGCATCCGCTTTGCGTAGGAGCGCGAGCTCCCCTGCTGATATACCTGCGGCACTTGCCTCTTCTTGCGTAATCACGCCTGACTTATTCGAAGTTCCCAACAAGCTATTTCGGGCAGAATTGCGAAGCAAGGCGTCTTGAGGGCCTTTTTGACCCGGAGCAGGCGGACGCAATGAGAAATCAGGAGGGATGATCAAGGGAGCCTTGGTCAAGACCGCAAATTCATCCGGTCCTTTTTTATCTTCAATGCCAAGTGCCTGACGCGTTCCCTCACACCCAGTAAGTGCAAGTGAGCCAAGCAATACAAGACCAGTCAATTTGCTAGATTTATACATTTTCTCAAGCCCCAAATTTACGAGTCATTTTTAGTAGATTTTTGCTCAAAAAACAAGCTTTCCAACAACATGAGCAATACACCGCAAACAATCACGATGTCAGCGATGTTAAAAGCAGGCCATCTCATAAAGATAAGATCAACATCAAAGAAATCTGCAACGCGCCCATAATGAATGCGGTCGGCCACATTTCCAAGGGCTCCGCCCAAAATCAGACCAATCGCGAGCCCCAGTATTTTTTTATCTGCCTTTGCAAGCCAAACGACGAGTACAAGGCTAATGATTGAAGAGATTCCTATCAGTATCCAGCGCGTTGTCTCACCGCCAGCGAACATACCAAAGCTAACACCACTATTCCAAACCATGACCAGGCGGAAAAAGGACGTTACATCGATGCCATAGGGATGCGCCGACATATATTCGACCATCTGGATTTTAAACACCTGATCAATCACGACTGAAATAGTCGCCACGATCAGGCCAAGTTTCAAGTTTGGATTCACTTAATTTTCTGCCTAAACATCCATAGTATCTACAACGTCAGCACACCGACCGCATAAACTTTCGTGGGCCGCATTTGCGCCAACCTCATCCAAGGTTTTCCAACAGCGATCACACTTATTGCCTTCTGCCAAAGCAGGGACAACTGCCACTCCCGGAACTTCGTCCAATGCAAATGCGCCTTCAGGTGCAACGCCATCGTTCAAAGTCAAACCAGACGTAATACAGATATCATCAAGAGGCAGATCTTCAAGGAGTGATTTATATTCATCGCTCACAAAGACTGTAGGAGCCGCCTGCAGACTTGATCCAATACGCTTCTCACGCCGTTCAATTTCCAGCGCGCCCGTAACCACACGGCGGAATGCCCGAACTTTCATCCAGCGACCATCCAATTGGTCATTCTGCCAATTCGCAGGGATTTCAGGGAACTGGTTCAAATGAACACTGCTCTCATCCCCCGGGAAACGAGAGAGCCACGTTTCTTCGGCAGTAAAGACCAAAATTGGGGCAAGCCAAGAAGTCAGGCAGTGGAAAAGCTGATCTAATACAGTCCGTGCTGCACGGCGGCGTGGTTCATCTACACCGTCACAATAGAGCACATCTTTTCTAATATCGAAGTAGAAAGCTGACAGCTCCAACGTGCAGAAATTTTGAATGGCTGTAAACATGCGCCCAAATTCGTATTCCTTGCAATTTTTACGAATTTGAACATCCAAGACAGAAAGTCTGTGCAGAATCCATTGCTCCAACTCGGGCATTTCGGACACATCAATTTTTTCTGCATCATCCCAATTATCAAGATTTCCCAAGATAAATCGGAGGGTATTGCGTAACCTACGATAGCTATCAACCTGACCTTGAACGATCTCGTTTCCAATCCGCATATCGTCCGTATAATCGGATGCAACTACCCATAGGCGCAAAATATCCGCACCGCTTTGCTTGATGATTTTCTCTGGTGCAATGATATTGCCAAGGGATTTGGACATCTTGCGCCCTTTCCCATCCAGAACGAACCCATGAGTCAGAACTGCGTCATAAGGCGCACGGCCCCTTGTACCCGATGATTCCAGCAAGGAAGAATGGAACCAGCCGCGATGCTGATCAGTCCCTTCCAGATATAAATCTGCTGGCCATTTGAGTTCCGGACGATTTTCAAGCGTAAATGCATGAGTACAACCAGAATCAAACCATACATCCAGAATATCTTGAACCATCTCGTAATCATCTGAATTATAGGCATTCCCGAGGAAACGGCTTGCATCAGATGAATACCATGCATCAGACCCTTCGGCTTCCATCACTTCCATAATACGCCCATTAACAGCCTCATCCCGCAGAATTTCGCCTGTTTCTTTGTGAGCGAAAATCGTAATAGGAACACCCCAGGCACGTTGACGAGACAACAACCAATCAGGCCGATTTTCCACCATGGTGGAAATCCGTTTACGGCCAGATTGCGGATACCATTTAGTATCATCAATGGCCTTCATCGCTTTCGCACGCAGATCATTGGTTTCCATGGAAATGAACCACTGACTGGTATTGCGATAGATCAGCGGTGCTTTCGAGCGCCATGAATGAGGATATGAATGTTTTATTTTTCCGCGTTTAAGCAAACATCCCGCATTTTCAAGCTCGTCGGCCACATGGTCGTTACACTTATAAACATGCTCTCCCGCGAACATTGGGACATGACTAAAGAAAGTTCCATCTTCACCAACAGTTTGCGGGATCTCAATATTGTAACTTTTACAAACTTCAAAATCTTCCAGACCATGACCTGGTGCTGTATGAACAAAGCCAGTACCAGCATCGACGGTCACATGACCACCCTCAATTAGCGGCACATCATAATCATAGCCTTGACCATCGAAAGGGTGACGGCAAAGAACACCTTTCAGCTGCTCCCCTTTACCTTCCCAATAGATTTTAGCATCCAAGATGCCACATTCGGCTTTAACACTCTCGAGAAGATCCGCCGCAACAATAAGTTTCTCACCGATCTGACCCAGAGAATTATCTTCTACGCCGACAACTTCGATGCCGACATAGTCGATGTCCCCACCATATGAAATCGCTTTATTTCCAGGCATCGTCCATGGTGTTGTCGTCCAGATGACAACGCTGGCACCCTTAAACTCCTCAGGCCCGTTTGCCACAGGAAAACGCACAAAAATAGTCGTAGATGTGTGATCGTGATATTCAATCTCAGCTTCAGCAAGGGCTGTTTTCTCAACCGGCGACCACATAATGGGTTTGGAGCCGCGGTATAAACCACCGTTCATGGCATATTTTAGAAGCTCCTTCACAATCTGAGCTTCGGCATCAAAACTCATCGTCAAATAGGGACGGTCCCAATCACCGACAATGCCAAGCCGTTTAAACTCGTCTCGTTGAATATCAACCCATTCAGCAGCGAATTCCCGGCATTCCTTACGGAACTCTACAATCGGAACTTCATCTTTGTTCTTTCCAGCTTTCCGGTACTTTTCTTCAATTTTCCATTCAATTGGCAAGCCATGACAATCCCAACCGGGAACATAATGAGAGTTCTTACCCATCATTTGTTGGCTTCGGCTGATGACATCTTTCAAAATCTTGTTAAGGGCATGCCCCATATGCAAATGACCGTTGGCATAAGGAGGGCCATCATGCAGGATAAACTGCTCCCGATCCTTTGACTGTTCTCTCAACATTGCGAAGAGATCCATATTTTCCCAACGTTCCAAAAAGCCCGGTTCTTTATTGGGAAGGCCCGCTTTCATTGGGAAAGTTGTTTTTGGCAAAAAAAGTGTAGATTTATAGTCAGTGCTCATTGTGGCAAACTGATCCTAACAGTAGTCAAAAAATAGAATTTTATGGGCGATACTATTGCCCTGAAGCGGCTTGTCAGCAAAATATATGGCTACAATCCAATGTTCCCGACCTTACATTATGAGGTCGGGCCGATAATTCGACATACTGAAACACCCAAAGGGCGCTCTCCATATTTTGCAAGCGGCATTGTTTTCATGCTGACTGTTGTATCAATTCAGGAATATTCTGTCGAGAAATCAGTTTGCAAAATAGCTTTTGCTTACTTTGCCGCCTTTTTTAAAGCATTAATCTTTTTATCAGCATATTTTCCTTGCTCACTTCCCTCTTCTGCAAGCAACATACGTGCTGTTTCTACATCCTTATGTATCTGGGTTTCCAATTCCTCAATTCCAGAGAATTTTTTCTCATCCCGAATAAAGTCGACAAAAGCAACGCGTATTTTTTGAGAGTATAGATCCCCCTCAAAATTCAGAAGGTGAACTTCCAGCAAAACATCTTTTTTATCAAATGTTGGACGGTTTCCATAATTGGCGACAGCATCCACCCACGTTGTACTGTGGTCCGCATGCAACCCAACCCGAACAGCATATACGCCAAGCTTCGGTGGATGATAATGGGTAATAGGAATGTTGGCCGTAGGGAAGCCGATTGTGCGACCCCGCTTATCGCCCTCAATAACGCGCCCCTCAACTTCCCACCAATGCCCCAGTAGTTTAGCCGCCTTCTTAGGAGCGCCATCGCCTAAACATTCCCGGATTGCAGTAGATGAATAGATCAATGTATCGACGCCCACAGGTTCTACTACCGTCAAACCAAAACCGTATTTTTTTGCAAGTTCCGCGAGAACAACCGTCGTCCCCTGGCGTTTGTGGCCAAAGATGAAATCGTATCCGACAACCACGTGGCTCACGTCGAACCCATCAACCAGCACATCTTTTACAAATTCTTCTGCTGATTTTTGAGAAAACTCCAAATCGAACCGCAGAGCGACCATTACGTCGACAGCGAGCCAGTTAAGGTGGGCGGCTTTTGTTTCTAGATCAGACAATCTGAAAGCTGGAGCTGATGGCGCAAAAAATTCACGAGAATGGGGCTCAAATGTTAGGACCCCTGAGGGCACATTTCTGGATTTAGCTTCTTCTTGCGCATGTCTAATTACTGATTGGTGCCCCTGATGGACACCATCAAAATTCCCAATTGCAAGTACTAATCCACGACATTCTGCAGGAACTTTTTTGTACTTTCGCAAAATGCGCATTTGATTTACTCCAGCTTTCTTCTTTTTATTTAGGCCGCCTTGATACCATTAAAGTGGCATCCCCTTCCAGCACTACTGTATCACCGACACAGCATTCGCAGCCAAATGAGACACGTTTTCCATTAATTTCTCGCAGAGTAACTTTCGCGACAACTGTATCACCAATCCGAACAGGTGCTTTAAAAGACAAATTCTGGTTCATGTAAATTGCACCAGGACCCGGTAATTTCGTCCCAAAAACTGTGGATATAAACGCCGCAGATAACATGCCATGAGCAATACGTTCTTTAAAGATCGTTTGCTCAGCAAATTCATTGTTTAAATGAACAGGATTAGTATCACCGGAGATTTCAGCAAAAAGCACTATATCGTCTTCAGAAACTGTTTTCTCAAAACTGGCGCTCATTCCAACAGACAAGTCTTCAAGAAAATGTCCGTGTAATTTTTCATAATCAGACAAAACATACCTCATTTTATATTATTTTTCAGTGCAACATATAAGGAAAAGATATAACTGCGCAAGTTATTGAGAATTCCATTTGCTTTGATGGAGAGCTAAAAACACCTTCTGAATTTTCTAATAAGCGAGTTTTGCAATTAAATTGGTTTAAATTGACGTTGAGGGCCATTCATTAACCATTTTTTTAGGTTCCCTTCGTAGTGTTTCCAAACAGATGGATTGCGTCTCCCGAGTCGTAGTCTTAAAAGCAACACAGAAAAGATATTTATTTAAAGAGGGTATTTCTATGGCTGTCGACATGAACATGCCGATCCTGATCATTGACGATTATAAAACGATGCTTCGGATTATTCGTAATCTCCTGAAGCAACTTGGTTTTGACAATGTTGATGAGGCCGCAGACGGTTCTGCAGCACTTTCCAAAATGCGGACACGTTCATATGGACTTGTGATCTCAGATTGGAATATGGAACCAATGACAGGCTATCAGCTTTTGCAGGAAGTACGCGCGGATGAGACTTTAAAAGCAACGCCGTTCATCATGATCACTGCAGAATCAAAAACAGATAATGTTATTGCTGCGAAAAAAGCAGGTGTTAACAATTATATTGTTAAGCCTTTTAATGCCGCGACATTGAAAACAAAAATGTCAGCTGTATTAGGCGACTTCTAATGAACGAACACAAGGAAGTTGACGCTCTTCGCGAAGAAATTGCATCTTTGCATAAAGATTGTCGTGATCTCGTCAATTTCATTGTATCTGCTCGTTCAGAGATTTCTCAAATTCGCCCTACAGACTTGAAGCAAGAGCGCATCCCACGTGCGGGGAAAGAACTTGATGCAATTGTTCAGTCTACAGAATCGGCGACGAATCAGATAATGACAGCAACCGAAAAAATAATGGATGCCCGAGTTACAGAAGCTGATGTAGTGAACGATGCTTGCATGGAGATATTCGAGGCCTGTTCGTTTCAAGACATTACAGGTCAACGAATAAGTAAAGTTGTTTCAACCTTGGAATATATCGAAGGGTATCTTGATAGCTTAACTTCAGCTTGGGGACATGAAGTTGACGCAAAACCTCAAACTCAGGACTCTGAGAATGAAGAAGCCGCCCTTTTAAATGGCCCTGCGTTAGAGGGCGAGGGTGTTGATCAAGATTTTGTCGACAACATGTTCGCTGAAGAATCTACCGATGGGGACAAGACAGAAATGCCTGCGAACCAATCAGAAGAGAAAACATCTGAGAAAAAAGAAAAAGCCAAACCTGATCTGGAAGCAGGTACCAATATTGATCAAGACGATATTGATGCCCTGTTTGACTAGATAATTATAAAGCCGCCGGTTCCTCCGGCGGCTTTACTTTTACTACCAAGTCATATGGCCAACGACCAAAGTGGGCTCAAAACCATGCAATTTTGAAATAGCGCTTACTTGCTCATCACTTGGGCGCATACCCGGAGCAAGCCCCCACTCTTCTGCATGGATTCCACCACTAACAAGCACATTATCTATTCCCATGCTTGTAGCACCTTTGATATCAGTGCGCATACTATCGCCCACGGCCAATATTCTTGAAGGCTCACTAACGCCCAACTTTTCCATCGCCAGTTTGTAAGCCCAAGGATAAGGTTTGCCAAAAAGCTCAACTTCCCCGCCCTGTTCCTCATACACAGCCGCCAAAGCTCCTGCGCAATATAAAATTCTCTCGCCTTTCATGACAGTAAGGTCGGGATTTGCACAAAACATTGGTAGCTTTAAACTCGCAGCTTTGATCAAAAGCTCTCTATATTCTTCCGGTGTCTCCACATCATCGTTGGCAAGTCCCGTACACACGAGAAAGTCAGCATCTTCCAGCTTTGACACTTTCGTATAATCAAGACCTTCATCGACACCCCGGTCTTTTTCTGCACCAATTTGATAAAATTTTTGAGCACCCCCCTCAACAAAAGGGTGGCTTCGTTCTTTCAAAACATGGTGGGTCATATCACCTGATGTTAGAATGTGATCGTAGGAAGATGCTGGAACGCCGATCCTTTCAAGGAATTCTGAAACGAAGTCATTTGTTCTTGGAGCATTCGATAACAAAAGAAGCGGTCGCCCCCCTTCTCTCAATTTTGCCATACAATCTAAAGCTCCGGGATAAGGTTTCATCCCATCATGCACAACCCCCCAAAGATCGAGAATGAATGCATCATACTTTTCTGCGTATGTTTCCAGACCTGAAACAATTTTAAAGGACATATTAACTCCACCAATGGGTACCAAGAAGACGGCAAGGAATAACTCCAAGGTGGAATTTCGTCAAATAAAGTTTGCTAATATCGCCCCAGCAAATAATTTACACTTCTTATTCTGGCAGTTAATTCGCTTGATGTGGTGGCCTTGGAACACCAAATAGATATCCTTGGCCAAAACTCACATCAACATCTAAAAGACCGATGACAGTGTCCTCATCCTCAACCATGCTGGCAATCAATTCGATGTTTGCCCGTGTCAGTGCTTCTCGCAAGTCATCGGGGTGAATGTTCATTGGAAGCCCTTGCCCGCCCGGTAGAAGGTCAACAGCAGCAACTTTCAAGTATCGGAAATTATCCTTACCCAATTTGTTAAAATCGACATCAAGACGCACCACATTGTCCATCGAAAAGGAAAACCCCATATCAGCCAGCATCTTAAGGCCATCTTTCACAGGATCTGTTGCCCCATCGATATCTTCTTGAGAGAATTCAAGAATAAGGCTTTCAGATAAATCTCTGTTTCGGTCCAAGAACTCTACAAACTGATGGAAGAAAGAGCTATCACGTAGAGTTCGTGCAGACACATTGACAAAAAAACCAAGCTCATTATTGCGTTGGCGCACTCTACGGATCAACTGGACACACCGAATAAGAAGCAGGTTATCAATCGTCCCGATCAAACCGGCTTCTTCTGCAACGGACAAATATTGGCCTGGAGTAATCACATTTCCGTGCGGTCCACGAATCCGGGAGAAAGCTTCATAGAATTGTGCTCTTCGTTGGGGGAGCCTAACAACAGGTTGCAAATACAGATCAACTCTATTTTCCTGCAACCCTGTTCGAACAATTTCCAGTATCTCCTCTTTACTAGGCTCCTCTGGTTCAATTCTTTCAGCCTTATCCGCCACAAGAACAGGCCGTTCCGAAGGCGCCTCCTTTGCCGTTTCGCGAGTAGAGGACATTTGGCTAGGCTTCATTTCAGTTGTTAATTGTTTCAACAGCTTTCGCAGCATACGCATTTCAGAAGCAAAGCCAGAAAGATCATCATCTTCACCGGCAATTCCTCCAATAATATTTTCGAAGCGTGCCAAGCCACCTTCAGCATCAGACAAATCACGTCGCAGCATTTTCAACTCTTTTTGAAGCGCCGTTCGCTCCACCCGGCGCATGATAAATTCATGTAACAGTGCACAAACTAAAAAAAATGTGGCGCCAAGCCAGTAACCAATAGTGGGATCGATATCAGGAGAATAAACAGGTAATTGCCGTGCGACGACAACTGCGGTTAAAGCATAAGCTGCTATAATCACTATATGATAAAGCACGTTACTGTTCCCCTCATGGCATGATTTTTAATATTTTAATATTGTTACTCTGCTTCTGAGTAGAAAAAAAGTTTCTTTTCTTTAATCATTTGCGCTTCTGTTTGAAACTCAGTTTCCTTTTGAGAAGAAATAATAAGGTAAAGCCGTCTATTAAACCAGAACCCTTATCCAGTTATATTAACAAGTTCACTTGAAGCACAAAAAAAAGGTGCCAAATACGGCACCTTTAATTACAGCGGTAAAAGCTTGATCAGGAAAGTCCATCAACACGGCCGATAGCTAGGAACTTACGACGCCGCTCTTCACGCAATTCGCCAGGCTCTTTAGTCATCAGTTTCTCTAGCTCTTCAAAAACAGCATCTCCTAAAGAAGCGATCGCAGCCGGGATATCCCGTTGCGCGCCTCCAAGAGGTTCTTCAACAATCCGATCAATAACATTGAGGCCGAGCAGATCCTGAGCTGTCAACTTCATGGCGGTTGCTGCATCTTGCGCTTTTTCACGTGTCTTCCATAAAATGGCAGCGCAGCCTTCTGGAGAAATCACAGAATAAATTGCATTTTGAAACATTATCACTTTGTTGGCCGTGGCAAGAGCTATAGCTCCACCGGAACCACCTTCACCAACAATACTAGCGATAACGGGAACGCGAAGATCAAGACTCACTTGAATTGATCGTGCTATCGCTTCTGCTTGCCCCCGCTCTTCCGCACCAATGCCCGGATAAGCACCTGAGGTATCAACAAAGGTCAGCACTGGAAGACCAAACTGATCTGCCATTTTCATAAGGCGTTGCGCCTTTCGGTAACCTTCTGGCCTCGCCATACCAAAATTATGATGAAGGCGGGTTTCCAGATCGTGTCCTTTTTCCGTACCGATAACCATGACCGTTTGCCCCTTAAAACGGCCGATACCCCCTACAATCGCATGATCTTCAGCAAAGCCACGATCTCCCGCCAAGGGCGTAAAATCTTCAAACAACTGCGCAATAATGGTTTTTAATTTTGGGCGATCCACATGCCTGGCAACTTGTGTTTTTTGCCATGGCGACAGCTTCTGATAGGTATTTTTAAGAAGCTGGATGGCTTTTTGCCGGAGTTTGAGGACATCGTCGTTTATTTCGACATCAATTCCAGTATCTAAATTTTCCAAATCCCGAATCTTTCCTTCAAGAGCGGCAATTGGTTTTTCAAAATCCAGAAAATTGTTCATGGTCAAACTCTCGTTTATATCAACATTGAAGCCTGATTAATAAATAGGCGGAACGGTTACGTCAATCAACCGTTCCGCCTAAATACAGAAAACATGAGCTCATCGCCCAGATTATAATTTTATTTTAGCCGCGAGCCGCGATGATATCGGCTTGCTGCACTAACGCTTCTGCTTGCTTGATAGATGCGATATCAATCAAACCACCATCCAGAGCAACAGCTCCAGCGCCTTCTGCCTGAGCTTTTGCCATGGCCTCAAGAATACGGCGAGCTTTGACAATTTCTTTTTCAGCTGGCGTAAAGATTTCATTGGCCAGATCAATCTGACTTGGATGGATAGCCCACTTGCCTTCGCAGCCCAAAATGGCAGCACGATTTCCATGTGCACGATACCCATCTGGATCAGAGAAATCACCGAATGGGCCGTCGATTGCCCGCAATCCATTTGCCCGAGCGGCAACAACCATACGAGAGATGGCATAATGCCACATATCGCCCCAATGATAATCACGGGATCCGTCTTCCGCAGGATCAGTCAGCACGCCATAAAGCGCATTCGGTCCACCAATAGACGTTGTCCGAGCTTTTGTAGACGCAGCATAGTCAGCAACACCGAAATGGAGGCTTTCGTTACGCTTACTCGCCGCTGCAATTTCGTGGATATTTTGCATACCGAGCGCCGTTTCGATAATAAGCTCGAAACCAATTTTTTTACTTTGACCCGCCGCAGCCTCAACCTGTGTTACAAGCATGTCCAGTGCATAGACATCTGACGCCGTGCCAACTTTTGGGATCATTATAAGATCCAAGCGACCGTTTGTCTGTTCGAGAATATCGATCACATCCCGATACATATATTCAGTATCTAGACCATTGATACGGACAGACATGACTTTGTCACCCCAGTCAATATCGTTCAATGCTCCGATAATATTCTTCCGCGCTTGAGCCTTATCACTTGGCGCAACAGAATCTTCAAGATCCAGAAAAATTGCGTCCGCTTTAGATTTTGCCGCTTTTTCGAAAAATTTTGGGCTGGAACCAGGTACAGCTAATTCACATCGGTTCAAACGAGAAGGGCATAATTCTGGGATCGTAAAACTCATTGCGTTACCTCACTTTTTTTGATTATTGCGCAGTATCTTATATTTTGTCTGAAATTGCTGCAACTGCGTCATAGAGTCAAGTATACCGGAAAATTATTTTGCATTTGCGAGAGGGTGATGATTTTGAACTAACCCAACAAGGCGTTCTGCTAAAACATGAGTATAAATTTGCGTTGTTGAAATATCGGCATGCCCTAACATTTTCTGAAGCGACCTTAAATCGGCACCATTTGCAAGCAAATGACTAGCAAATGCATGGCGTAGAACATGGGGCGATACACGAGAGGGCGTAACCCCACTCTCTATTGCTAAGACCTTTAGCATCTGACCAAAACGTTGCCGCGTTAAATGCCCCTCTTTACTACGCGAGGGATACAGCCATTTGGAATGAGCGTCTTTTTGGCAATATTTTAGCCGCACATCCAGATAATCAGCCAACGCCGCCTTCGCTGCCTCATTTACAGGAACAAGTCTCTCCTTATCCCCTTTTCCCCGTACGATAATAAAATTATCATTATCTCGAAGCGGCGGAAAAGGAAGAGAGACCAGTTCGCTAACCCTCAAACCCGTTGCGTAAAGAAGATGCAATAATGATTTTAAACGCAATGCATCCGGGTCATCCCCCTCGGTTGCAGTAAGGAGCGAATCCACTTCATCTTCACTTAAGTATTTTGGTAATTTTCTACCTGTTTTCGGTGGATCTACATTCATTGCCGGATCATCATTCCGAATATTTTCCGACAATAGAAAAGCAAAAAACTGCTTTACGGCGCTTAAACGCCTCGCCTGTGTCGCATTGCTGAATCCGGCATCTGCCAGTCCTCGAATATAGGCGCTGATGGAAGGCTGGGTAGCATCTTTAAATCCCAGTCTTTGCCGTGACAAGAATCCGATCAAATCTTCAAGATCTCTGCGATAGGCAGCAAGGGTATTGGCTGCGGCATTTCTTTCCGCGATAAGCATTTCTAAAAAATTTTCCAGCAATAGTGCTGACATGCTCAAAAGCCTTTTACAATCAGGGCCTCTATTGCGATTTGTCGAGCTTCGTCTTCAAGGCCAACAGCCTTCAAGGCGGAGAGAACTGTTATTATTGTCGTAACCGACGCATCCCTTGCGCCCTCTTCCCCCAAAACCAACAAGCTCAAGGATACAGTTTCAGCCAATCGTCCTGCAGATGCTGCAGCGGTCAAATTTCGCTCAATAGCATAGCTGCCTTTAGCCGTGTCTGGAACAAGATCCATTAGAATAAGGTCTTGCCAATTTTCTGCAGATACGGGAAGGTCGAACACATCAAGGATTGAAAGGAGCAGTTCTGTTTTAGCGCCTTGCGCGGGATCCCCCTCAGACGCCTTCTTCCATGCCGGAAAACTGCTACTGTTCCAGCGTGCGATAGCATTTGCACCAGAAATAAGCATAAATGCGTCCAAACGCGCCACACCCGACCTCGCCTTTAACCGTTCAGCAATATTACCTTGTGATGCTGCACGGCGCATAACACGTTCCCACAACACAGCCTTCTCAACTTCTCCGGTGAGAAGTAAACTCCGCAAGGCTCTGGCATTAAATTCCTGGCCATGATCAGCTGGTTTAATGGAAAGAAGCTCTTCTGCTATCACGCTTGATATAACAGGAAAGTCGCCATTTTCTATCGCGAGATCCCACAAGGCCAACATCCGAGATACCTTTATCTCGATGTTGTTCGCATCGATTAAGGCACTATAAAGTTGCCCATACGCCGTAAAAACAGTGATTTCCTGCTCACCATTCGCTTTTCTCGAAGAATGAAGCAGTGCCTTTTGTAGGTATTTTGTGTTGGACCGATTATATTCCGTTGCCGTAAAAGCCGCATCCAGTCCACCCACTCCTAATAATTCAGGAGTGGCGATGACCGCTTCTAGAATTTCAAGGCTCAGTGTATTCGCGCTAGATAAGTCAAACGAAATTTCAGCTTTCCGCATCATGGCAATATGAAGAGGCATAAGCCCTATCATATCAACGTGGGCAGGCTCCGTATCTCCCACCAGCTTTGCAAATATAGTATAGAAAGCAGGATCTTTTTCTCCTAGTTCCTCCAATAAAGCGACCCCTAATTCGGCCTTATCATACTCGTTTACAAGCACACGACAGAATACGTCCAGTTTCCGCCAAAACACATCTCTATCAGTTTGCCCCAGCGGGTTCGTTGCCAATTCGCAAGCGGCCTCATTTTGATTAAGCAGAAGGGACATTTGCGCTGACATTTTACGAAGCGTATCTGTCGTTGCATCGAATTGTAATCGACGGAACAATTCAGCAGCATCGATTGTCAGTCCAGCATTTCTCAATTTTTTAAAACGCAAATCCAGATGCTTACTTGCGTCATCTTTGCTTTGCGGCAACAGGGCACCAGTCAGTAGAAGCCGACGGGTCAAATCCAACAGCTGCGGAGATTTGGTTTTTGCAGGAATGCTTTGCAGCAGGGTATATGTCAAATTAGAAGCAGTACCGCTCCACATTTGAGCACCAAATCCACCACTATCATTACTCAACAATCCAGTAGAAGCAGGGCTCAAGGCATCTAACGTTTCAACGACCAACGCGTTATTGCCACTCCCTTGCTGGTTTTCAGCTTGGACACCCCCGTTTGGCGCAAACACATCCACCTCCCGCTTATCAAGCTTTTGAGTAGCGCTCGGAAGGGTCCCCCCGAAAGTAGGGACAAGACTACGCGGTTTTTCTTGGGCGGCAGCCTGAAAGGATCCCATAAACACCCCAAGCAACATCCAAAAGCCAAGGCACGACTTATAGATATTATTTTGGGAATTGATCATTCGGGATCACCCTCTCTACCGGAACCGTAGGCGCGGGGATATCCCATGCTGACAGAAACACACCGCCACCGACGATAACGGCGGTAATCAAGAAGAGGAGAAAGAGGGAGAATTTTGACATTTTCCGTCACTATACCTTTTAGTTTATTGGCAAATACCTAGAAATCAGTAGCAATATTCTTGCTATTTGATTTGCTAAGCTGCGATTATGTCATAAGTTTGTCTAAAATAACTAACATGTCTTTGTGATTTACATCAACCGCCTTACGTAACATAAGATCATGTGACAACAAAATTGTGAAAAGTAATATTATGAAAAGTGACAGCGCCGCCCCTATTTCGCCTCCTGCAAACACTATCGATAGCGGGAATGCGAATATTGGGTCGAAAACGATTGTATTGGTCGGTTTGATGGGTGCAGGAAAAAGCTCAGTTGGGCGCAGATTAGCCGCAGAATTAAACCTACCCTTTAAAGATGCCGATGCTGAAATTGAACAAGCATCCAATCTTTCTGTCCCAGAATTTTTTGATATTCACGGCGAAAAAGCCTTTCGCGATGGAGAGCGAAAGGTAATTTCACGACTCCTTTCCGAAAATCAGCATATCCTTGCCACAGGTGGAGGCGCCTATATGGATATGGAAACCCGCGAAATAATAGCACAAAATGGCATTTCAGTGTGGTTGAGAGCGGATTTGGATACTATTTTGAAACGGTGCATGAAAAGAAATACACGCCCGCTTCTGCGGAAAGGTAATCCACGGCAGATTCTGGATACCTTAATGAAAGAGCGCTACCCCATTTATAATGAAGCCAATATTGTTGTTGATAGCGCGGACGGCCCACATCAAATTGTCGTCTCAAAAATAATTGACGCGCTACGTGACCATCAAGAAAACAAGGCGCTATAGGAAACTGAATGTCAACTTCTGCTGAAAAGCCTTCAACACTGACTGAAATGGCGTGTGTTTCCGTTCCCTTGGGAAAACGGTCTTATAATGTGATGATTGGAGGGGATCTCCTAAACACAGCGGGGCATCATATTGCCCCCCATCTGCGGAAAAAACGGGTGGGTATTGTTACGGATGAAACCGTCGCCAAATTCCATTTAAAGACGTTGCAGGCGTCATTAAGCTCTGAAAACATTGAGTTTGAAACCTTTATTCTCCCAGCAGGCGAAAGCACAAAAAACCTTCAACACTATAGTGAACTTATGGACCGCCTGCTAGAAGCGCGCATTGGGCGAGATGAATGTCTTGTGGCCTTCGGTGGCGGTGTGATCGGGGATTTAACAGGTTTTGCTGCCTCCACCTTGCGGCGTGGTATTGATTTCATTCAAATCCCAACGACCTTGCTTTCTCAAGTAGACAGTTCCGTTGGGGGGAAAACCGGCATTAACACATCCTATGGCAAGAACTTAATTGGTGCTTTCTACCAACCAAAATTAGTTTTGGCTGACGTCTCCTTGCTCGACACACTGCCAAGACGGGATGTCCTTGCTGGGTATGCAGAAGTTGTGAAATACGGATTGCTTGGGGATTTCGACTTTTACAATTGGCTGGAAATAAACGGACAATACGTTATCGATGGTGACACGGCGTCCCGTATTCACGCCGTGAAAGCAAGTGTTCAAGCAAAAGCAGATATTGTTGCCAAAGATGAATTTGAAAGCGGAGTTAGAGCTTACTTAAATCTTGGTCACACCTTTGGGCATGCATTGGAGGCGGAGGTAGGATACGGAGGCGACCTTGTCCATGGTGAAGGTGTTGCTATTGGTATGCTAATGGCAATGGATTTATCGGCTCAAATGGGGTTGATTACTGGGCAAGATTGCAAACGAGTTCGATCTCATTATAGCCAAGTTGGGCTTCTTCAATCCTTACCCACAATAAAAGGAATTGAATGGAAAGCCGAAACTCTCCTTCAACATATGAATCAAGACAAAAAAGTTGATCAAGGGAAACTCACTTTCATTCTGATGAAAGCCATTGGAGATGCCTTTACAACCCAAGATGTTTCGACAGAAAATGTACTGAATATTCTTGATCAATTCATACAAAATACATCAGAAAGATAACAGGCACCGCCGATGGATATTGAACTAATATTATCGATCGCAGCTATTGCCTTGCTGCTTGTTCTTTCGGGCTTTTTTTCTGGGTCAGAAACGGCGCTTACTGCGGCATCTCGTGCCAGGCTCCATCAGATGGAACAAGGCGGAGACAAGAGAGCGGCCGGCATTAATAAGCTAAGAAATAATCATACAAAGCTCATTAGCGCTATTTTACTTGGAAATAATCTCGTTAATATTCTGGCCTCCGCCATGGCAACGAGCATCCTCATCTCTCTTTTTGGTGATATTGGTGTCGCATATGCTACTATAGTCATGACTGTGCTTATTTTGATATTTTCAGAAGTCTTACCTAAAACATATGCCTTGCGACGTCCTATTCGTGTTGCGCTGCTTGTCACGCCTATTCTGCGGCCTGCAATATTCATTCTGTCCCCCTTTGTAATTGGGGTAAACAGTATTGTTGAAGCAACTTTGGGCATGTTTGGAGTTCGCCAGCAGCTAGGCGACCCTGACACATTGACAGATGCCGCGCAGGACGAATTGAGAGGCGCTATTGACCTTCATTCGATAGATGCCGGTGTTATCATGCATGAAAAATACATGCTCGATACCATTTTGGACATGGACGAAGTGGATTTGTCTGAAATCATGATCCATCGGAAAAATGTCAAAACGGTCGATGCCAGCCTGCCAGCCTCAGATATTATTGAACAGGTCCTGAAAAGCCCCCACACCCGCCTCCCAATGTGGCAAGATGACCCCGAAAATATCATTGGCATCATCCATGCCAAGGACTTGCTTCGAGCCGTTATCCCTCTTCACGGAGATTATAAAGATCTTCGAATTGAAGAGATTACCTCAAAACCTTATTTCGTTCCGGAAACAACCACTTTACGAGATCAATTGAATGCCTTTTTAGAACGTCATGCCCATTTCGCTCTTGTGGTTGATGAATATGGCGCTTTGATGGGCTTGGTGACATTGGAAGATATTCTTGAAGAAATTGTCGGGGACATTGCGGATGAACACGATATTGAAATCGCAGGTGTCGATATTTTGCAAGAAAACAGAATATTGAGCAAAGGCTCTGTTACCATTCGAGATTTAAACAGGAAATGTAACTGGTCCTTACCAGATGAAGAAGCCGCGACAATAGCTGGCCTGGTTATTCATGAAGCGAAAATAATTCCAGAGATTGGTCAGGCTTTTACTTTTTACGGCTTTAAGTTTGAAATCTTGAAAAAAGAACGAAATCAAATTACTGAACTTCGCATAACCAAAATATAGTCCCGATCCTCTTGCCCCTTTGTTAGTCTTATGTTCCAGATTTTAATTAATATTATTGCACCGGTCGCTATTTGCGCCGGCCTTGGCTTCTTTTGGGCCAAAACAAATCGCGCCTTTCACATGGAGACCATAACAGGTCTGGTGACAAACATTGGCGCCCCTATGCTCATCTTTACAACTCTTGTAAATTTGAAGATGGAGTTGGCGGCTTTTCTGGAATTTGGTTTATTGGCCTTTATTGTGCTTCTTATCTTTATTCCAATTGCTTTTACTTTTCTAAAACTTATGAAATTGGACATTCGGGATTTTCTTCCAGCCCTCATATTTCCAAATATAGGCAATATGGGCCTTCCCCTTTGTTACTTCGCATTTGGCGAAGAAGGACTGACCCTTGCATTGGCTTTCTTTGCCGTATATGCCACCCTTCAATTCACCTTGGGGATTTGGATAGTCTCTGGCACTGGATCATTAATCCAACTATTAAAAACCCCTCTTCTTTATTCAGTGACTATTGCCCTTCTGCTACGCGCTACTCAAATCCCTGTTCCACAGTGGATTTTAAGTACAACTGAACTGTTAGGCGGCATTACCATCCCGCTCATGCTGATGGCTTTAGGGGTAAGCTTATCCAGTCTTTCAGTAAAACACATCAAAACCGCGACAATACTTTCTATAATGAGACTGGCAATGGGATTTGGTGTAGGGGTCGGATTGTCAGAATTACTTGGTTTGGAAGGCGCGCAACGTGGTGTTCTCATTCTTGAAAGCACCATGCCGGTTGCTGTCTTTAACTATCTTTTCTCTCTTCGTTATGAACGTGCTTCCAGCCAAGTGGCAGGAACGGTTTTAATTTCCACGCTTCTTTCTTTCCTACTGTTACCGCCTCTGTTGATTTATGTTCTGCCCTGATTCCAGACTATCAACCCATAGTATGTACTGCCTTAACACAGCACACCGAATTCTAGAGGTACGCGAATGTTCAGTGCGACTACTATTATAATCGGCTCGGCTACAAAACTCATGAATTGAAATTTTATTCCTGTAACAAATTTTACGCAATGTATCCCATTCTATTTTCTCCAAACGAATACTAGTGCGACGTACTTGACCGGTCTCAGAATTAGTAATCGTAACATTGCGATTAACCAGTGAGTGCGGTGATGAACTAACCATAATAACTCCATTATACATTATTCAGTTGCAATAAATTAAAAAATGCACTTAAAAAGTGTATATGGGAGTTCATTCATCCGCTTCAATAATTATTTCCTCTTTACCCAGGGACTATTTATCCGTGGGGCTCCTCACAGTCAAAGACAACGCATGTATGTTTGTTGCCATTTCAACACTAAGTGATTGATATATAAGTCGTTGACGGGCAACTCGCGACAACCCTTCAAATACATCTGAGGTAATTTCCACCCTAAAATGGCTTTCACCTTGCGGACGCGCGCCGGCATGTCCTGCATGTAAATGAGACTCGTCGACAACCGTCAAACTCTCTGGTGTAAAATCTTCTCTCAATTTCTCTTCGATTCGCATTGCTACTGACATATTTTGATACTCGATTGCCCAAAAAATTAAATTTATCACGGATCTAATTACAGTTTCTAGGTTTCTTTTGCGTGTATTGGTTGTGATTTCTTCTATTTATAAAATAATCATTGCGGGAAAGAGATTTTAATTTTATCTTATATTAGTTACAAATAATCTAAAGATAGTACAAGTTTAAACAATCACTGGATTTGCTGGAGAACAACATGACAGTCCATGCTAAGGTTCGTAAACATGTACAGGAGACCCCCGACACGAAACCCCCTGAAGAAGCACCAGTACGCCATATAGACGTACATGTTGGCAATAGAATCCGCGAAAGACGCATTCTATTGGGGTATACACAACAACAAATGGCTAATCTAATTGGCGTAACCTATCAACAAGCCCATAAATATGAGAGAGGCATTAATCGAATTTCTGCAGGTCGGCTTTATAGTATTGCATCAGCCTTAAATGTTCCCATCAATTATTTCTTTGATGGACTTGCCACAACAGGGACAACTGAAACATCGACAAGACAGCGTATGTGTTTGGAAATGGCTAGAAATTTCTCCATGATCGAAAATGAACGCTATCAGGATGCTTTAAGTCACTTGGCACGCGCCCTATCGCAACCTCCTTCCGAATAAAATCAATAGCACAATTGCACGCAGGAAACTGCGTGCAATTGCTAAAACAAAATTATATACTTCTAAAACGAGTAAAATCACTGAAAATTTGACTTTTTCTGCTCGACACGATTTCTTAACCTTGTTTCCCTCTAAACTTGGCACCATAATGCTTGCTATGAGTATGTCCAAGCCGAAGAGAAACAAACGCGACACCCCCAAAACCGATCGCATATGTGATCGTGAAACCTGCGAAGAAGCGGGAGAGTTTCGTGCGCCTAAATCCAGGATGATTGATCGGGGGAATAATGCCGATTATCACTGGTACTGCCTGCTGCACATCCGTGAGTTCAATAAATCTTGGAATTTTTTTGACGGCATGTCTGATGACCAAGTCCTGCGTTACAAGGACGAAGACATAACGGGGCACCGCCCTACATGGAAACTGGGCAGCCGTACAGGCGGACAGCAGCCCGATTACGTATATGACGATCCCTTTGACTTCCGCCGAGAGGCTGGCGTAAAAGAGGAAGAACAGAGAAATTCTAGCCGACAGCGTAAAAAGTCCTGGGCACCCCTTGACGCTGAAGAGCGAAATGCGCTTTCGACGCTTAATCTCGATGCAGGCTGTAGCTTGAAAGAGATAAAACGCCGTCACAAAGAACTTGTAAAGAAATACCACCCGGATATTCGGGGAGGGGATAAAGAGGCAGAAGACATACTAAAAACAATAAACCATGCCTATACTCACCTACTTTCCTGCGGGCACTCCTGAAGTCTCCCGTAAAAAATAAATTCTACTTTGAGATACGGAACAGTTATGACGCCATTAGAACTTGCCGAAAACAAATCGGAACTCAATCTTCCTGACATTGAAGTCTCTGTTCGGGAAGTATTCAAGATTGACAGTGACTTGAAAGTACCTGCTTTCAGCCAATCTGCTGATCTGGTTCCCGACCTTGACCCTACCTATGTTTTTGATCATGACACGACAATGGCGATTTTAGCGGGCTTTGCGTTTAACCGCCGTGTGATGGTGCAAGGCTATCATGGAACGGGTAAATCCACGCATATTGAACAAGTAGCGGCACGTCTTAACTGGCCCTGTATCCGCATCAACCTTGATAGTCACATCTCCCGCATGGATTTGGTGGGTAAAGATGCCATTGTATTGCGTGATGGAAAACAAGTAACGGAGTTCCGTGAAGGAATTTTACCATGGGCACTACAATCCCCAACCGCCATCGTATTTGATGAATATGATGCGGGCCGCCCAGACGTTATGTTTGTCATACAGCGCGTCCTTGAAGTCGAAGGAAAACTTACGCTTCTTGACCAAAACCGGGTAATTCGCCCCCATCCTGCTTTTAGAATGTTTTCGACGACCAATACAATTGGGTTGGGTGATACAACTGGACTCTATCATGGGACTCAACAACTCAACCAAGGGCAAATGGATCGTTGGAATATTGTTACTACCTTAAATTACCTGTCAGAAGAGGCAGAAACTGAAATTGTTCTATCGAAACTGCCAAGTTACAACACAGACAAGGGGCAAAAGATTATTCAGTCCATGATTGCCTGTGCCGATTTAAGCAGATCAGGCTTTGTTGCTGGCGACATTTCAACGGTTATGAGCCCACGGACAGTTATTACTTGGGCAGAAAATACAGAAATTTTTGGCGATGTTGGCTTTGCATTCCGGGTCACCTTCCTAAACAAATGTGATGAAATGGAACGCCCAATTGTTGCCGAATATTATCAACGCAGCTTTGGTGAAGAATTACCCGAATCTGCTGCCAACATAGCGATGTCATAAGCCGTGTCTCTTTCAAAAGATAAAGAAGCCCCGTCAGAAAAATTCAAGCGGGTAGTCACGGCGACTATGCGTGCCATGTCGAAAGACAAAGAACTGGAAGTCATTTATAGCAATGACCAGCCAGGGCTTACGGCGCATCGTGCCAGACTACCTAACCCTGCGCGAGAGCTTCCCTTAGAGGATATTCACAAGATCAGAGGAAAA
>JAESSA010000009.1 GCA_016764355.1 Sneathiella sp. | reverse complement strand
CGAGCAATTGCCGTGGAAACAGCCGCAGATTGGGTTTCCGCCGCTCGAGCTTTTGAATGCCGAACAGCTTGAAACCATTCATCAGGCCTCGCTCGAGATACTTCGCGATATCGGCATGGAAATCATGTCGGGCGAAGCGCGTGAAATTCTCAAAAAAGCCGAACACCCTATGATTATTATCGGGCAGGGCGCTTTAACGCGGAACGACAGCGATGCAATCATGGCCCTTTCTAAGAAAATTGCTGATGATTTCGGTATGATTTCCGACGATTGGAATGGCTTCAATATCCTGCACACAGCAGCGTCTCGCGTTGCTGGCCTTGATCTTGGATTTGTTCCCGGTGAAAATGGAAAATCAGTGCCTGAAATGTTGGAAGCTGCTGCATCTGGTGATTTGGATGTTGTCTATCTTTTGGGTGCAGATGAAATTGATACATCGAAGCTTGAAAAAACATTCGTTATTTATCAAGGCAGCCACGGTGATGCCGGTGCTCATGTCGCTGACGTTATTTTGCCAGGTTCTGCTTATACTGAAAAAGACGCCCTTTGGGTAAATACTGAAGGTCGGCCACAGCTTGGCAACCGAGCCATTTTCCCTCCGGGGGAAGCGCGGGAAGATTGGGCCATTATTCGGGCATTGTCCGAGTCTGCTGGTAAAACACTTCCCTATGACACACTTTCAGCGCTTCGCGAGGCACTTGTAGAAGCCGTTCCGCATATGGCTGATATTGATATAATCGCAAAAGCGGATTGGGCTGATTTTGGGACTGCCGGGACTGTAGATGCTGCGCCTTTCGCAAATCCGATTAAAGATAATTACCTGACCAACGCAATCTCGCGCGCCAGTGCCATTATGGCAGAATGCAGCGCTACCTATTCAGCATCGGTCGAAGAGGGGACTGGCACCAATGGTTGAGTTCTGGGATATTTACGGCCTGCCTACGGCCATAATCGTCGCCAAAATTCTGGCAATCGTATTACCGCTGCTGATCGCAGTGGCCTATCTGACACTTTACGAACGTAAAGTTATGGCCTTGATGCAGCTGCGTAAGGGACCAAACGTTGTTGGTTTCTACGGATTGCTTCAGCCTCTAGCCGATGGCGCGAAGCTTTTCTTCAAAGAGACAATTGTCCCATCTGGTGCAAACAAATTTCTATTCCTGTTCGCGCCAATGCTGACTTTCATTCTGTCTTTGATCGCATGGGCAGTTATTCCTTTTGATGAAGGAATGGTTTTAAGTGACTTGAATGTAGGCGTTTTATACTTATTCGCCATCTCATCCTTAGGTGTTTACGGGATCGTTATCGCGGGTTGGGCTTCTAACTCTCGCTACCCTTTCTTGGGCGCATTACGCTCCGCCGCGCAGATGGTGTCTTACGAAGTTTCTATCGGATTTGTGATCATCACCGTTCTTCTGTGTGTTGGTTCACTGAATTTGACTGATGTGGTTAAATCCCAAGATGGTGAATACGGGATGTTCAGCTGGTATTTCATACCGCTTTTCCCAATGTTCATTATCTTCTTTATCTCCATCCTTGCCGAGACAAACCGCCATCCATTCGATCTGCCAGAAGCGGAAGCCGAATTGGTTGCAGGGTATCAGACTGAATATTCATCTATGGCATTCGCGCTGTTCTTCCTTGGAGAATACGCGAACATGATCTTGATGAGCGCAATTTGTGTTGTTCTGTTCCTTGGTGGCTGGTTGCCACCCGCCGACATCGCGCCATTCAATTGGATTCCCGGTGTTGTCTGGTTTGGTATCAAGATCGCGATCTTATTGTTTGTCTTTATCTGGGTACGGGCAACGCTCCCACGATATCGCTACGATCAGTTGATGCGTTTGGGTTGGAAAGTATTTCTACCATTCTCACTCATCTGGGTGGTTTTGACTGCTGGTTTCCTGATCGTCTTCGACATGGTGCCAGCGTAAGTCTAGTAAAAGCGTAACTAATCTTTTGGGGAAGATGTCCTCAAAAGTTCTGAAAACAAAGGTATAAGAGGCTACTTCATTATGGGCTTCATTGATAAACAAGCGCGCAGTTTGCTGCTAACCGAAATTGTATCAGGCCTTGGTCTTACATTACGGTATATGTTCAAAACTAAAGCGACGATTAATTACCCTTACGAAAAGGGACCTCTTAGTCCGCGTTTCCGGGGTGAACACGCTTTGCGCCGTTATGCGAACGGTGAAGAGCGTTGTATCGCTTGTAAACTCTGTGAAGCGGCTTGTCCTGCATTGGCCATTACCATTGACGCGGAACCTCGCGATGATGGCAGTCGGCGGACGACACGGTATGACATCGACATGACCAAATGCATTTACTGCGGTTTTTGTCAGGAAGCGTGTCCAGTTGATGCCATTGTTGAAGGACCTAACTTCGAATTCGCAACAGAAACACGTGAGGAGCTTTTCTACGATAAAGAGAAACTCCTTGCTAATGGCGATCGGTGGGAGCAAGAGATTGCGCTAAACCTGAACGCTGATACGCCATACAGATAAGTGGAATAAGTGCTGTGAGCTATACGATTAATTTAATGTCATCATCAATGGGGGGAGAGAAGTAATGATTATTTCAACACTTGCTTTCTATCTATTTGCGACGTTGACCGTTGCGTCCGCCTTTATGGTCATATCATCCAAGAACCCGGTTCATTCGGTTTTGTTCCTTATTCTTGCCTTCTTTAATTCGGCGGCCTTGTTTGTTTTGCTCGGTGCTGAATTTCTCGCTATGATTTTGATTGTGGTGTATGTGGGCGCAGTGGCGGTTCTGTTCCTGTTTGTTGTTATGATGTTGGACATTAACTTTTCCGAATTACGGCAGGGTTTCCTTCAGTATCTACCCATCGGTGCTCTTATCGGAATTATTCTGATGATCGAGCTGTTGTTAGTTGTTGGTGGATGGCAACTCTCACCTGAGGCCTTGCAGCTGAGTTCCGCACCAACTGTCGCCATGACAGAAATGAATAATACGGAACAGCTGGGTAGTCTGATTTACACCCAATATGTTTATTTATTCCAGATTGCGGGCATGATTTTGCTGGTTGCAATGATCGGGGCAATTGTTTTGACCCATCGTCAGCGGTCAGGTGTTAAAAAGCAGGTGATTGCTGAGCAAGTATATCGCCGTCCTGAAGACTCTATGGTGGTTCGTAAAGTTGAACCCGGCCAAGGCGTATAGGAGGTAGATGATGGAAATCGGACTTGCTCATTACTTAAGTGTTTCAGCGATCTTGCTGACGCTCGGTATCTTCGGGATCTTCCTGAACCGAAAAAATGTTATCGTGATTTTGATGTCAGTGGAGCTTATGTTGCTCGCGGTTAATATCAATTTGGTGGCGTTTTCATCCTTCCTTCACGATATGGTCGGACAGGTATTTGCCCTCTTTGTTTTGACGGTTGCAGCCGGTGAAGCTGCCATTGGCCTTGCCATCCTCGTCGTTTACTTCCGAAATCGTGGGACTATCGCGGTTGAGGACATCCATCACATGAAAGGCTAATTCAGAGCAATGATGTACGTCCTCATAGTATTTCTTCCTCTATTCGCGGCGCTGACTGTTGGTTTAACTGCCAGTAAGTTAGGGGATAGAGGGAGCCAGATTTTAACATCCGGTGCGGTTTCCTTAAGTGCGATCCTGTCTTGGGTTGCTTTATATCAAGTGGCTTTTGGTCAAGACCCTCAATCGGTAGAGCTTTTCACCTGGATTAAATCCGGTAGCTTCGATGTGAGCTGGGCCCTGCGTATTGATAGCCTGACAGCAGTTATGCTGGTTGTTGTGAATACGGTCTCCGCCCTCGTGCATATATATTCTATCGGGTATATGGCGCATGATGATCATAAGCCCCGTTTCATGGCGTACTTGTCCCTCTTTACATTTGCCATGTTGATGTTGGTCACTTCAGACAACTTCCTGCAAATGTATTTTGGTTGGGAAGGCGTTGGTCTTGCCAGTTATCTTCTGATCGGGTTTTGGTATAAGAAGCCAACAGCGAATGCGGCAGCAATCAAAGCGTTTGTTGTAAACCGCGTTGGTGACTTTGGTTTTGCTCTGGGCATTATGGCCATTTACATGGTCTTCGGGTCAGTCAGCTTTGATGTTGTGTTCGCCGGTGTATCAGCGCAGGTTGGAAACACATTTGAGTTTCTAGGCTATGAGCTGGATATCATCACGACAATCAGCTTGCTTCTGTTCCTAGGTGCCATGGGTAAATCGGCGCAGCTTGGTCTGCACACATGGCTTCCTGATGCCATGGAAGGTCCGACCCCTGTGTCTGCCTTGATCCATGCTGCAACAATGGTGACTGCTGGCGTCTTTATGCTTGCCAGATGTTCGCCAATTTTTGAGTATTCGCCGACGGCTCTTGCGGTTGTCGCCGCGGTAGGTGCTTCCACGGCCTTGTTCGCCGCAACTGTCGGATTGGTTCAGAACGATATCAAACGGGTGATTGCCTATTCTACATGTTCTCAGCTTGGTTATATGTTCTTCGCCATCGGTGTTGGCGCATATCCAGTTGCGATCTTCCATCTTTTCACACACGCATTTTTCAAAGCGCTTCTGTTCTTAGGATCCGGTGCTGTGATCCATGCTGTGTCTGATGAGCAAGACATGCGAAAAATGGGTGGCCTTGCCAAGCATATTAAAATTACTTATGCCATGATGATTATTGGAACCCTTGCTTTGACAGGTGTTCCTTTCTTCTCCGGTTACTTCTCCAAAGATGCGGTGATTGAAGCGGCTTACGCGGCCGGTACAGGTGTCGGTGATTATGCATTTTGGTGTGGTATTGGTGCCGCTGTCTTAACAGCGTTCTATTCGTGGCGCCTGATCTTCATGACTTTCCACGGTAAGCCTCGCGCAACCAAAGAAGTTATGTCACATGTTCACGAAAGCCCATTTGTGATGTTGTTCCCGCTGTATGTTTTGGCAGCAGGCGCAATCTTTGCAGGTTTCGTTTTCTATGAGCCAATGGTTGGTCATAATTATAAAGAATTCTGGGGTGACTCAATTTTAATCCTGGATCGGAATATTGTCATGGAAGGTTTCCACGATGTTCCAGCTTGGGTTAAGTATCTTCCTATCGTGGCCGGTGTTCTTGGCTTGTTGGTCTCTTTCAACATGTATATCCGCCGGACAGATATTCCTGTTCAATTGGCTAAAACCCATTCAGCGCTATACCAGTTCCTTTTGAATAAATGGTATTTTGATGAGCTGTATAACTTCTTGTTTATTCAGCCGTCTAAATGGATTGGTCATCAACTTTGGAATATTGGCGATGGAAAAATCATTGACGGTCTTGGACCCGATGGCGTTTCGGCTCGGGTTATTGGGCTGGCAAAACGCGCTTCTATGCTGCAAAGCGGTTATCTATATCACTACGCATTTGCGATGCTTATCGGTGTCGCCGCGTTCGTTTCCTTCTTTTTCCTAAGCAGCGGGTCATAAGTCATGCTTGATTGGAATATTCTCTCATTTGTGACCTTCCTGCCGTTAGTAGGCGCGTTACTGATCTTGCTTACGGGTGGTAAGGAAGAAGTGGCGGCACGCAACGTGCGTCAGGTTGCTTTATGGACCACATTGATTACCTTCGCGGTGTCATTGTTGATCTGGATTAACTTTGATACTTCTGAAGCTGGCTTTCAGTTTGTTGAAAAAGCAGATTGGCTGGGCGGTGGTATTAATTACCATATGGGGATCGACGGTATTTCCATGCTGTTTATCATCCTGACTACCTTCCTGATGCCAATTTGCATTTTAGCAAGTTGGGAATCCATTGGGACGCGCGTTCGAGAATATATGATCGCCTTCCTGATCATGGAAACACTGATGATCGGTGTGTTCTGTGCCCTTGATATGGTTCTCTTCTACTTATTCTTTGAAGCGGGTCTTATCCCAATGTTCCTGATTATTGGAATTTGGGGCGGTGGAAATCGCGTCTATGCCAGTTTTAAATTCTTTCTCTACACCCTTGTAGGGTCCGTGCTCATGCTGGCTGCAATGATCACCATGTATGTCATTGTTGGAACGACAGATATTCCAACATTAATGGCGTATAACTTCGGTGTGGATTTGCAGTTCTGGTTATGGTTGGCTTTCTTCGCATCGTTTGCGGTGAAAGTCCCCATGTGGCCGGTTCATACTTGGCTCCCCGATGCCCATGTTCAGGCCCCAACAGCGGGTTCTGTTATCTTGGCGGGTGTCTTGCTGAAAATGGGCGGATACGGATTCTTGCGGTTCTCTATTCCTATGTTCCCCGATGCCTCGCAATATTTTGCCCCAATGGTCTTTGGTTTGAGTGTGGTTGCTATCATTTACACATCCTTGGTGGCGTTGGTGCAAAAAGATATGAAAAAGCTGATTGCTTATTCATCCGTGGCGCATATGGGTTTCATTACCATTGGTATCTTCACCTTCACCCAACAAGGGTTAGAGGGGGGCATCCTCCAAATGATCAGTCATGGTATTGTCTCGGGTGCGCTCTTCCTGTGTGTTGGTGTCATTTACGATCGTATTCATACTAGGGAAATTGCCCGTTATGGCGGGTTGGTCCATCGCATGCCGCGCTACGCCGTTATTTTCATGATCTTCACAATGGCAACGGTTGGCTTGCCTGGCACCAGTGGCTTCGTCGGAGAGTTCCTCATCCTGGTCGGTGCCTATCAGGTCAGCACATGGACTGCTTTCCTTGCAACAACCGGTGTTATTTTGGGGGCGGCTTACAGCTTGTACCTTTATCGCCGGGTTGTCTTTGGTGAATTGGTCAAAGAAGACTTGAAATCAATTGTGGATGTGAACAAGCGGGAAATGGCTATTTTCATTCCGCTTATCGCCGTCGCTATGTGGATTGGCATATACCCCGATCCGTTCCTCGATGTTATGCATGCCTCTGTTACCAACCTGATGGAACAACATCAGTTGGCTTTGGATGCTACGAATTCAACGCTGCACGCGACTAAATAGGTAGGTTTTGGAAAATGGTTTTGCCTGAATTCTCAATCGCACTTCCGGAAATTTTTCTGGCAGCGGCTGCACTGTTCCTTTTAATGTTTGGTGTCTTCAAAGGAAAAGACGCAACAGGCCCTGTATCGTGGCTTGCTGTCCTTTCCTTGATTATCACGGCGTTTCTCGTTGTGTTGGGGGGGAGTGATACCCAACTAACCTTCAGCGATTTATACCGAACTGATGCTTTTGGTAATTTCATGAAAATATTGGCGCTTGGTGCCTCTATTCTTGCGATTATCATGAGTATGGATTTCAACAAGCGTGAGAAAATGGATCGCTTTGAATTTCCAGTTCTGATCGTTACGGCCTCCCTCGGCATGATGGTGATGATTTCAGCGAACGATTTGATGTCCCTGTATATGGGTATCGAATTGATGAGCTTGTCCCTATATGTGACGGCGGCCTTCCGCAGAGACAGTGTTCGCTCTACTGAAGCAGGACTTAAATATTTCGTTCTCGGCGCGCTATCTTCAGGCATGTTGCTCTATGGTTGCTCCCTTATCTACGGATTTACCGGCAGCACGAATTTCGATGCAATTGCTACTGTTGTTGCGGGAGAGCAAGGTCATATCAGTCTTGGCTTGTTGGTTGGAATTGTCTTCTTGATTGCTGGCCTTGCCTTTAAAGTATCCGCGGTTCCCTTCCATATGTGGACACCGGATGTCTATGAAGGGGTGCCAACACCTGTAACTGCATTCTTTGCAGCCGCGCCAAAAATTGCTGGCATGGCGTTGTTCATGCGGACGTTCCTGATACCTTTCGGGGACGCTGTGGGCCAATGGCAACAAATCATCATTTTTATCTCCATTGCTTCTATGGTTCTTGGTGCCTTTGCCGCCATTAATCAAAAGAATATCAAACGTCTGATGGCCTATTCTTCAATTGGTCACATTGGGTATGCTCTGGTTGGGTTGGCTGCTGGTACCGAAGAAGGTGTTCGCGGTGTGTTGATCTATATGTCCATTTATGTGGTCATGAATATCGGCACATTTGCCATTATCCTTTCCATGCGCCAAAAAGATGGCATGGTTGAAGACATCTCTGAACTTGCGGGCCTTGGTAAAACACGTCCCGTTATGGCATTCCTTTTGATGATCTTTATGTTCAGCTTGGCTGGCGTACCGCCATTGGCTGGGTTCTTTGGCAAATTCTACGTCTTCGTTGCTGCAATCAATTCTGGCCTTTATGCGCTTGCTGTTATTGGCTTGCTGGCATCCGTTGTCGGTGCTTTTTACTATATTCGTATTATCAAAATCATGTATTTTGACGATGAAAAAGAAGGTTTCAAGCCTGCCAATCGCACTATGACCTGGATCATGGGCGGGGCCGGAATTTTTACAGCTTTGTTTTTTGTATATCCAGCACCTCTTTTATCGAGTGCAGCTGCCGCCGCCGCTGTGTTGTTCCAGTAATGAATAAGGGCGGCGGAGGCTTAACACTTCCGCCCTTTTTTAGTCTATCTGCGTTTGATACCATTGGAAGTACCAATGAATATGCGCGGGAGTTAGCCGATCAAGGGGCCATCGAAGGCCAGCTCGTATGGTCCCGAGTTCAAGAGCAAGGCGTTGGTCGCCGAGGACGGGAATGGACTAGCCCCGAAGGTAATTTATATTGCTCCTTATTGATCCGCCCAGATTGCACTGCGGCGGAGGGGGCGAAACTCTCGTTTCTTGTGGCTGTTGCCTTACATAAAACCCTTCACGAATTCCTTCCAATGGGATCAGATCTTGCCCTTAAATGGCCCAATGATCTTTTGGTCAATAAACAGAAAATAGCCGGTATTTTACTGGAAAGTAAAAGCAATGCGTCTGGCAATCTGGATTGGCTTGTTATTGGAACCGGGGTCAATATTGAAAACTACCCAAAAGTGACAGAAGGTCTCCCCGCAACCTGCTTGAAAAAAGAAGGCGGTCGGGGCTCCGTTAATCGGGTACTAGAAAGTTATTGCCTTAACCTATTGGAATTATATACAATTTGGCAAGAGGATGGGTTTGAGCCTATTCGGCAGATGTGGTTGAAACGGGCAACAGGTATTGGATCACCTATTATCGTGCGTTTAGCTGATAAGGAATTTAGCGGAATTTTTTCCGGCCTGGATCCAAGTGGTGCTTTGATTTTGACGGATAATGACGGATCAATAAAACATGTGACGGCAGGAGAAATTTTCTTTCCAGCCTCATAAACTAAAAAGAGGTTGGGCATGCTGTTAGCAATTGACGTCGGAAATACCAATATTACTTTTGCGGCCTTCTCTGGCACGAGCCTTCTAAATGAATGGCGAATAGCGACTTCCGCTACCCGAACAGCAGAAGAATATGGTGTTTGGTTGAGCCAAGCCATGTCATTGGACAAAGTTAATCTAAACGATATTAAAGCCGTCATTATTGGTACAGTCGTGCCCGAGTCTTTGTTTAATCTTAAAGGTATGTGCAAACGTTATTTCAATTGCACGCCTCTTGTGATTGGAGAGGCAAATGTTGATTTAGGGATGATACCACAAATCGATAACCCTAAAGAGGCAGGAGCGGATCGCTTAGTTGATGCCGTCGCTGCGCACAGCAAATATGGCGGACCCTTAATCGTATTGGATTTTGGAACGGCAACCACACTCGATGTCGTGGATGAGGACGGGAACTATGCTGGCGGTATTATCGCGCCAGGTGTTAACCTCAGCTTGGGTGCATTACATAAAGCCGCCGCAAAATTGCCCCGAATTGCTGTTGAAAAACCGGCTAAAGTCATTGGTAAAAGTACCTTGGAATGTATGCAGTCGGGTATTTATTGGGGATATGTAAGTATGATCGAAGGGTTGATCGAACGCATTCAAAATGAATATGGACAAAAATTAAAGACCATAGCAACTGGTGGTTTAGCGCCTTTATTTGCAAAAGGAACAACCAAGATTGATGTGGTCGATGGTGATCTTACCCTGACGGGGCTTGTTGAGATTTATCGTAGAAACAAAATGACACTCTAGTTTGCGTAAAAATAGGTATTTCTGTGGAAAAAGCTCGTTTTGAAATCCAAATTGATGACGCGGCGAATTGTATTTTTATACGTCATTTTGGTGTGCTCGATTTGCCGATTATTTTGGAGCGAGGGGAAGCGATCCTGATGCATAAGGACTACAGGAGTGGCTTAAACAGAATAACTGATTTCACGAATGCAAAAGTTGTAATGAATAGTGAGGACGTCAGGATTTTAACTGAGAAAGTTTCAGCGAGGGGACCTGGAACTGGAAATTTCAAAGAAGCTTTCATTGTTGATAGCCTTATAGTCGTTGGGCTCCTAAGAGTCTTCCATAGTCTTTCTGCTGAAAATTCGAATGAGTACGACATATTTTCAACTGAAAACCCAGATATACAGGGAAAAGTAAAGTCTTGGCTAGGTTTAGATTCCGGTTATAAATTTCCAGATTTTTTAAGTTTAAAATAATAATTTTTAATTTTATTGCCAAAATCCACAGGATCAAGCCCACAGAAAATTTCTACAAATGGATCTTTTCCCTCTCGTTATTCTTATGCTGAAAATGAGCGTCAGATTACGTCTGTACCTTTTGATAGGTTGCAAGCAAAAACAAAGAAAGCTCTTTGGTATTGTTGCTAATACTGATAGGAAGTCACCAGTATAATTCCAAAATAGTCGGATCAAATGAATTTGAATAACAGTTTCCTTTTCCTCCCGTTGGGAGGGAGTGGTGAGATCGGTATGAACCTCAACTTGTATTGCTGTAATGGCAAATGGTTGATGGTTGATTGTGGTATTTCATTTGCCGATGAACGGGCGCCAGGAGTCGATGTGATCGTGCCTGATGCCAGTTGGATCGCGGAGCGTTCAGAAGACCTTTTGGCAATTATTGTCACTCATGCTCATGAAGATCATGTCGGCGCTGTTGCCCGTCTTTGGCCGCAGTTTCGGTGTCCTGTTTATACCAGTCCCTTTACGGCTCAAATACTCCATAATAAGTTGGTGGAGGAACGGTTAGAGGACGAGGTTGAGGTAAATATTGTCTCTCCCGGAAGTTCCCTGCAATTAGGAGACTTCCATTTAGACTTTGTCGACCTAACGCATTCTATCCCTGAAATGCAGGCTCTCATGATTACCACGCCTTACGGCAAAGTGCTGCATAGTGGTGATTGGAAACTGGATCCCAACCCAGTTGTTGGACCAGCCAGTAACATGGAAAAGATGCGGGAAATATCGTCTGGTGGCGATATTTTGGCTATGGTATGCGATTCAACAAATGTGTTTAAGTCTGGTACATCCGGATCAGAAGGCGATGTACAGGCAAGCCTCGATAAGCTTCTTGGGACAATTACTGAGGGACGGGTTGCGGTTACGACTTTTGCCTCAAATATTGCACGCCTTGAATCCATTGCAAGAGTAGCTGAAAAACATGATCGTCATGTGGTTCTTGTTGGGCTATCCTTACACCGCATGACCGCTGCAGCCAAAAAATCAGGGTATTTACTTGATTTACCCCCTTTCCTTGATGCTAAAGACGCAGGTCATATCCCGAGGAATAAAATTTTACTTCTTTGTACGGGGAGCCAAGGGGAGCCCCGCGGTGCCATGGCTCGGATTGCTAGGGACGACCATAATGATGTGAGTTTGACGGCAGGTGATACGGTTATCTTCTCATCGAAAGTAATCCCTGGAAATGAAAAATCATTGTATGCGCTTCACAATCAACTGACAGAAGCAAATATTAACGTCATTACCGAAGCGGATGAATTTGTTCACGTATCGGGTCATCCGGCGCGCGATGAATTGAAACATATGTATGAAACAGTTCGCCCAAAAGTGGCTGTTCCTGTTCATGGTGAAGCCCGTCATTTGAAAGAACATTGCGCCCTTGCTTTATCACTTGGAGCTGAGCAGGCAATTGAGATAAAAAATGGCGATATATTAAGATTAGCGCCAGGTCCCGTTGAGATCATCGACAAAGTGCCTGTTGGCCGCTTTGCTGTCGATGCGGGCGGGCTGACATCATTGGATGGTGATTTCTTAGCGACACGCCGGCGGATGATTTTTAACGGATCAGCTAATGCTCTTGTGATCGTGAATGAAAAAGGCCAAATTACGGAAGAGCCTGTTGTCAGGCTGCGCGGTGTTGTGGATGTTGGTTTGTTTCCAGGACTTATGGATACCTTAAGCAAGGAAATTAAGGCACGCCATTACGAAATGAGCAAAGCAAAGCGCATGAACGATTCCGAAGTGGAGGAAAGTGCACGCCGTTCTATTCGCAGTGTTTTTCGTAAACTGGCGAGACGCAGACCTATAACGGATGTTCATGTTGTCAGAATTGAAGAAGATATAACTTAACGGCTGGAAGGAAAAATAAAAATGATTGGTCGATTAAACCACGTAGCAATTGCAGTACCAGATTTGGAAGCGGCTGCTAGAACTTATCGCGACGTTCTGGGCGCGAAAGTGAGCCCTCCTCAAGATGAACCTGATAATGGTGTCACCGTTGTTTTTGTTGAGTTGGACAATACAAAAATTGAACTTCTCCATCCTCTGGGAGAAAATTCTCCAATCGAAGGTTTTTTGAAGAAAAACGCCTCTGGCGGCATGCATCACATTTGCTATGAAGTGGAAGATATTCTGGCAGCTCGCGATCAATTGATCGCAAAGGGTGCCCGTATACTTGGAAGTGGCGAGCCTAAAATGGGCGCTCATAAAAAGCCAGTTCTATTCTTGCATCCAAAAGATTTCGACGGAACACTTGTCGAATTAGAACAAATTTAAAAAGGCCGGGTTATGTCGATTGTTGGTGGGATAGTGGTTTTCAGTATTACCTGGATAATCGTTTTATTTATGGTTCTCCCTTGGGGCATTCGTACTCAAGAGGAAGAGGGGGAAGTTGAGCCCGGAACCGTAGCAAGCGCCCCCGCCAGCCCTGCAATGTGGAAGAAATTTGCAATCACCACACTTGTTACAGTAATTCTATTTGGGACCTTTTGGGCGACAGATGAATTTGGGTGGGTGGACTATCGATCCATCGTTTTTGGTGATACGAGAAATTGAGATCGAAGTTAGTGTAAAATATGAGTATTTACTCTTATCGTGCTGATATTGATGGGTTAAGGGCCGTTTCAGTCCTCTCAATTTTTGCCTTTCACCTTGGGTTTAGTAGTTTTTCTGGTGGTTTCGTCGGCGTCGATATCTTCTTTGTAATCTCAGGATATCTGATTATTCCGAGAATTGTTGATGGGTTAGAGACAAGTACTTTTTCCCTCGCAGATTTCTTTGAGCGAAGAATTCGGCGTATTTTACCAGCGTTCTTACTCATACTGATCTTTTCAGCCGTTGTTGGCTATTTCATTTTGGGCCCAAGAGAATATACAGAATATTCTGCCAGTGCTCTGGCAGCCTTGGTCTTTGGCGCTAACATATTCTTTAATGACCGATCGGACTATTTTGCTGACGCTGCCCATCAAAAACCGCTTCTTCATATGTGGTCACTCGGTGTTGAAGAGCAGTTTTATATTCTAATTCCCTTGATTTTGATGGGCTTGTGGGCACTGCGCAGGGCCTCTCCGCGCAAAGTAATTCTGGTTATAACGGCAGCATCCTTCATTTATAACGTGATCTTCCTCAGGATAAATGAAACCCATACCTTTTATCTTCCCATGTCCCGATTTTGGGAATTGGGGATAGGCGGTATAGTTGCCTTTTATGGGAGTTCTCTGGGGTGGGGACGGAACCGGGCCATAATATCGGGTGTTGCTGGTTGCATTTTATTGGCGGTTTCAATCTTTGTCATTGATGATCTTGTTGCCTATCCTGGCGAAATTGCCTTGTTACCCGTAATGGGGGCGGCTTTGTTGATCCTAAGCGGGCACCTTCATCGCAATTGGCTAAGTGATTTTCTGGGAAGTCGGCCCTTTCGGTATATTGGACGGCTATCCTATTCTCTTTACCTTATTCACTGGCCCGTTATCGTTTTTGTCCGTCTCTATTTATCCCGCCCGTTGGAACTTAAAGAACAAGTTGCCATCCTGATCTTCAGTTTTATCTGGGCCGCTCTTTCCTGGCATTTGGTCGAAAACAAGATTTTGTCAAAACGGGGAGTTCCCTTCAAATTTGTCTTTACCGGATTGTGTGCGGGACTGATTGTCTGTGTTTCTGCCCTTGTCTATATTAACCAGACGAATGGTTTGACCGACCGTATGAGCAAAAAATCCCTTGCGGTTTTACAAGATGTTAATCAGGTGAAGCGGGATGGAAAATTTGAATGCAGAGATAAATTTTCCTTAGGGGGTGATAAATTCTCTAAATTCAAAGTCTGTGACTTTGGACCAGTTGACGGTAAAAAGATTCTCTTCTGGGGCGACTCCCATTCAGGGATGATTGTTCGCGCCCATTACGTCATTCAAGGCGCCGACAAGACACGGGTAATATCTGCTGGAATGCCCGATTGTCCGCCCTTAATTTCCGTTGTGACAACGCGCCGTAAAAACCGCGAACTCTGTTCGGCTTTTGTCGATCTGGTACTTGAATATATCAAAGGCAATAAAGTCGACACTGTGGTCCTTGCTAGTCGTTGGGCTAATCTTGGATCAGATGTGCGATCCCCCGGGGATGGGGGGCGTAGTCACACCATTTTTGATTTGAAAGCTGATAGTCAGGAAATAAGCTTGAAAGCGGCCTTGCTTCGGACCGTTGACGCTTTGAATGAAATTGGCGTTAAAGTTGTTATTATTGGTCCCGTACCAGAGATTGCATTTCATGTACCAGATACCTTAGTCCGAGTTTGGAGTGGTATTGGAGATCTACCTGTTGTGAGTAGGCAGGAATTTGATCACCGCCAAGCAAAAGTACTTCCTGCCCTTAAACTGTTACAAGATAGTAATAAAGCAGCCGTCATATATCCCCATGAAAAGTTATGTGATGACTTGGCTTGCAAAGTGGCACAAGGCAGTCGAACCCTTTACCTCGATGATGATCATTTGAGTGTTGAGGGGGCTCGCGGTATAGTAGAGGAACTCGTCGCTCTTTATTAATTGGAGATTGCAGTGCCTCACATCATAGCGAAAAGCGTTTTTGCTGCTTTCATAATTTATGCCGCGTCGTCTGTCGCCGCCGACGTTCAAATCAATGTAACAAAAGACGATTGCAAACGGGTGGAGAAGCATATAGCCAATGACGATGTGGCTTACAAACCCGGTGTCGACGTGCGCGGTAACCCCGTTACTCCTGCGGATTTGACTGAAAACAAACTTACCCTGCCCGAAAATATAATTATCGACCTGTCTCTACCTATTAAGGATTTGTTTAAAGACAAGAACCCGCGGCTGGAAAATGCAGAAGTGCAAGTCGGCGTTCTGGATTATAATTTAGCTTCTGGGAAGCTGAAGTTTAATGGTCAGGAATTGAACGATCCCGCGCTCCATGCTATCGCGGTAAAGTGCAAAGAAATATACGCTGATAAAGATTCTTAACGCTTTTGTTGCCCATAAATCTTGCATTCTTCCCAAATCCCTTTAAAAGTCAGAAAAATGCTAAATTGAAGATCCGGTTCTTCATATTACTCAACCTTGTTATTTATAGAGGCCCCCATGCGTCTTTCTCGTTTCTTTATGCCAACATTAAAAGAAGATCCAAAAGAAGCTCAAATTGCGTCGCACAGGCTGATGTTGCGCGCCGGAATGGTGCAGCAATCATCTGCAGGTATTTATTCCTGGCTGCCTCTTGGCCTTATGGTTTTGAAGAATATTGAAAAAATTGTTCGTGAAGAGCAAAACAAGGCAGGTGCCTTGGAGATTCTAATGCCAACAATTCAGCCTGCCGACTTGTGGCGGGAATCAAACCGTTATGATGATTACGGTAAAGAAATGCTTCGCATTACTGATCGCCATAATCGTGAAATGCTGTTTGGCCCGACCAATGAAGAGCAGGTAACGGATATTTTTCGCTCTAACGTGAAAAGCTATAAAGACCTTCCTCTTAATCTGTATCATATTCAGTGGAAGTTCCGAGATGAAGTGCGCCCCCGTTTTGGTATTATGCGGGGCCGTGAATTCTTGATGAAAGATGCCTATTCATTCGATTTGGACCCTGAAAAGTCTAAAATTGCCTATAATCGCATGTTTGTGGCCTATCTGAAGACATATGCGCGTCTGGGTCTTCAGGCCATCCCGCTTCGGGCTGATACGGGTCCAATTGGCGGAGATCTATCCCATGAATTCATTATCCTTGCAGATACCGGGGAGAGTGAAGTCTTTTACCATAAAGACATCCTGAACTTAGAGACACCGGAAGAAAAAGAACGCACACCAGAAGAATTGCAAGCGGTTGTTGATGAGTGGACAAGCTATTACGCGGCAGCAGACGAGATGCATAAACCAGAGGAATGCACTGTCGCGGAGGGCGATCTGATCACTCGGCGCGGTATTGAAGTTGGGCATATCTTCCATTTTGGCGATAAATATTCAAAAGCAATGGGCGCGAATGTTACGGGACCTGATGGGAAAGATGTCCCTGTATCTATGGGATCATACGGTATTGGCGTGTCTCGTCTTGTCGGCGGAATTATTGAATCCAGCCATGATGAGAACGGTATCATTTGGCCAGAAGAGATTTCGCCCTTTAAAGTTGGCTTGATCAACCTTAAGTCTGGTGATGACGCCTGTGATACAGCTTGCGACGACTTGTATGCTAAATTGCAGAATGCAGGCGTCGATGTGTTGTATGATGATACGTCTGACCGGGCCGGCGGAAAATTTGCGAAAATGGACCTTATTGGCTTGCCTTGGCAAGTTACGATTGGTCCGCGCGGCCTTAAGTCTGGCGTTGTTGAGTTTAAAAACCGGGCGACTGGAGTTAAAGAAGAGCTTTCTCCAGAGGATGCCCTCAAGCGATTGGCAGGCTAGGCATTTTGTTTTCTAGATTTGAATGGACCTTAGCGCTCCGGTATCTCCGGGCGCGTCGGCAGGAAGGCTTCATCTCCGTCATTGCTCTTTTCTCACTTTTGGGAATAGGGCTCGGAGTAGCAACGCTTATTATCGTTATGTCGGTAATGAACGGCTTTCGTGCAGATCTTTTGGACCGAATTCTGGGAATGAATGGTCATTACGAAATCAAAGCGCCTGATAACGGGTTGCTTGTAGATTATGAGCCAGTTGTGAAAAGACTCTCCAGTGTGAAGCATGTCGTTCGTGTATCTCCGTTGGTGCAGGGGCAAGTGATGGCGGCAAGTGGTGCGCAGGCAAGTGGCGCATTGGTGCGCGGCATGGCACCGGAAGAGCTTAAAGATCTCACCGTTTTATCATCCAACATCATTGCAGGCTCCTTAGACGGGTTTGATACGGGAAAATCAGTTATTATCGGGCATCGGCTTGCAGCTTCGTTAGGGGTGAATGCCGGTGACAAGGTACGGCTTTTATCCCCTAAAGGGACTGCCACAGCTTTTGGCACCATGCCACGGGTCAAAACCTACACCGTCTCTGGATTATTCAATACGGGCATGTATGAATATGATAACGGCTATATTTATATGTCCCTTGCCGCAGCACAAAAGTATTTCAGGTTGGGCAAAGGGGTCACTTCCTTAGAGGTTTTTGCGACGGACCCTGATAAAGCGCTCTCGATCCGCTCTGAGATTATCAATGCAGTGAATATTCGGGCGTATATCTATGATTGGCAGCAATCAAGGGCTAGTTTCTTTAACGCCCTTGAGGTTGAAAGGAACGTGATGTTCCTTATCCTGACCCTGATTATTCTGGTTGCCGCTTTCAATATTGTGTCCAGCCTGATCATGTTGGTGAAGGATAAAGGCAGGGATGTGGCGATTTTGCGAACCATGGGCGCGACACGCGGGATGATTATGCGCGTTTTCTTTATCGCTGGAGCCAGCGTTGGGGTGATCGGCACTTTGTTTGGATTTCTCCTCGGTATTGGATTTTGCGCAAATATCGACTCTATTAAGAACTTTATTGAAGGTCTTACTGGGGCCGAGTTGTTTTCAGCTGAAATTTACTTCTTGTCTCATCTACCGGCAAAAGTTGATCCAGGTGAGGTGACAACGGTCGTTATCATGGCCTTGGTTATCTCCCTAGCAGCAACAATCTATCCATCCTGGCGGGCAGCCCGCCTCGATCCGGTGGAGGCACTCCGATATGAGTGATGTGGTTTTAAAGCTTCAGAATATGGGACGCTCCTTCAAACAAGCAGGTGAAGATCTTCTTATCTTGAAGGATGTTAATCTAGAAGTTAAATCCGGTGAAATAGTTGCATTGCTCGGTCAATCAGGCTCTGGTAAATCAACGCTTTTGCAGATTGCCGGTCTGTTAGAACCACCCAGCGTTGGAACGGTCACTATAAACGGAACCGATTGCACAAAATCTTCTGATAAGCGCAGAACAGAAATGCGCCGGAACGAAATTGGTTTTGTGTATCAATTTCACCATCTGTTACCCGAATTTTCGGCGCTAGAAAATGTCATGATGCCCAATTTGATATCTGGTATTGCCAAGGCCAAATCGAAGCAAAAGGCGACGGAGCTTTTAACCATTATGGGGCTTGAGCACCGCCTAACACATCGCCCGGCAAAGTTGTCGGGGGGCGAGCAGCAACGGGTTGCCATTGCCCGTGCTATGGCAAATAATCCATCCGTGTTGCTTGCAGATGAGCCTACGGGTAATTTGGATGAAGATACGGCGGAAATTGTTTTCCAAAATTTTGTAGATTTAGTTCGAAAACAAAATGTAGCGGCTTTAGTTGCAACCCATAACACAGAGCTTGCCTCTCGTATGGATCGCATTGTCCATGTTCGCGATCATCATTTGATTGAAGTTTAACCCGCAGCTTAATTTATAGGGTCGACACTGTTTGCATCCACGTTTTTTTTTAAGCAATCTGTTGTGTAATGATTTTTGATATGTCTATGATCGGTTAAAAAACAAGCAACTTTGGGAGAGTGTTGGTTTGGAAAACGATCAGGGAAATGCAGCAATCTATTTTGTGGACCGGCAGGAAACTGGGGGTAATGCGCAAAAAATAGCTTTTATCGAAGGGACGAAAGAGCAACGATCCCTGACTTATGAAGCACTTGGGGCCCAGTCTGGAAAATTAGCCCATTTATATGAACGCCATGGACTGGGCGCTGAAGATCGGGCGGCAATGATCACACTCGATTGCATCGAATTTCCGGTCATTTTTTGGGGAAGCCTGAAAGCCGGCATTATCCCAATTCCAATTAATACCCTTCTCTCAACGGATTTATATGCCGCCATATTGTCCGATGCCCGTGCAAAAGCCCTTTTTGTATCAGCCGAGCTTTTACCTGTCGTCGAGCCGGCATTAAAACACGCGCCGCACATTAAGGTGGTCTTTGTCATTGGCGAGGCACCTGAAAAATACGTCTCTTTCTCAGATGCCTTGTTAGAGTGTGAAAGGCGTCCGACACGTGCGGCCTCTGCAGATGAATGCGCCTTCTGGCTTTACTCTTCCGGATCAACAGGCAAACCAAAAGGGGTGCGACATGTCCATAGTGCGCTCCAGGCAACTTCGGAGACTTATGGCGCGAAGGTGCTGGGAATTGAGACATCGGATGTGGTCTATTCAGTCGCGAAGTTGTTTTTTGCTTACGGCCTTGGAAATGGCATGACCTTTCCTATGTCCGTTGGGGCAACGACTGTTTTATACCCACAACGACCGACGCCGGATGCTGTCTTTGACATTATGAAAAAATTCAAGCCGTCCATTTTCTGCGGTGTTCCAACCTTGTACGCAGCCTTGCTCGCTGCGATGAAAGGGAGCCGCCCAGATGGCTTTGATACGCTTCGCCGGTGTATTTCTGCAGGGGAAGCCCTGCCCAGCGAGATTGGAAGGAAGTGGAGCGAGTTGATCAATGTTGAAATCCTCGATGGTGTGGGTTCAACAGAAATGCTGCATATTTTCTTATCGAACATTCCAAACGACGTTGCTTACGGTACTTCAGGAGTGGCTGTGCCGGGGTATGAACTTCGGCTAGTTGATGATCAAGGCGGGAGCGTAAAAACTGGCGATATTGGGGAGCTACTGGTTAAAGGAGACTCGACTGCCAGCGATTATTGGAACCAACGGGAGAAAAGCAAAACTACTTTTGAAGGCCACTGGACGCGAACTGGGGATAAGTATGAACGCCGCGAAGATGGCCGTTATGTCTACTGCGGGCGGACAGACGATATGTTCAAAGTGAGTGGGATCTGGGTATCCCCTTTTGAAGTAGAGCAAGCCCTTATTGAACATCCGGCAGTGCTAGAAGCCGCTGTTGTGCCTGCTATGGATTCAGATAAACTTGAAAAACCAAAAGCTTATGTTGTGCTACAGGCGGGAATTGTAGGGACGGATGTGGAACAGGATTTGATAAATCATGTGAAACAAGCCGTAGGTAAATGGAAATACCCTCGTTGGATTATTTTTGTAGATGATTTGCCAAAAACCGCAACTGGGAAAATTCAACGTTTCAAATTACGGGATGGCTGGACCCGCGTGTGATTTGGTCAAATGAAGGTGTTTTTAAGTTTGACGTAAAAGGTGTTTCGCTAGAAGGGCAGTGCATTGGCCCTGCACCCAATAAAGCCAAAACAATAATCCTTCTTCATGAAGGGTTAGGCTCTGTTGCTCTTTGGAGAGATTTTCCAACTCGTATATCAAAGGAGACCGGTTGCGGAGTATTCGTCTATTCTCGGCAAGGATATGGCGCATCAAGCCTTGCAACACTTCCAAGGCCCCTAGATTATATGACACAGGAAGCGCAATCAGTTTTGCCCGATGTTTTGTCATATATGGGATTTCAGCAAGGGTACTTACTGGGACATAGCGACGGGGCGTCAATCGCCGCCCTTTACGGGGGCCATATCGTAGATGATAGAATTCTCGGGATAATTTTGATGGCGCCGCACTTTTTTGTTGAAACTATAAGTGTTGAAGCTATTAAAGCGGCGCGTGAAGCATATGAGTCGGGGGATTTGAGGGACCGTTTGTCTTCTTATCATTCTGATGTAGATAATGCCTTTTGGGAATGGAATAATGCTTGGTTGAACCCTAAATTTGCGAGTTGGAATATTGAAGCGATTTTAAAAGATATATCCCCGCCTGTTATGGCGATCCAAGGGGATGCTGACGAATATGGAACATTAAGACAGCTGGATTCTTTAAAGCGACACTTAAATTCACCTCTTCGTTTGGAGGTATTAAAAGACTGTGGGCATTCACCGCATATCCAGTGTGCGGATGAGGTGATGAGCATGATTTTACAGTTTTTAAACAGAAAATAATTTGAAAGGTGCATTAAAATGCATGCGATGGCTCCTCTAATTCGCTTTTAGAAAACTTGAAATTTGGTTATTTGCTGGACAAATGAAGTTAATGTGCATTATTGTGCATAAATAATTATTGTCTCGGGAGATGATGCGTGAGCAACCTTATTGATTTTCAAGTTGATCCAACTTCTTACCGCCATTGGCGTGTGACCTATGAAGGGGAGGTCGCTAATCTTTACATGGATGTTGATGAGGATGGTGGGTTGTTTGATGGCTACCAGCTGAAGCTCAATTCCTATGATCTTGGCGTTGATATTGAACTTGCCGATGTTGTGCAACGCATGAGGTTCGAGCACCCTGAAATCAAAGCAGTGATTTTGCAGTCCGGTAAAGATCGTGTTTTTTGTGCCGGTGCTAATATCAAAATGCTCGGCAATGCCGCTCATGCTCATAAGGTAAATTTTTGTAAATTCACCAATGAAACCAGAAATACCTTTGAAGCTGCCGGTGCAGAATCAGGGCAGCATTATATTGCCGCAATCAATGGTACATGTGCAGGCGGCGGGTATGAACTAGCCCTTGCGTGCGACTATATTATGCTAACGGACGATGGGTCTGCCGCAGTCGCCCTGCCTGAAGTTCCCCTTTTGGCGGTCCTTCCCGGAACTGGCGGTCTGACCCGATTGACCGATAAACGGAAAATTCGCAGGGATCGTGCCGATGTCTTTTGCTCTTTGGTCGAAGGCATTAAAGGGGCGCGGGCTAAAAGTTGGAACTTGGTGGATGAGGTGATTACCAATTCAAAGTTTGCAGAGACTGTTGAACAAAGAGCAGGCGAGTTTGCTGCAAACTCGACAAGGGCCGCTTCAGACGCAGGCATTGAGCTTAATCCCCTATATCGCTCTTTTGAAGAAAATGGGGATGTAAAATATTCTTCTGTGAACGTCACTGTTGATCGTACCGGCCGTTCTGCAACCATTTCAATTGAGGGCCCTGATAGTGCCGTCCCGGTATCCCTTACGGATTTAGTGGAACAGGGATCAGATACTTGGATGCTACGATGTGCAAGGGAATTGGATGACGCCCTGCTTCATCTTCGCCTGAATGAGTTAGAGCTGGGTAACCTGATTTTCACTACTCGCGGCGATGCAACTGCGGTGCTTGCCCATGAATCATTCTTGATGACGCATAAGGATCACTGGTTGGCTCATGAAATACTTTTGTATTGGAAGCGGGTGTTAAAACGGATCGATATGACATCCCGTTCTCTCATCGCCCTTATTGAACCCGGATCCTGCTTTGCCGGTGTGCTTGCCGAAATTCTGTTCGCGGTCGATCGAACTTATATGGCTGAAGGCGAGTTTGAAGACAATGACCACGGCGAGGCGACGATCACCTTAGGTCAAAGTAATTTCGGACTGTATCCTATGGCTAATAACCTGACGCGCTTACAAACTCGCTTTTTGAGTGATGATGGATTGGTTGAAGCCGTCCAAAACCATATTGGTCAGCCTTTAAATTCTGATAAATCAGATGAGCTAGAGCTTGTAACTTATTGTTTTGACGACATTGATTGGGAAGATGAAATTCGTATTTTCCTAGAAGAAAGATCCAATTTCTCCCCAGATGCCCTTACGGGAATGGAAGCAAATTTAAGATTTGCGGGCCCTGAGACAATGGAAACGCGCATTTTCGGGCGACTGACAGCATGGCAAAACTGGATTTTTCAGCGGCCAAATGCCGTCGGAGAGACCGGGGCGTTGCAGCGGTATGGAACGGGTGTTCGCGGTGAATATGACAAAAAACGGGTTTGACCGAGAAATAAAATTCTAGGCCGAAAAATAATAACGGGGGAGCAATCCTTCGCAAATATGAAAGAAAAGAGGGTGCGATATGGTTGACCTCATAAATGTGAGCTACGATACACAAATTCCAAACAATGTTGGTTTGTCCAGTGACAAGCGTGTTTTGAAGGCTTTGGAAAAGTGGCACCCGGGTTATATTAATTGGTGGAAAGAATTAGGCCCTAATGGCTATCATGATGAGCAGGTTTATTTGCGTACAGCGGTGAGTGTTGATCCAAAGGGCTGGGCCAAATTTGATTATGTGAAAATGCCCGACTATCGTTGGGGCATTCTGCTCGCCCCCCAGGTGGAAAACCGCGTTATCCCGTGCGGAGAACATTTTGGCGAACCTGTTTGGCAAGAAATTCCTGGCGAATACCGCTCCATGTTCCGCCGCCTTATTGTTATTCAGGGCGATACAGAACCGGCTTCTGTTGAACAACAGCGTTTCCTTGGGAAAACCGCGCCGTCCTTATATGACATGAGAAACCTGTTTCAGGTGAATGTTGAGGAAGGTCGGCATCTTTGGGCCATGGTCTACCTTCTACAGAAATATTTTGGTCGCGATGGTCGCGAAGAAGCAAATGGGCTGCTGCAGCGGTGTTCAGGTTCAGAAGACGCACCTCGTATGTTGGGGGCGTTTAATGAGGAAACTCCCGATTGGCTATCTTTCTTCATGTTTACCTACTTCACTGACCGTGATGGCAAAATGCAGCTGGAAAGCCTTGCCCAGTCTGGCTTTGATCCGCTATCGCGCACATGCCGCTTTATGTTGACAGAAGAAGCCCATCATATGTTTGTGGGGGATACGGGGGTTGGTCGCGTTGTCCGGCGCACATGTGAGGCGATGAAGGAGGCCGGTATTGATGATCCGTACAATATTGAAGCCGTTCGAAATCTAGGCGTGATTGATCTGCCGACTATCCAGAAGAAACTCAATCTTCACTATACATTGTCTCTTGATCTTTTCGGCTCAGAAATCTCAACCAATGCGGCGAATGCCTTTAGTGCCGGTGTTAAAGGCCGGTATCGCGAAACACGCATTGATGATGATCATAAGCTGTTAAATGATACCTATCCTGTGACTAGAATGGTAGATGGGAAGTTTGTGGAAGAACAAGTTCCCGCACTTTCCGCCCTCAATATGCGACTTCGCAATGATTATGCGAGAGAGGCGTCAGGCGGTGTCGTCAGATGGAATGCTATTATCAAGAAAGTCGGTATCAATTTCGATTTGAAAATGCCTCATCAAGCATTCCATCGTCAGATCGGCGAATTTGCAAATGTAAATGTCACACCGGATGGAGACATTATCTCTGACGCGCAATGGGAAGCGAAAAAATACGAATGGCTTCCTACTTCAGCAGATGGCGATTTTATTCAGTCCTTGATGGTGCCGGTTACCGAGCCCGGAAAATATGCCGGGTGGATTGCACCCCCAAAACTGGGTATTAACAATCAACCGGGCGACTTTGAATATGTTCAATTGCATCAGTCCTAGCGATAAGTATATGTCCTTCAATGGAAAATGAAATTGCGACATTCGACGGAAAAAATGGGGAAGGGGCTTCTGAAGCGGAAGACCTAACCCATGCTTTCCTCGTGCGTTTGGGAGACCGGGTGCGAGCCGCGCGTTCCCGCAAAAATATATCTCGTAAAGTGCTCGCAGAAATATCCGGTGTCTCATTGCGTTATCTGGCGCAGTTGGAAAGTGGATCTGGGAATATCTCCATTATCCTTCTCCGCCGCGTGGCAGAAGCACTCGATTATAAAATTGAATGGTTGGTGGGAGAGGAAGATCCGTATTCATCTGACACTCTGGCGGCCTTGTCTTTATTCAGTCAGGCCGATCAACAAACCCGTGCCCGCGTTCTCAAAATCCTTGATCCGGAGGAACCGACCGCCAAGCGAGCAGGTCGGATCGCCTTTATTGGCTTGCGCGGCGCCGGGAAATCAACAATTGGTCGCGTGACCGCTGAAAAACTCAATGTTCCGTTCCTCGAGCTGAATGAGGAGATCGAGCAGGCCAGCGGTATGCCGGTGAATGAGGTCATCGCCCTTTACGGTCAGGAAGGGTATCGCAGGTTAGAGAAACAATCCCTTGAACGTGTCGCCGCGACCCATTCAACCATTGCGCTTGCTGTGGCTGGGGGGATCGTGTCGGAACCTGAAACTTTTAATTATCTCCTCCGCCACTATCATACAATCTGGCTGAAAGCCGACCCAACAGATCATATGAGCCGGGTGCGGGAGCAAGGGGACGAACGCCCTATGGCGGGAAATCCGGAAGCTATGAGCGAGCTGCGGGGGATTCTCATGAGTCGGGAAGCCCTTTACGCGCGGGCTGACATTGAAATTGATACCTCCGCTCAAAACGTGGAACAGACATCTTTTGCGGTGCTAAAGGCAATTAGAGAGAATGGTTACTTTACTGATTAATCTAATTGAGCTTTCTTATCTTGCCTAAAGCACAGCTATTTTGTTATGAGAAATGTCGACTTAAATTGGGAGCAGTTGGCAGGCGTATGAGAGACACTTTAAAACAAAAAATCATCTCTGTTTGTAATACAAAAATCGCACAGAAAGGTAGTAATGTTGGTCTGTCCTTTTACGCCTTTTTCGCCAATAAGAACGATGATCCGGAATTACTAATGGAAGCGGCAGAGTGGTGGATTTTGGCCCATAAGCTAAATCATTTTGAGAAAGCCGTAAAAATCAAAAAGATGATTGAAGAACTCTAGTTGCATTAAGGCAACTCTTCTCAAAAGTGATACTTTTGTATGTTTTAAACTCGACTACCGATAGATCTTATTCAACGTTTAAATTATCCATGTCGAAAATTCCTTGATCAACGTCGATTCCTTAACTGAATTCACTGCATTTTATTCCATATTTGTGTTGGTTAATGCTGCTTTTATAAGGTTCATGAAACAAAACCGTTTCTATGAATTTTTGAGGCAGAGTACGACCTTTAGTCCATAGCTTTGCGTTTTTTGTGTCACTTATTTGTTGCTGCTGACGCGGGCGATAAATTTCCTAAGGCACTGAATACCAAATGAGAGACGACGCTGAATTCGATTGCAGCTCGCTTGGCTAAAAATATTTTTGATTTCATCCTGTCAAATTAGAACAAGTTATCTAAACAAATATCGTTGGTTACAAAGGCTAGTTTTCTGCCGTTCTATACCGGTAAAAACGGTGTTTCACTTTTTATTTGACAAAAGAACAAAACAAGAACATTCTGACCTCAATGAACAACGGAGGAGACGAAAATGGAAAATATGAATTGGAAAAAGAACGCGTTCGAGACAATCGTTTTCGGTGGCGCTCTTGGTACAATGGTGTTTTGGGCAGAGCTTGTGCGCAGTTTCACTGGATGAGGGATTATTAGTTGCGGTCTCGGGGGCCAGCCTGCGCAACTTATCCACAAAAATTTTTTAAAAGGGAAGGTATCAAAGACTGATCTTTTGAAGAGGATGTGTGATAATGGGCAGAATGAAGTTTTTGTTAGAGGATGCTCCCTTGTCCCATGCCGGTTTTGTCCATCTGCGGGTTCACACCGCTTACTCCCTGTCCGAAGGGGCAATCCAGGTTAAAAAACTGTTGGGGTTGTGTCAGAAAAATGACATGCCCGCTGTGGCTATCACGGATACGAGCAACCTTTTCGGCTCCCTTGAAATGTCACTCTCTTTTCCTGGCGGAGGTGTTCAACCCATTATCGGGTGTCAGTTAGCTCTCACCAATGATGGAGGCGTTGATCGCGTCGGGCGCAAGCCTGAACCTGATAAAGTGGTTTTCCTCGCTCAAAATGAAGAAGGTTATTACAATCTTCTGAAATTAAGCTCTCATGCATTTTTGAAAACAGAAGCAGGTGAGAGCGCGCAGGTTCCCAAAGATGTTCTGGCAAAATACTCTGAAGGTATTATTTGCCTGACGGGCGGGGCGGAAGGACCGATCGGCCGCTTGGTCGCGGAAGAACAATTTGCTGCCGCTGGTGAATATCTCACTTTCTTGAAAGAACTTTTCCCCAATCGACTTTACATGGAATTGCAGCGCCATGGCGTAGAGCTGGAAAGACAAACAGAGCCGGGCATGTTGGATCTAGCTTATGATATGGATGTCCCGCTGGTTGCGACAAATGAATGTTTCTTTCCAAAAAAAGATATGTATGACGCCCATGATGCGCTTCTTTGTATCGCTGATGGGAAATATGTAGGGGATTTGGAACGCAACAGACGCACCCCTGAACATTATTTCAAATCTGCCAATGAAATGCAGGAATTGTTTGCAGATTTACCAGAGGCGATCTCCAATAGCCTGATCATTGCCAAACGGTGCGCATTTCAATCACCCGTTCGGGATCCGATTTTGCCAGCCTTCTCCTCGGGTGAGGGGATGGATGAGGCGGGTGCCCTTGAAGCACTTGCCACAGACGGCCTTAAGAAACGGATGGATAACGAAGTCTATACGGATGATATGGACGACGCAGCGCGGGAAGCTAAACGGAAAGAGTATTTCGATCGCTTGGACTATGAGATTGGCATTATCAATCAGATGGGTTTCCCAGGTTACTTCCTGATCGTATCGGATTTTATCCAGTGGTCGAAGGATCAAAATATTCCGGTGGGACCGGGGCGTGGTTCGGGTGCGGGTTCTGTTGTCGCCTGGGCGCTGACCATTACGGATTTGGACCCCTTGCGATTTGGATTGCTGTTTGAGCGGTTTTTGAACCCTGAACGCGTGAGCATGCCCGATTTTGATATCGATTTCTGTCAAGATAAGCGGGAGCGGGTTATTCGCTATGTGCAGGATAAATACGGCCATGATCAAGTGGCCCAAATTATCACTTTCGGTAAGTTGCAAGCCAAGGCCGCTATTCGTGACGTGGGGCGCGTTTTGCAAATGCCTTATGGTCAAGTGGACCGGATCAGTAAAATGATCCCGGCGAACCCTGCAAATCCTATGAGTTTGCAAGAAGCGATTGATACGGAAGTCCCATTACGGGAGGCTCGGCGCAGTGATCCGGAAGTTGCCCGGCTTATCGAAATTGCGTTGAAGTTGGAAGGACTGTATCGGCACGCTTCGACCCATGCGGCGGGTGTTGTCATTGGAGATCGGCAACTGGACAAGCTCGTTCCGCTTTATCGCGATCCTAGGTCCGACATGCCCGTCACCCAATATTCCATGAAATATGTTGAGACGGCTGGGCTGGTCAAGTTTGACTTTTTGGGTCTGAAAACCCTCACCGTTCTTGATCGCGCTAAGGATTTAATTGCGAAAAGAGGAGTGAAAATTGATTTCCCGCAAATTCCTTTTGATGACGCAAAAACCTTCGAGCTGTTATCAAGCGGTAATTCAGTTGGTGTCTTCCAGCTTGAAAGTTCAGGCATGCGGGACATGCTTCGAAAAATGCGTCCCGATGCCTTTGAAGATATTATCGCGATCGTGGCTCTCTATCGTCCGGGTCCCATGGAAAATATCCCGACTTATATTCGATGTAAACATGGGGAAGAAGAGCCCAATTACCTGCATCCGAAGTTAAAACATATTCTGGAAGAAACTTACGGCGTTATCATCTATCAGGAACAAGTGATGGAAATAGCCAAGGTTCTAGCCGGATATAGCCTTGGTGAAGCTGATCTACTCCGCCGCGCCATGGGTAAAAAGATTAAGGCAGAGATGGATCAACAGCGAGAACGCTTCTGTAATGGCGCGGTTGACCAAGGGGTTAAAGCGAAAGAGGCCAGCCATATTTTTGATCTTGTGGCAAAGTTTGCCAGTTATGGTTTCAATAAATCCCACGCGGCAGCCTATGCGTTGGTGTCCTACCACACAGCGTATTTAAAGGCGAACTATCCGGTTGAGTTTATGGCGGCATCCATGAGTCTCGATCTTAATAATACAGATAAATTGAATATTTTTCGGCAAGATTTGGAACGGATGAAAATTCCCCTCCATCCGCCATGTCTGAACAATTCGGAAGTTGAGTTTTCGGTTGAGTTTGAAGGCGAGAAAGGGGCCGTTCGCTATGCACTCGCCGCTGTTAAGAATGTTGGTAAAGAAGCGATGGCCGGGATCGTTAGGGAACGTGTTGAAAACGGGCCTTTTAAAGATCTATTCGATTTTTCTAATCGACTTAATCCCAAACATATGAATAAGCGGCAAGCTGAAAACCTGACACGTGCGGGCGCGTTTGAAGTCCTTCATGGAGATCGGGCGCAAGTATTTTCGTCCATTGAAATTCTTCTTCGTCAGGCTCAGCAAGCACAAGAAGAACGGGGGTCGGGTCAGGTTAACCTGTTTGGCGGCCCTGACAATGAAGTTGTAGCAAAACCATCTTTACCAAAAGTATCCCGTTGGACATCAACAGAATTATTGAAACACGAATTCGATGCGGTTGGTTTCTATTTGTCAGGTCATCCCCTTGATGCCTACGCGAAGACTCTGGATAAGGCCGGTGTCCGACGCAGTGCGACTTATATTGCGGCCCTCGGTATGTCCGAGACTGCAGCCAAGCTTGCAGGAACAGTGATGGGAATGCGTCAGCTGCGAACAAAGAAAGGGAAGGCCCTTGCTTTTGTTCAACTATCTGATGGCTCTGGCGCGTTTGAAGTTACCATGTTCGAAGAAGTCCTGATGCAATGCAAAGACATGTTAGAGGTTGGAAGCTCTATTGTGGTGAGCGTTCTGGGCAATGTGGATAATGAGCAACCAAGATTAACCGCAACGGGCGTTCAGAGGTTGGAGACTGTTGCCGCGCAGACAGGTGATGGCGTACGGATCTTTATCGATGATGATAAGCCACTCAAGCAAATCTCTGATGTTCTCAAAAAAGGGGGGCCGGGACGGGGACGTGTTGCCTTTGTGATAAATCTTGAGGGAGAATCCAAGGAAGTAGAACTTGACCTTTCAAAGACATTTAATATCTCTCCTGAGATCAGGCAGGCCATAAAATATGTGTCTGGTGTCGTCGATGTTCACGATATTTGATGAAATAATTAGGTAATTTAAGGGGAAGCTCATTTTTAATGATTTTTCCCTTGCATATTATGCGTTTGAGGGGTAGATACCGCCTTGTAAATTCACACGTGAGTTTGGGTGTCGTTGTGTTGATGGCTCCCTTCCGGTGTTCAGCTAAGTCTGGACCAAGGCTCACGGAGGTTCAACCGGAAAAGGAGTTATGCAGCATGACACTGCCTACTTTTACTATGCGTCAGCTACTTGAAGCAGGTGTCCATTTTGGCCACCAATCCCGTCGTTGGAACCCAAAAATGGGTCCATACATCTTCGGAAAACGGAATAACATCCACATCATCGACTTGCAGCAAACTGTTCCTATGTTGCATCAAGCCCTTAAAGCTGTGCGTGACACAGTTGCAGGCGGCGGTCGTGTTCTGTTTGTTGGTACAAAACGCCAGGCATCTGAAGTTGTTGCAGACAGCGCCAAGCAATGTGCGCAGTTCTACGTAAACCATCGTTGGCTCGGCGGTATGCTGACTAACTGGAAAACAGTTTCTGGCTCAATCAAACGTCTTCGTAAAGCTGAAGAGCAGCTTGCAGGTGACGGCGCCGGCCTTACTAAAAAAGAACTTCTTAAACTGACACGTGAGCGGGACAAACTTGATCTTGCCCTTGGCGGAATTAAGGATATGGGCGGTCTTCCAAACATTATCGTTGTTATCGATACAAATAAAGAAGAACTCGCTGTTCAAGAAGCAAACAAACTGGGTATCCCAGTTGTTGGTATCCTCGACAGTAACTCAAACCCAGATGGCATTGACTTTCCAATCCCAGGAAATGATGACGCTCTGCGTGCAATCAACTTGTATTGCGAACTGTTCAAACAAGCGGTTATCGACGGTATTTCTGTTGAAATGGCTGATCAAGGTGAAGATCTTGGCGCTGCAGATGCTCCCATGTTGGAAGAGCTTCCTGTTGCTGAAGAAGTTGCAGTTGAAGCTGCGGCTACTGAAGCACCTGTTGCCGCTACTGAAGCGCCTGCTGTCGCTACTGAAGCGCCTGCTGCCACAACTGAATAAGGAATATTGTCACATGCCCTCGAGGGGCGTGTGACAAACTCCTCTCTAATTCAACAATTCAGACATGAGGACAAATTATGTCTAAAGTTACACCCGCACTGGTTAAAGAACTTCGTGTAAAATCCGGCGCCGGCATGATGGACTGCAAAAAAGCCCTGACTGCTGTTGAAGGTGATGTTGACGCAGCTATTGATTGGCTTCGTACTAAAGGCCTAGCCACTGCTTCTAAAAAATCTGGTCGCGTTGCGGCTGAAGGCCTCGTTGCTGTTTCGGCAAATGGCACAACTGGCGCCATCGTAGAAATCAATGCGGAAACTGACTTTGTTGGTCGTAGTGATGAATTTCAAGCTTTGGTGCGGGGCATTGCTTCTGTTTCATTTGAGCTTGGTGGCGATATTGACGTGATCAAGGGCGCCAAATTTCCAGGTTCCGATGACACGGTCGAATCTACATTGACTAATGCCATCGCGACTATTGGTGAAAACATGAACCTTCGTCGTGCAGAACGTGTGTCTGTCGAGAAGGGTGTTGTTGCATCTTACATGCATAATGCCGTTACTGATGGTTTGGGTACGCTCGGTATCCTTATCGCGCTTGAGAGTGAAGGCGATGCTGCAAGACTTGAAGTGCTTGGTAAGCAGATTGCCATGCATGTTGCCGCAACGAACCCTGAATCAATCAGTGTTGATGATTTGGATCCAGCGTCAATTGAGCGTGAGCGTACAGTTCTTTCTGATCAAGCGCGCGAATCTGGTAAGCCAGAAGAAATTATCGCGAAAATGATCGAAGGGCGTATTAACAAATTCTATCAGGAAGTTGTTCTTCTTAAACAGACTTTCGTCATCGACGGCGAAAACTCTGTTGAAAAAGCAATTGATCTGGTGGCAAAAGAAATTGGTAGCCCAATCAAATTGACTGCCATGGTTCGCTTTGCCGTCGGTGAAGGCATTGAAAAAGTAGAATCTGATTTCGCAGCAGAAGTTGCAGCAGCTGTAAGCAGCTAAGCGCACAAAAAAATTGAATGAGTATGGCGGTCTCGGTCACGAGGCCGCCATATTTTTATGGGATGACAGGATCGCTTTCAAAATTTAACTATTCCTGTATGCTGTTTTCCCGATATTTGAGTCAGTTAAGAACATTTTAGATCGGGGAATTAAATGCCGCAAAATCCAATATATAAACGTGTCCTTCTAAAATGTTCTGGTGAGGCACTCCTTGGTAAACAAGAGTATGGTATCGACGTTGAAACGGCGACCCGTATTGCCAGAGATATTAAAGAGGCCCGAGACATGGGCGTTGAAGTTTGCGTTGTTGTCGGCGGCGGAAATATCTTCCGTGGCGTGTCGGGTACGGCCCAAGGCATGGATCAGGCGAATGCAGACTATATGGGAATGATGGCAACTGTCATGAATGCCCTTGCCTTGCAACACGCTATTGAGAAAGAGGGCATGGACAGTCGCGTCCTGTCAGCGATCCCAATGGCAACAGTATGTGAGCCCTATATTCGCCGTCGTGCAGAGCGCCACCTTGAAAGAGGTCGCGTTGTGATTTTTGCAGCAGGCACAGGCAATCCTTTCTTTACAACAGATACGGCTGCGGCTTTACGGGCAGCAGAGATGAAATGTAATGCATTGTTGAAGGGGACAAATGTAGACGGTGTCTATGATAAAGATCCACGGAAATTTGATGATGCAAAGCGGTTTGAGACATTATCTCACCTTGATGTTATTGCGAATGACCTTAAAGTTATGGATGCTGCAGCCATTTCGTTGGCGCGTGAAAATAATATTCCAATTTTGGTCTTCTCAATTCAAGAAGAAGGATCCTTTGCTCGGGTCTTGAGAAAAGAAGGTTGCTTCACAGAAGTGGTCTAATTCTAAAAACAGTGTATACAGATATAAACGTGTTAATTCAGCTCAGAAATAACTGAGAAAACGGGAGATTGAGATGGCTGGTCCAGATTTAAAGGATCTTGAGAAGCGCATGAATGGCGCCACTGATGCATTAAAACAGGAATTTACAGGTCTTAGAACGGGGCGTGCGCACGTTAGTTTGCTGGAAACTGTAACGGTAACTTCCTATGGTGCAGACATGCCATTGACGCAAGTCGGCACGGTAAGTACACCAGAATCAAGAATGCTGAGTGTTCTCGTTTGGGACAAAACAAACGTGTCCGCTGTTGAAAAAGCTATTCGCAATGCGGGGCTTGGCCTGAACCCAATTGTCGATGGCATGACAGTTCGTGTCCCCGTTCCTGAATTAACTGAAGAGCGCCGCGTGGAGCTTACAAAAGTTGCAAGCAACTATACAGAGCAAGCGAAAGTTGCAATTCGAAATGTTCGCCGTCATGGAAATGACGATGCCAAGGCTGCTGAAAAAGACGGTGATCTGTCCAAAGATGGTGTTAAGCAAGCTGAAGACGAAATTCAGAAACTGACAGACATATATGTTAAAAAAGTAGAAGAAATGCTGTCTAGTAAGCAAAAGGAAATCATGCAGGTCTGACTTATGGGGATTATTCAGTCGAAGACATTGCTACCGCAAATACCTGAGCATGTTGCCATTATTATGGATGGTAATGGCAGGTGGGCGACGCGCCGTTCCTTGAGCCGTTTGAAGGGTCATGAGCATGGGGCGAAAGCTGTACGCGAAGCTGTAAAAGGTTGTGTTGAGCTTGAAATCCCTTATTTGACCTTATTCGCTTTTTCATCTGAAAATTGGAAACGTCCCGAAGAAGAGGTTAATCACCTCATGGGGCTTTTTCGATTTTTTATAAAACGCGAGATGAATGAGCTTAATTCTGCTGGTGTGCGCATTAATTTTATTGGCAATATCAATAAGTTACCTGATGATGTTCAGATTTTAGTTGAATATTCAGTTGATTTAACCAAGTCTAATTCTAAATTGGTTTTGACAATTGCCTTGAGTTATGGCGGGCAAGAAGAAATAGTGAATGCGGCAAGACGGTTGGCTGAAAAAGTTAAAACTGGCGAGCTCAATCTCGATGATATTAGTGAGGAAGAATTCGCCTCCTCTTTAGATACAGCGGGTATCCCTGATCCAGATTTGTTGATCAGGACCAGTGGGGAGAAACGTCTTAGTAATTTTCTCCTTTGGCAAAGTGCTTATTCTGAACTTGTTTTTATGGACGTCCTATGGCCGGATTTCAAAAAAGAAGATTTGCAGCAAGCAGTAGATGAATATTGTAATCGATGTAGAAGGTACGGGGCGGTTAGTGTCTAATAAAAATTTGTCATCCCTGCAGCTTCGTGTTTTATCTGCATCCGTCCTTGCACCTGTTGCCGTCGCGGCTCTCTATTTGGGTGGCCCGTATTTTACAGTTTTTCTGATCATTGCGGCGTCTGCAATGTGTTTCGAATGGTGCAAAACATCCTTTATCAACAATATTCCTGCCTTTATGGGGTTGACTGGATTTGTCGTTTTCGTCTCTATCTATCTGGCTTACACAGGGCAAATGAGTGGTGCGTTTTCGGTCTTGTTGATTGGTGCAGCTTGCGTTCTTTTGCTTACCTGGTTTCGCTCTGGCCCGAAGGAATGGAAAGGGGCCTTTCTTGGGCCTCTATACATTGGTGTTCCAGTTTTAAGTTTAATGGCGCTTCGTGCTAATGAAAATGACGGATTTGCTTTAACGGTGAGCCTTTTCTTCGTTGTTTGGGCCACGGATACCGGGGCCTATTTTGCGGGGCGATCAATTGGCGGGCCAAAAATTGCGCCCTTTATCAGCCCAAACAAAACATGGGCTGGCCTTATCGGTGGCATGATATGTGCGGCCTTGGTTGCGGTACTTTCGACACAATATCTTATGCAAACCGACTTATCCGTGATTGTTGCCTGTGTTGCAGGTGCCTTGCTTGCTGTATTGGCCCAAATAGGTGATTTTGCAGAATCCGGATGGAAACGATATTTCAAGGTAAAGGATGCAAGTAATATTATTCCTGGACATGGTGGCGTTTTAGATCGACTAGACGGTGTCTTATTTGTTGCTCCTGCCCTATATTTTATGAATGCACTGATTGGAATATAAAATGGGTAGTGTGGCTCAAACAAAAAGTAAAGAGCCGATACAGGCTACTGCACCCAAAAAAGTAAGTATATTTGGGGCGACGGGGTCTGTTGGCTGCAGCACGATCAGCCTTATTAATGAGCGACCAGAGAATTTTCAGATTGAGGTTTTAACGGCAAATCGTAACGTAAAAAAACTTGCGGAACAGGCAATTAGCCTGAAAGCTCGAAAAGCCGTTATTGCCACGACAGATTTGTATGAAGAACTGAAGGACTGCTTGTCTGGAACTGGGGTCGAAGCGGCGGCCGGGGCAGATGCACTGATTGAAGCGGCATCCGAGCCTGTGGACTGGGTTATGTCTGCGATCGTGGGGGCTGCTGGTCTTGCGCCTACTTTGGCGGCAATTCAAACGGGCTCAGTGGTTGCCCTCGCGAATAAAGAAGCTCTCGTCTGTGCGGGCGATATGATGCTCCAAAATGTTGAGAAATTCGGCGCAACACTTCTTCCCGTTGATAGCGAGCATAACGCCATATTTCAGGTTCTTGATCTGGAACAAATGGATAAAGTCGAACGTATTATTTTGACTGCATCAGGTGGACCATTTCTGAAATTGTCCTATGAAGAGATGCGAAATGTAACGTTGGCACAAACTCTGGCTCATCCAAACTGGGATATGGGTGCCAAAATCTCTGTTGATTCAGCAACGATGATGAACAAGGGGCTAGAGCTTATTGAAGCCGTGCATTTGTTTCCAGTAGGAAATGATGATGTCGATATTATCATTCATCCTCAGTCTATTATTCATAGCATGGTGGAATATGGGGATGGCTCCATATTGGCTCAAATGGGGGCACCTGACATGCGAACCCCCATTTCTTATGCACTTGGATGGCCAAATCGCCATAAATTCAAAGCAAACCGTCTAGATTTTGGGGAAATGTCTGCCCTGACATTTATGGAGCCTGACACATCGCAGTTTCCTGCCTTAAAGTTGGCTAAATTTGCCCTTAACACTGGTAAATCAGCCCCGACAATCCTAAATGCAGCAAATGAAGTTGCGGTTGGTGGGTTTTTAAAAGGGCAAATAGGTTTCCTTGATATTGTTAGTATTGTTGAAGAGACGTTAAATTGTGCTAAATTCGTAGAATTTTCAGACATTTCCGATATATATGTTGAAGATCGGAATGGGCGAGAAATTGCCTCCAATATTTTGCGTAATAAATGCGCCTAAATTATATGATAGTGGAATAGAAGATGGAGCTTTTGACCGAAAACTGGATTTATGTGCCAGCTTTTGTCGCAGTGATTACTGTACTTGTTTTTGTTCATGAGTATGGGCACTACAAAATTGCAAGATTATGCGGTGTGAAGGTGGATGTCTTTTCTATTGGTTTTGGCAAAGAACTATTTGGTTGGTACGATAAAAACGGATGTCGTTGGAAAATCAGTGCTATTCCATTTGGTGGTTACGTTAAGTTTTTTGGAGATGCAGGGGTTGCCAGTAACCCAGACACCAATAGCCCTGACCTTTCAGACGAAGATAAAGCTGTTTCCTTTCACCATAAAGCATTGTGGAAGCGCTCCGCAGTCGTGGTCGCCGGGCCTGCTGCAAACTATTTATTTGCCATTGTTGCACTCTCTATTCTGTTTTTTACCTTGGGACAGGCCCATACGCCGCCAGTCGTCAGTGAAGTCGTTGCGGAAAGCGCAGCACTTGAAGCCGGTCTAAAAGCGGGCGACCGTATTGTCGCTATAAATGGCGGTGACATCGATAGTTTCGAAGAATTGCGTCAGATCGTTCTAATTGGTCTGGACGAGCCTATTGATCTGGTTGTCGATCGAGATGGCTCCAATCTGGATATTACAATTACGCCAAAAATCGTTGAATATTCAGATGGAAATGGGAATGTTCAGAAAATTGGTCAACTTGGCATTAAATCAGACAAACGAGCCTTTAAAGAACATGGCCTGCTAAGTGCTTTTACTAGTGCATTGGACCAGACTTGGTTCATTACTACTGCAACGCTTAAAGGTGCGGGGCAGATGATCACTGGGGCTCGCGACAGCAAAGAATTAAGCGGCCCTCTTGGCATTCTTAAAATGTCGGGGGATGCGGCAAAACGGGGTGAAGATTTATCGAGTAATTTACTCTCTTTGTTCAACTTCATGATCTTTGTGTCTATCAGTCTTGGCCTTATTAATTTGTTTCCAATCCCTATGTTGGATGGTGGACATTTATTATTTTATGTATTTGAGGCAATTAAGGGAAAGCCCCTTGGCGAAAAATACATGGAATACGGTTTCCGTATTGGACTAACTCTCGTACTAATGTTAATGATATTTGCCACTTGGAATGACTTGAACAAACCTTGGATAACAGATTTCTTTTCTGGGTTGTTTTCTTGATAATTTTATTTTGGTTGAAGCACGACTTTGGTCAAGTCCAGTATCCGCTTGGGGGGTGGAATTTTGCGCGTTCTTTTATTCGTCTGTTTGGTATCAATAGCAATACTGAATATTGATATCGTTGATCGCAATTTTGCTTATGCTCAAAGTGCGGGAACTATTACAGACATCCGTGTAGATGGTAATCGGCGTATTGAAAGCGCCACTGTGAAATCTTACCTTCTGTTCTCTCAAGGCTCTCCTTATAATCGTTCTCGCGTTGATAAGTCTCTGAAAGCACTATTCAATACTGGATTATTTGCTGACGTAACCATTCGTCGTGAAGGCGGCTCGGTTGTTGTGAATGTGGTAGAAAACCCGATTATCAACCGCTTGGCCTTTGAGGGAAACCGTCGCATCGAGGATGACATCCTAAGTTTGGAAGTTCAGCTTCGTCCGAGGGTCGTGTACACCCGCGCACGCGTACAGAATGATGTCCAAAGAATTATAACCGTTTATCGCCGTAGCGGTAGATTTGCAGCTGTAGTTGAGCCAAAAGTCATTCAGTTGCCTGAAAATCGTGTTGATCTTATTTTTGAGATTAATGAGGGCGAAGAAACAGGTATCAAGAAAATACGCTTTGTTGGGAACAAGATTTTTCCAGACAAACGATTGTTAAGTCAAATTTCTACAGATGAAACACGCTGGTATAATTTCCTTTCAGATAGCGACACCTATGATCCAGACCGACTTACTTATGATCGGGAATTACTTCGGAAATACTATCTGAGCAAAGGTTACGCCGATTTCCGTGTCGTGTCTGCTATTGCTGAACTAACACCGGACAGAGATGGCTTTTTCATCACTTTTGCCTTGGATGAAGGGAAAAAGTATTCCTTCGGGAAAATCGACGTTACCAGTGAAATCAAAGATTTGCAGCCTGAAGCTATTCGCGGGCTCCTGAAAACTTTTGAAGGAGAGACTTATAACGCGGATACTATTGAGGACAGTATTCAAGCCATTACTTTCGAGCTTGGAAAACTAGGTTACGCCTTTATCAGAATCCGACCCAAAATCACCCGTGATAAAGAAAATTTAACGATCAGCATTACCTACCAAATCAATAAAGGCCCACGAGTTTATGTAGAGCGGATAAATATTACAGGGAATGTTCGCACCCTTGATCATGTTATCCGCCGCGAATTCAGGCTGGCTGAAGGGGATGCTTTTAATACTGCCTTGCTTAGACGTTCTAAATCTAGAATTCGTACACTGAATTTCTTTGAAAAAGTGGAAATAACGCAGGATGAAGGATCGTCACCGGATAAAACTGTCATTAATGTTGATGTTCAGGAAAAATCTACGGGTGAATTGAGTGTTGGTGCAGGCTTTTCAACCTCAGAATCTGTTTCTGCCGATTTGACTATCAGTGAGAGAAACTTGTTGGGACGCGGTCAAACTCTACGATTTAGCGTATCCCTTGGTTCAGAAAATCAACAAGTTGACCTTGGATTTACCGAGCCTTATTTCCTCGGTAAAGACTTACGGGCTGGTTTCGACCTTTTCAATATCCAAAAAGATCTTCAGGATGAGAGTGGGTATGATTTGGAACGTACCGGCGTGGTATTACGGACGGGTTTCCCCGTCAAAGAACATATCAGCGCCAAGTTAAAATATTCTCTCATAAACGAGAAAATTAGTGATGTGGATGATGATGCTTCTACCACTATCAAAAAATCAGCAGGCGAGTTTCTAACTTCTTCTATCGGGTATTCTATTACCTTTAACTATCTAGATGACAACATTTTACCGACAGAGGGTAATAAATATACCTTTGGCCAAACAGTTTCCGGGTTCGGAGGGGATATTCACTCTCTGTCTAACCTGGCTGAGTATATCCACTTTTTTCCAGTGTATGGTGATGACGTTGTCTTAAGTCTCGGTGCGAATGCAGGCTATTTGGTAGGCCTTGGAGAAGATGCTGTTCTTGCTCAACGATATAATCTGGGGGGCGGTGCCTCGTTTCGCGGGTTCGAGAAATCAGGTATTGGACCTCGGGATAGTGTAACGAGCGATGCATTGGGCGGAAATGCCTATGTTGTTGGTAAAGCAGAAGTTCGTTTTCCATTGGGTTTCCCCGACGAATTTGGCTTGCACGGCAGAACATTTGTTCATGCAGGAACACTTACTGGCATTGACGACACCGATTCAAATATAGTTGATGATGCTTCTATTCGCAGTGTTGCTGGTTTTGGTATAAACTGGGTTTCACCCTTTGGGCCACTGCAGGTAAATCTTTCATTCCCTTTATTGAAGGAAGATTATGACAAGGAAGAAAATTTCCAGTTTGAATTTGGTACCCGGTTCTAGCATGCTGTTTAATATGGGTAAAAAAACTCAAACTGTATTCTTAGCAGTCTTTCTTTTGATGACGGTGTCCTTGCAGCTTGCGTCAGCACAATCGTCACAGACTGTTGCGTTGCTTGATCTTGGGAAAGTCCTTGCAGACTCACTTGCTATGAAAAGTGTGAATTTGCAAGTAAAAGAAATGGAGCAGAAATTGCGGGCAGAGGGGGTTGAGGGGAAAAACCGCCTCAAGCAAGAGCAAGAGGAACTCACCCAGCAACGGGTTATTTTGTCTCCAGCCATATTCGACCAAAAGAAAAAGGCTTTTAATGCTAAAGCCAGCGAATTTCGCAAAAAAATGCAGTCAATGTTAAAACAAATTGCACTTAGCCGATCAGCTGCTGTCAATAAGATCGAAAAGAAAATGGAACCTATTGTCTCTAAAATTGCTAAGTCCGTTGGTGCGACAATGATTATCGAAAAGAAACAAATCTTATTTGGTGAAAAGAGTTTAGAGATAACTCAACAGGTCATATCTGAGCTGAATGCAACTCTAAAAGATGTCCCTGTTACCCTAGTTCCTATGACGAGATAAAGAATGGCTGATCTCGATTTTTATAAAAGAAGTGGCCCATTTCTTTTATCGCATCTGGCTGAAATTGTTGACGCTGAGATTGTGAATGCCAAAAATCCAAATGTTGAAATCAGTGACGTTGGATCCCTTGATAAAGCAGGGGACAGGGATATCAGTTTTCTAAGCAATAGAAAATATATTGAACCTTTCATACAGTCCAAGGCCGGTGCTTGTATCGTCTCTTCTGAATTTGCAGATCATGCGCCAAAGGGAATGTCTCTATTGGTGGTGAAGGACCCTTATAAAGCCTACGCCATAATATCTGCATACTTTTACCCGAACCAAAAATCGACGGGTGAGATTCATCCTACTGCTATCATTTCCAAGGATGCTAAAATAGGCGACGGCGTATCAATCGGGGCCTATACTGTTATCGAGAACGGTGTTGTGATCGGCGATAATACGCAAGTTGGAACTCATTGTTTTTTCGGTGAGAATGTCAAAATTGGTACAGATTGCCTAATCAGAGCACACGTTTCTGTAAGATATAGTCACATTGGGGATCATGTGACCCTTTATTCAGGCGTTAAAATTGGTGAAGATGGGTTTGGTTTTGCGCCTGACCCGTCGGGACACATAAAAATCCCTCAGCTTGGCCGAGTCTTAATCGGATCAAATGTTGAAATTGGTGGGAATACTGTAGTAGATCGGGGTGCCGGGCCAGATACAATTATTGGGGATGGCTGCTGGATTGATAATCTGTGTCAAATAGCACATAACGTAAAAATGGGACGCGGATGTATTATGGCTTCGCAGTCGGGTATTGCTGGTAGTGCTGTGCTAGAAGATTACGTGGTCGTAGGCGGTCAAGCGGGGGTGTCAGGCCATATAACTATAGGTATGGGGGCGCAAATTGGAGGCCAAGCTGGTGTACTCTCAAGTGTACCATCTGGTGCAATTTATATTGGCTTTCCAGCAAGACCTAAAAAAGAATTCTTTAAAGGTGTCGCAACCTTAAACAGGTTAGCGAAAAGTAAGAGGCGAGGAAAATGAGCGATCATAACGACAACACAACTGTAGAGACGTTAGATATTCAGGATATCTTGAAAATGCTGCCGCATAGATATCCTTTGTTGCTTGTTGATCGGGTAAAGGACATTGTTCTTGGCGTAAGTGCAACCGGCATTAAAAACGTGACCATGAATGAGCCGCATTTTCAGGGCCACTTTCCTGATAACCCCATTATGCCCGGGGTGCTTATTGTTGAAGCGATGGCGCAGACTGCTGGCGTGCTTGTAGTCCGTTCTACGGACGGCGATACTGCGGGGATGCAGGTTCTTTTCACGTCCATTGAAAATGCAAAGTTTCGCAAACCTGTAAGACCCGGTGACGTTCTTCATATGAAAATTACAAAGACGCAGAACCGAGGACCCTTCTGGAAATTCTCAGGAATAGTAGAAGTTGATGGAAAAAAAGTAGCTGAAGCGAAATTTGCTGCAATGGTTAGCAACGGTAAGTAGCCTTATCCTTCGAAATCAGTTGTAACAAAGCTTGATTTGCTACTTGTTACGTTGATTGATAGCAATATGTATAATTTGTTCATAAAAATGTTGGTTATTGATGAGTAACATTCACCCAAGCGCCGTAATTCAATCCGGTGCGGTCATACACGAAACCGCAGAAATTGGTCCTTTTTGTGTGATCGATAAAGACGTTACTATTCACGCTGGCACTGTTCTGAAGTCCCATGTGGCTGTGGCGGGCAAAACGACCATTGGTGAAGGATGTACCCTTTATCCCTTCGCATCCATTGGACATGCACCGCAGGACCTGAAATTTCATGGTGAGAAAAGCGAAGTCATAATTGGCGGCAATTGTGTTATCAGAGAGCATGTCACAATTAATCCTGGGACCGAAGGTGGTGGATCAATCACTCAAATCGGCGATAACTGTTTGATAATGGTTGCAGCCCATATTGCCCATGATTGTATCTTGGGCAATAACGTGATTTTAGTAAAGAATGCCACCCTCGGCGGTCATGTGATAATTGACGATTTTGCTATTATCGGCGGCCTGTCGGCGGTTCATCAATTTGTTCGTATCGGTGCGCATGCTATGATTGGTGGCGCTTCCGGTGTTGAGACCGATATTATACCATTTGGTTCAGCAACAGGTAATAGAGCCAATCTTGCCGGTCTTAATCTAACAGGCATGAAACGACGCGAATTCCCACGGGATGAAATTAATGCCCTTCGAAAAGCATACAAAATACTTTTTGGGGATGAAGGTACTTTGCAAGAGCGTACTTCTCTTGTTGAAGAACAATTTTCTTCTTCTGAAGTGGTAAAGATGGTTCTCGATTTTATTCAAGGTGAATCTGGACGTGGTATCTGTCAACCAAAGAAATAGCGCGCATCGTCCAAGGGTTGGAATAATTGCCGGAGGCGGGAAACTGCCCCTTAATCTGGCTAAAAACCTTAAGTCGCAGGGCCAAAACCCCTTTTTGCTTTTGATAAAAGGGGAGGCCGATCCAAAAGAATATTCAGAATTCCCTTATGTCGAATTTGCCATTACCAAAGTTGGTAAATTTTTGAAAGCTCTTGCCGCTGAAAAATGTGAGTTGGTTACTTTAGTTGGGCCGGTTACGCGACCCGATTTTAAGAATATATTCCCTGATTTTGAAGGCCTGAAACTCCTTGCCCGTATCGGAACAGCACCCAAAAAGGGGGATGATGGACTTCTCCGTGCTATTTCTGCGTATATAGAGGAAAAAGGCTTTCGTATTGTCGGCGCCCATGAATTAAACGCCGATTTGCTACCGGATATCGGAACACTGGGCCAGATTGAGCCAAGTGCAGACGATCTTGCAGACATTGCAGAGGGGCAACGCGTCGTATATGCTATTGGGGCTTTGGATATTGGGCAAGCCGTTATCATACGAGATAAATATGTTCTTGGGGTTGAAGCTGCCGAGGGGACAGATGGTCTCGTAAAACGCTGCGGTGACTTTGCGCGAGATAAGCCTGCTGGTGTTTTGGTCAAATTATCAAAACCAGGTCAAGATTTACGGACTGATATGCCAACAATTGGGATTGAGACTATACGGCAATTGTCGCACTCGAAATTGAAGGGCGTTGCCATCGAGGCCGGTGCTTGTTTGCTTCTAAATCGTGATGAAACCATAAAAATGGCGAACGAGCTGGGTTTGTTTATTTACGGTGTTTCGACAGAGAATAAAAAGGGCTCGTCTTGACGTGACAAAGCCGACACTAAAGTTCTTTTTCGCAGTTGGAGAGCCGTCAGGCGATGCCCTTTGTGCCAAATTAATGGCGGCAATTAAACTAAAAAAACAGACACAAAATGTTAAGTTTTTTGGTGTCGGTGGCCCCCTTATGGAGGCAGAAGGTCTTAAAAGCCTGTTTCCTATGGAAGAACTTACAGTCATGGGTATCACTGAAGTTGTTCCTAAAATTCCAAAATTATTGAAGCGTATCAAAGAGACCGCGCAAGCCGCCTTAGATATTAATCCTGATGCTTTCATTAGCGTGGATGCACCGGATTTTAGTTTTCGGGTTGCGGCAAAATTAAAGCAGGCCCGTTTTCCAAAAATACATTATGTTGCGCCCTCTGTTTGGGCTTGGAGGCCCGGCCGCGCTGCAAAAATTGCGAAGCTATACGATCACTTACTGACTGTGCTGCCTTTTGAGCCCCCGTATTTCGAAAGAGAAGGTCTTCCAGCCACTTTTGTGGGGCATTCAGTTATCGAGACAGGAGCAAATGCCGGTGATGGCTACGCATTCAGGGCACGCCATCAGATAGAGGCGTCCACGCCTTTGTTGATGGTTCTACCGGGGAGCCGGCGGGGGGAAGTGAGCAAACATCTCCCTATATTCAAAGAAACAGTCGCTAGCGTTAAATTGTCAGTTGCAGATCTTACCATTGTCATCCCGGTGATTGGGAGATCTGCTGAAATTGTCCAGGAAAATATTAAAGACTGGCCCGTCAAAGTCATAATTATTGACGGTATGAGCGAGAAATATGATGCAATGGCGGCATCAAATATAGCATTGGCTGCTTCTGGAACCGTGGGCCTTGAATTGGCTTTGGCCAACCTTCCAGCTGTTATTGCGTACAAAATGCACGCAATCACGGCTTATATCGCCCGAAAGTTCGTCAAACTTGATTATGTGAATTTGATCAATATTCTTGAAAGTCGAGAAATAGTGCCTGAACATCTGCTTGAAGAATGCCTTCCTTCGCGGTTGAGCCCGACTATTACAGATCTTTTTAAGTCGGAAGAAAAACGGCAATTGCAAATTGAAGGATATAGCGAAGCGCTACAGGCTCTTGGCGTTGGCGGGGATGCACCGGGAAACCGGGCTGCAGACGTTGTTTTATCTCTGATTAAATCAGGAAAATAACCAGACAGCCCCAAAAAACAAGATGACTGAAACCGGCGCTGCAAAAAATAGAAATTGTTTGATTTGTTCTAAAAGCGGCGGCCGATTGTCGTTCGCCGCTTTCAGTCGTAATTTTCTCCCACGCGCCTCTCCTTCGGTCGGAACCGAAGAGGAGGTTTTTGATATTATGTGGCGTGGGTTAGCCATAAGCTTATCGTTTATTTAAAGGCACAAAAGGACGCTCCGCTGGGCCTGTATAAAGCTGGCGAGGACGGCCAATTTTCTGTCCCGGATCTTCCATCATTTCATTCCATTGAGCAACCCAACCGACTGTCCGCGCTACTGCGAATAGAACAGTAAACATGCTCGTTGGGAAACCGAGGGCTTTCAAAATGATACCGGAATAGAAATCAACGTTAGGGAAGAGTTTCTTCTCAATGAAGTATTCATCTTCCAAAGCAATGCGTTCAAGTTCCATCGCAAGTTTGAGCATTGGCTCGTCTTTCATGCCAAGTTCTTCAAGCACTTCATGACACGTTTCAGCCATAACTTTCGCACGTGGATCATAGTTTTTATATACGCGATGACCAAAACCCATAAGGCGGAACGGATCGCTTTTGTCTTTTGCTTTTGCAATAAACTCTTGTACGCGATCCACTGTGCCAATTTCTTCCAGCATTGCTAGAACGGCTTCATTGGCACCACCATGAGCAGGGCCCCAGAGGCATGCAATACCAGCAGCAATACAAGCAAAGGGATTCGCACCTGATGAGCCTGCAAGGCGCACTGTTGATGTGGATGCATTTTGTTCGTGATCAGCATGAAGAATGAAAATCCGGTCCATTGCGCGGGCAATGGTCGGAGACATTTTATAGTTTTCTGCTGGAACACTGAACGTCATATGTAGGAAGTTTTCAGCATAGGACAGATCATTTTTTGGATAAATGAAAGGCTGACCCACTGAGTATTTATAAGCCATTGCCGCAATTGTTGGCATTTTTGCGATCAAACGATAGCTAGCGACCATACGCTGATGAGCATCTGTAATATCTGTGCTGTCATGATAAAATGCAGACAAGGCACCAACAACACCAACCATGATTGCCATTGGATGGGCATCACGGCGGAAACCGCGGAACAATTGTATCAATTGTTCGTGAACCATTGTGTGATAAGTGATGTCGTGCGTAAATTTGTCTTTTTCTTCCGCATTTGGCAGTTCGCCCTTCAGAAGAAGGTAACAAACGTCCATGAAATCACTTTCACTTGCCAGCTCTTCAATCTTGTAACCACGATGCATCAAAACACCTTCGTCACCATCGATATAGGTGATTGCAGAGTCACAAGAGGCTGTAGAGGTAAAGCCTGGATCATATGTAAAATGGCCAGTTTGTGCGTATAATTTACGAATGTCGATCACTTGAGGACCAACGCTGCCACTTACCAGGGGAAGACTGGTAGTTTCGCCATTTTCTTCAGTGAAATTTACGCTTCCACTAACTTTTGAGCCACTCATTTATTCTTTTCCCTTTTAATTAGCCAACGCGACGTTGGCATCAGGTTTACAATGTTCCCTGGAGAACTGTATTCATTTAATCAAGTAGACGAGAGCATGCCAAATTGGCAGCTCGCAGAATTTATGATCCTGCAGCGTCTTTGATTCTTCCTAGAGCTTCTTCTTTTTCCAGAATCTCAAGAACGTCGAAAATTCCGGGAGATACCGTTGTACCTGTTAATGCTGCGCGTAACGGCTGCGCAATTTTACCGAGCTTTAATTCTTCAGCTTCGGCACATTCCCGAACGACAGTTTCTATGGTTTCTTTGTTCCAAACGGACAAAGTCTCCAGCTTCTCAGCCAGTCGGCCCAAAATTCCGCACGCATCGTCATTAAGTAATTTTTTGGCCTTATCATCCAGCGACAAGGGTCGCTTAGCGATCAGGAATTGAGAACTGTCTGCGAGGGATATTACTGATTTTGCTCGTTCTTTCAAGCCATTCATGGCTTTTTCGATCATTGTTTTTTGATTTTCCGAAATTGAAGAGCCTGTTTTCTCTTCCAATAAGGGTGTAATCAAGCCCGTAAGATAGGCATCATCAGCATTGCGGAGGTAGGTCCCGTTTAAGTTTTCCAGTTTGTTGAAATCAAAGCGAGAAGCTGATTTTCCGATATTCTCCAAATTAAACCATTCAATGGCTTGCGTCGTTGAGATAATTTCATCATCTCCATGTGACCAACCGAGGCGGAGGAGGTAATTGCGCATGGCTTCAGGCAAATATCCCATGTCACGATAGGCTTCAACGCCCAATGCACCATGTCGTTTAGATAATTTTGCACCGTCTGGTCCATGAATAAGCGGAATGTGCGACATTTCAGGGACATCCCAGCCCAGCGCGTCATAAAGCTGAATTTGTCGTGCAGCGTTGGTTAAGTGATCATCGCCGCGAATAATATTGGTAACGCCCATGTCGTGATCATCAACAACGACAGACAACATGTAAGTTGGTGTGCCATCGCCGCGCAGTAGAATGAGATCATCGAGCTGTGCATTTGCAATGGTTACATCGCCTTGCACGGCATCCTTTATGACTGTATTGCCTTCATTCGGAGATTTGAACCGAACAACAGGGGGTACTCCAGCAGGTGCCTCAGACGGGTCACGGTCGCGCCAGCGACCATCATAACCAGGAGCACGCCCCTCGGCGCGGGCGAGGTCTCTCATCTCTGCCAGTTCGTCCTTTGACGCGTAACAATGATAGGCTTTGCCTTCATCCAATAACTGTTGAGCTATTTCAACATGACGGTCGCGGTTTGAAAACTGGTATGTGGGTTCGCCATCCCAATCCAGTCCCATCCATTTCATTCCAGCTAAAATTGCTTCAATAGCTTCATCAGTAGATCTTTCACGATCTGTATCTTCAATGCGAAGTAAGAACTTTCCATTGTTATGGCGCGCGTAAAGCCAATTGAAAAGAGCTGTTCTGGCACCGCCAATGTGTAAAAAGCCGGTAGGAGAGGGCGCAAACCGAGTAACAACAGTCATAGTATTTACTTTGCATCCTATTCAATTGTAGGTTTAAAATTTAAAAATATCCTGAATTCTGTCATTTTTTACTCTTTGTACAGCGTTTGGGCAAGCCCGCGATGAGTGAAGTCAAGGAATGATCAATAAATTTGTTAGGGGATAGATGTTAAACCAGCTGATCGAAGAGCGAAACCGATGGTTTCTTTGGTCGCCCGTTCTGTTGGGAGTTGGGGTTGCCATTTACTTTTCTCTTATTTGGCAGCCGGGGCTGGAATGGATTGGACTTTCAGTTCTTGTGTCCTGCCCAATTTTTATTGCTTGGGTGCGGCAACAGCCTCACATTTTCCTTCTGATTTTAGTTATCCTGTTTGTAAGTGTTGGCTTTAACGCCGCGAACATACGTCAACATTATGTGGATGCTCCTGTTCTTCCAAAAAAAACGATTACAGGGCTTTCTGGGCAAATTATCAGTAAAAGTGCCGGCAACAAGAAAACACGGCTTGTTATCTCGAGCCTTTCTTTTGAGCGTAACTCTCTTCCTGACTTGTCAAAAATCCGAATTACCGTTCGTAAAAATACCTCCCACATTCACCCGGGGCAAAGGGTCTCACTTACTGCCGTTCTTCTGCCGCCCCCATCACCAGCCTATCCAGGAGCCTATGATTTTCAACGCAATTCTTATTTCCAACAAATCGGGGCAGTAGGTTATGCCATCAGTTCTATCGACGTCATCAGGGATACGGATAGCAATTGGTTTGATCTATCACGGGTGTCAGCAATTTTACGCGATGTAATCAATAGGCATGTAGCAAATGTTGCACCAACCGATACATCAGGATTTTCAACAGCCATCATGTCTGGCGACAAAGGCGCGATGGACAAACGCCAGTTGGAGAATATGAGGCAATCTGGTCTTGCGCATATTCTGGCTATATCGGGGCTTCATATGGGGATGGTTGGTGGTCTGATATTTTTTTCTGTCAGGCTATTTGCAAGTCTTTGGCCGCGCCTGGCCTTGAATTATCCAGTGAAGAAATGGGCCGCTATTATCGCGCTACTTGGTTTAAGTGGTTATTTGCTGGTTAGTGGCATGTCAGTTTCTGCTGTTCGGGCATATTTAATGATCTCCTTGGTTTTTATCGCCATCCTATTTGATCGCACTGCAATTTCCCTTCGAAATTTAGCTTTTGCAGCAATCCTGATCCTTCTGGTTTTGCCAGAAAGTTTAACGACAGCTAGTTTCCAGATGTCCTTTGGTGCAGTTTTTTGCCTAATAGCTGTGTACGAGAAATTTGGGAATGGTCTGATGATCTTGGCAAACACGGGCGGCTTTGTCAGACGGGCATTTTTCTATTTGACGGGGATTGTCTTTACTTCCCTGATTGCTTCCATTGCAACGGCGCCTTTCTCTATTTACCATTTTGGTCAGTTTTCAAGTCTTGGAATTCTTGCAAATCTTGTGGCTGTCCCTGTTATGGGGCTTTGGGTGATGCCATGGACGTTGGTATCTTTTGTAGTGCTCCCTTTCAGTCAAACTGGCATTCCCTTGGAAATAGCGGGCGCAGGGATCATCGTCATATTGAAGATTGCTGATTTTGTCGCCAATTTGCCAGGGGCCTTTTTAAATATAGGCACATATCCCACTGGTTTTCTCATCGGCATCGTATTTTCTGTCCTTTGGTTGCTGATATGGCGCAATAAATTGAGGTGGGGGAGTGTGATAATTATACTAATTACGATCCCATTTTTCTGGATTGAGACACGTCCCGATATTTTATTTTCAGATTCTGGAAACCTTTTCCTAATTCGAAAAACTACGGGAGAGCTTGTAGTCTCTTCCTTGCGTGCAGATCGTTTTGAGCGGAAAAGGTGGGCCCTTTTATATGGGAGTGAAAATCTAAAAAAGATCTCTAAATCAAGTTCAAAGAACTCTGAGATTAGATGTGATCCAATGGGGTGTGTTTATAATCGGGAGGGACTGATTATTGCATTTTCCAACAATTGGATGGCAACAGAGCTAGATTGCGAGAGGGCTGATATCATTTTGAGTTCAGTTCCCGTTCAAGGGAGATGTGTTAAGCCAACCCTTATCAAAGATAAATTTGATTTGTGGCGATCGGGTACACACGCACTCTATTTTGATGAAAAGGGGGAAATTAGAGTAGATAGCGTAAATTCAGTGCGAGGCAATCGGCCATGGGTTCCTTTGAAATATAGAGAAAGTCTGTCAAAGGAACCGTGAGGTATTCGCAGGGTTAGTATTTTCTGAAAAGTCCAACCAGCTGGCCTTGAACTTTTACCCTGTCCGGACCAAAAATTCGTGTTTCATAATCTGGGTTCGCAGCTTCAAGGGCAACTGTATTGCCTTTTCGGCGCAGGCGTTTCAGTGTGACTTCCATATCATCAACAAAGGCAACAACAATGGCGCCATTCTCTGCTGTTGTACATTCTTTGATAAGAACCGTATCCCCGTCATGAATACCCGCATCAATCATGGAATCGCCGGCAACTTCTAAGCAGTAATGAGATCCCGTAGCCACCATGGAAGGGGGAATATCAACAAAATTTGTGGGGTCCCTCAATGCTTCAATCGCCGTACCTGCCGCAATACGTCCGTAGAGAGGAAGGGATAAAACGCTATTGTCGCTATTGGGGGCAGGCTCAGGAGCCGCTGTTGGTTGCTTATTCCCAAACTGTGCTTGTACTACGTTAAATTTGTTTGGCTCTGCAGGTTTAGTATGGCGTTTGATTATGCCATCGGGCAATACGGCATCGGGAAGTTTTAAAATTTCCAGTGCCCGGGCACGATGAGGAAGGCGCCTGATAAAACCCCGTTCTGTAAGACCAGTAATGAGCCGATGTATTCCTGATTTGGACTTGAGGTCCAGTGCGACCTTCATTTCATCAAAAGAGGGGCAAACGCCGCGCTTTTCCAGATACGTATGAATATACATCAAAAGTTCATGTTGCTTTTTTGTAAGCATTCACTCGCCCGCCTTGAGAACAAAACAAAAACATTACCTAATATTCTATAAAAGTTCTCATTCGACGTCAAGGCTTTAAAATCGTTAATTTACAGGGCCTTGCTCAACAAAGAGGATAATTTTCATCAAGTAGAATGATTTCTACTTGGCTCCCCTTTAGTGCGGGTTCTGCAAAAGGGATACGCTTCAACAGGCAATTAGCGGCAGAAAGGGCAGATAACATGGAACTGTCCTGATTGCTGAAGAGCTTAATACAGGGCATTCCATTCTCATTGCCGATGATCTGCGCTCTTTGATAGTCTTCCCTGCGATCATTCGCGCCGATATTATGGGAGAGGAGGGCAGGTACCGTTGGTGGCGTTCGAAGCGGACGTCCTAAAAGGGCATCAATTGCAGGATAAAGGAAAATATAACTGCAAATCATGCTCGATACGGGATTTCCGGGCATCCCAAGCATGGGCGTTCCCTCTAAATCACCAAACATTAACGGTTTGCCGGGGCGCATGGCTATTTTCCAGAAATCGATCTTCAGGCCTTCTTTCCCAAGAACCGATTGGACCAGATCATGGTCACCGACGGACGCGCCGCCCAAAGTGACAAGCATATCCGCAGATTTCGCACCAGAGGCCATTTGCCGCAAAGACTGCTCGTTATCCTTTGCAATTCCCAAATCGATAGGAATACCGCCCGCCTGACGGATCATCGCGGCTACCAGTAAACTGTTAGAGGATATAATCTGGTTTGGACCTACAGGCTCTCCGGGGCGCACCAGCTCATCTCCTGTTGATAGCAGGGCTATGCGGGGTTTACGCCTTACTGTCACCCATGGGATATTCATCGCGGCAAGCAAACCAATATCTCGGGGCGTAAGTTGTTTACCTGTTTTTACCCCAATTTGCCCTTCAGAAAAATCCAACCCGGCGGAGCGCACATAATGACCCTCTGGGGAACTTTCTTGAATTGTGACTATATCCCCATCTCGCATTGTATCTTCTTGTATGACAATAGCATCCGTGCCTTCAGGTAAGGGGCCACCGGTAAAAATCCGAATAGCCTCTCCTTTATTGACCAATCTGTCATATGATCCACCTGCGGGTGCTTCGCCAACGACTTTCAAATCAGTTGGAACTTGCGCTACGTCACTTGCTTTTACGGCATATCCATCCATAGCGGACAGGTCGACGGGTGGTTGGGTTCTACGGGCAAAAACATCTTCAGCAAGAAGGCGTCCTGCCGCTTCATCAATAGAGATTGTTTCTGTTGAAACAGGAGAGATGTTTTTTAGGATATTCGCGCGGGCGTCATCTACTGAAATCATTGTGCTTTGTAAATTCCTGATTTTCCGCCGCTTTTCTCCAGCAGACGCGTTCCTGTAATCTCCATACCGCGATCAACAGCCTTACACATATCGTAAATGGTGAGCCCTGTAATAGTCGCAGCCGTTAGGGCTTCCATCTCAACACCCGTGCGGCCTTTAAGCTTACAAGTGGCGAATATATCAATTGCTGAAGCGGGCTCGTCAATTGTGAATTCCACAGTTACATTTGTCAGCGCCAAGGGATGACACAGGGGAATAAGGTCAGCTGTTTTTTTTGCGGCCATGATACCGGCTATTCTGGCAACGCCTAAGACATCGCCTTTTTTGGCTTTTCCATCTTGGATCAAGGCAAGTGTTTCCGGCTTCATGATAACGCGCGCCGTGGCAGTTGCGCTTCTCTCTGTTACTTCCTTATCGCCCACATTGACCATGTGGGCGGCGCCTTTGTCATCAAAATGCGTAAATCCGGTCATGAAGCTTAACCTTTTCCAAGAAGGGTACGGACAGCAGCAGCGACATCATCTTGTCGCATTAAACTTTCACCAACCAAAAAGCATCCACATCCAGCCTTCTCCATCCGGCTTAAATCTGCAGGGGTGTATAAACCGCTTTCGCTGACAGGAAGGCAGTCAGCGGGCAGGTTTTTAGACAAAGCTTCGGTTGTTGCAATATCCACCGTTAAGGTTTTCAAATTACGATTATTCACACCAATCAAGGGGCTTTGTAATTTGGATGCCCGTTCAAGCTCTTCAGCGTCATGAACTTCGATTAAAACATCCATGCCATACTGAATGGCTAATGTTTCCAGTTCTGCCGCTTGTTGATCTGAAAGGGCAGCCATTATCAGAAGGATACAATCGGCGCCAAGTGCCCGTGCTTCGACTACTTGATAGGGATCAAGCATGAAGTCTTTGCGCAAAGTTGGCAGGCTAACGGCGTTTCTCGCTGCAACAAGATAGTCGTCAGACCCCTGAAAATAAGGAATATCTGTCAGAACGGACATACAAGTTGCCCCGCCGTCCTCATAGGCTTTGGCAAGGGCTTCTGGATTAAAGTCAGCGCGGATCAGCCCTTTAGATGGAGATGCCTTTTTTACTTCGGCAATTAAACCATAACGCCCTTCTTCTCTTGCGGTTTTCAGCGCACGGACAAATCCCCGAGGGGCCGAGGCTTCTTTTGCCTCATCTTCCAGCGTTTCCAGTGATTTATTCGTTTTACAGTTTTTAATATGCTCAATTTTATCAGCACAAATCTTGGCAAGAATACTCATGTTTCAGGGCTACTCAAATTGGTAATACGTTTTAATTCTTCCATGGCATGCAGGGCTTTGCCACTGTCGATGGATTTTTCAGCAAGTTCAATGCCTTCGCGGACCGTGTCACACTTTCCGCCGATAAGGATGGCGGCGCCAGCATTTAACAATGCAACGTCGCGATAGGGTCCTTTGGCACCTTTTAGAAGGGCCAAGAGGTCTCTTGCATTTTCTTCTGGCGTTCCGCCTTTCAAGGCATCAAGGGTGACGCGTTCAAGGCCCATTTCCTCAGGTGTTATTTCAAACTCCCGAATATCGCCGTCTTTCAATTCGGCAACAAAAGAGGGACCTGTAGTTGTTAATTCGTCCAGACCGTCCGATCCGTGCATAATCCACACATGTTCGGATCCAAGCTCCCGCAGGGTTTCAGCCATAGGGATCATCCATCGTGGATCATAAACCCCGGTCAGTTGCCGTTTTACCGCGGCGGGGTTAGACATGACCCCTAACAGATTGAAAATAGTTCGAATACCAAGTTCGACACGGGTGGGGCCCACATGGCGCATGGCACCATGATGCCGGTAAGCGACCATGAACCCAATTCCGGCTTCGAATAGGGCCTTTTCAGTCAGCGCCAAATCACATTCAGTGTTGATCCCAAGAACAGCCTGCACATCCGCCGTTCCGGATTTCGAAGAGGCGGCCTTATTCCCATGCTTTGCAACAGGAACACCGGCCCCGGCGACAACAAAAGCGGCGGCTGTCGATATATTTTGTGTACCATAACCATCACCGCCCGTACCGACCAAGTCGATAGCGCCTTCGGGAGCTTTTATATAGCTGGCTTTTTCGCGGAGGACGGAAACGCCGCCAACCAATTCTTGCGTTGTTTCTCCGCGCAAATGCAGGCCCATCAAGAATGCACCCATTTGAGACGGCGTGGCATCGCCAGACAAGATCGTATTAAAAGCGAAGCGTGCCTCTTCTGTGCTTAATGTCTCTCCTGCGGCAATGGTGGAGATAAGCGCTTTGAAATTTTTTGGTTTGCTCATTATGCAATAGCCTTAACTGGCTCGCCTGTCAGTTTTAGAAAGTTGAGCAATAACGTATGGCCATATTCGGACGCTATGCTTTCCGGATGGAACTGAACACCATGAAGAGCAAACTCTTTATGCTGGAGGCCCATGATGACGCCATCAGCTGTCTCTGCTGTTATCTCTAGGCAATCGGGCAAACTAGACCTCTCAACAGTCAGCGAATGATACCGGGTGGCTGTAAAATTATTCGGGATGCTGTCAAAAACACCTTTGCCTGTATGCTGAATAGGGGATGTTTTTCCATGCATTAATTCATCTGCACGAACCACTTTTCCGCCGAATGCCTGACCAATAGACTGATGACCCAAGCAGACACCGAATAAAGGAATTTTTGCTTCTACCGCACTTTTAACTAGATCAAGACAAATTCCAGCTTTGTCAGGTGTGCAGGGACCGGGTGACAAAACGATCCCTGATGGATTTTCAGCAAGGACATCTTTTGTTGAAATTACGTCATTTCGGTAAACCTTAATATCTGCGCCAAGTTCTCCCATGAAGTGAACCAGGTTGTAGGTAAAGCTATCGTAATTATCAATTAACGTTATCATATCAATATCTTGCCAAGTTTTTATAAAGAGTTACTTCAAGAGTTTATCAACAGTTAAGTGTTGTTGTATTCGGTTCGAGGTCGTTTCTATTCGTTTTGTAACGCATCAAGTCCACATTCACGTATAATTTAACTGTTTTTCGGATCTTGTACAGAGTGGAGATTTCAGTCTCTCAATTTAGAATATTTGGCTTCATAATTAAACCTTTATTCCATCCTACAAGGCCTAATCCAATCACTTTCAATGATTTAAGAATTCGATAGGAATACGGCTCATATTGCCTTAAAACCAAGTTGTTACTAATATTAAATTATGATTTATCAAGGCGTTTAGATGGCGGATAAGAAGACCCAAGTCTCCGAAACAGACAGTGACCAATCTCTTCTTGAAAAGGTCAATAGTTTTGTAGACTCGCCTATAAAGCTTTTTGTGTTTTGCACAGCCTTATTGCTCATTAGCCTTACGACTGGAATGCTCGTCGGCAACGCTGTTAAAGATCCGCCGACTACAGATGTAATTGACGGCGCGCTAGCGGATGCTTCAGCTCACTTGGAAGAGCAATCAAAGAATGAGAAGGATGAGCGAAGCAACCTTACGGGTGATAATATCGAAAAGCCGGAAATGCAGCCTCCTAATGCGCTCCAAAATGATCAGACGGATGACAAGGCGAGCGCGGATACAAATCTGACAGCGCCAGCAATAACGACTGAAGAGGATGACGGTATAGCCACTGCCTCTTTGCCGCCGCAGAAAGATAATGTGACAATACCGCCTTGGAAGCGGTTCGCAGCTTTATCGGCGCCCTCAAATGGCCGTCCTGTAATTGCAATGGTTATCGATGATGTGGGAATGAACAAGCGGAGAGTAAAAGCGCTCGCTCAGCTTCCTAATATAATTACACTTGCATTCTTGCCATATGCAACCGGACTAAATGAAAGTGTTCAGATCATCCGGGAGAGAGGGCATGAAGCGTTACTTCATTTACCCATGGAGCCTGTGGGAAGCGGAGTGGATCCAGGGCCAAATGCCCTCTTAAGCTCGCTTAGTTTGCAGGAAATAAGAAAAAGAACTATTGAGAATTTGCGCCGATTTGACGGTTACGTCGGGGTAAATAACCACATGGGAAGTAAATTCACCGCCTTTGAAGATGGAATGGCAACTGTAATGGACGTTTTGTCTGAAGAAGGCCTACTTTTTTTGGACAGCCGAACTATTCCTGGATCAAAAGGTTATGAGCTTGCAAAAGCACGTAACGTGCCCACAGCAAATCGGGACGTTTTTATTGATAATGAGATTAACGAGCCATCCATTTTAAAACAATTGAGAACAGTAGAGGCTCTAGCACTTAAGAACGGGATTGCCATAGCGATAGGGCACCCACATTTAGAGACAATCTCAGCTTTGTCCAAATGGATGCCAGAGGCTGTCGAAAAAGGGTTTCATTTCATTCCAATTAGCGTAGCCCTAACACAAATTCATGATCGCCAAAATTGACACTTCTTAACGTTTGAAAATAATAAAAATTAAACGAAAAGGGTGAATAAACTCGCTTAAATGGACTGTAAAAACGTCAACTAAACAGCCAGTGGTAGCGTTTATACAATGAAATTCCAAAATCATTTTTATATTAGAAAGTTATTTATATAATAATTAATAAATTTACTGGATTATGTTAACAAATTTCCAGTGGATCGACTTTCTCGATTTTAAGAAGGGTGAGGAAAGGTATATTGATGTCAAAGGCAATGAAAGTCACTTTCTCAACAATATCTCTTCTAATTGCTCTTTTATGGGTACCCAACGTAGATGCAGAACCCTTAACAATAGTCGGCACTGGTGATGGCACTCATGTCCTAAGGGCGCTTGCAAATAATTATATAACAGCTAATCCCGAACAAGTTATTCACGTACCGGACAGTGTCGGGTCTTCTGGCGGTATTAAACTTGTTGGCAAGCGAAAGAATATATTGGGTCGTGTCGCCCGTGAAATTAAAGAAAACGAAAAAAAATATGGGTTAAAGTATATGCCTTACGCCCGTATTCCGGTCGTTTTCTATGTAAACAACTCTGTTGATGTTAACCACCTAACAATTAGGCAGATTTTGAATATTTATCGGGGGGATGCCCAAGACTGGTCCGAGTTTGGTGGAAGTCCCGGTAAAATTCGAGTCATCAGACGGGAGCGTGGTGATAGTTCTTCTGAATTACTGAATAAAAAAATTGCTTCCTTTGAAAACATAAGATTTACAGAATTCATTAAGGTCGCGACGAGCGAAAAGCGAAGTGTTGAATTAGTTTCCTTGGTTCCTGGCGCGATTGGATTTGGACCTTTTCCCGATAGCAGAGGCCCTGAAGTAAAAGTTCTATCCCTCGAAGGGAAGTATCCATCTGACGAGGGATATATTCTAGAACTTGTTCTTGCAATGATTTTTCATGATGAAAATAATACAGGTCTGGTTAATAAATTTATCAATTATATTACCTCTGATAACGGAAAAGCGGTGATACGAAGCGGCAAAGCCCTTCCTTATTAATCTGGAACTTTTGTATGTTTGGAAAAGTAATATCTATTCGCTATCACTTTTTAATAACCATCAATTTGGTTCTATTTGCTGCGCTTTTTTTATTCGGAATTGGCTTTTGGGTGGAATGGGAAAGTTCATCCAAAAAACAAACAGAAGAAATCCGAAAGCATTCATTAGATGAAACTCTGTTTAATTTGAGTCTAGAGATTAAGGTTTATGAGAGAGAAATCCAATTTCACACCTTAAGAATGGAACAATTAGCATTAAGCTTTGGTCGTTCCAACGAATTTCAAATTTCTATAATGAAAAGCAGGGTGGGGTCACTAAATTATCACCTTCAGAAGGGGCACAAAAGTGATGTCTTTGATTTTGCCAATGTATTGGATACTAAAGGGCATATTGTTGCTAGTTTCCCAGAACATATTGCAGAAACATCTTTAGAAAATCAGTTTAAACTACCCGATAGTCCTATTCGTAAGGCCTTGGATATCCTTTCTGGAGACACGCCTTCCCAGGTGAGACATGTTAACTCCTCTTACTACTTAATTTCAAAAGAATTTGCTAGAGATCTTAGGATTGATTGGGTCTCGGATAAAGTGGATTTTGAATTTGCGTTGCTCACTGTAACAACAATTTATTCGGATTTCGGTGACCCGATTGGTCTTTTGATTTTAGGGAAACTGGTCAGGAATCTCCGTGACATATTTATTGGGATTCAAGAACGCTCTAAAATTGATTATTCACTTTATACTTTAAAATACTCAAGCGTAACAACAGCAACACCACATCTCTCTCCTCTCAACGATTTACACAATGCCGATAAAATGAAAGCGGGCCCGGAGGACGGTACTTTTATTGTAGAGCATCATAATGAGTATATGTTGTGTAGAGAGATCTTTTTGGAGAAGGACCTGTTGGCAGGGGTCGGGTGTACTGGAATGCCGACAACGCTTGCTAACCGATCCCTTAGAAAAATTGAATCTATTTTAACAAAATTAAAGGACCGGATTGGCTATTGGTATTTTACTTTAGGGGTTCTCGCTTTGTCTCTTTCTACCATTTTGGCTTTCTTTCTCAGTTTAAGGATAACTGAACCATTAGTGATGGTGACTGATGCTATTGAAAAACTATCGCGCAATGAATTGAATATAAAGTTACCTAAAAAGGTAAAAAGCACTGAGATAGAAACCATTGTTAAGGCGACTGAAGTTTTTAAACGAAACATACAGTCCATGGAGGCAGTGGAACAAAAACTGCGCGAACAACGAGAAGAAGCGTTGATGTCCAATAGAGTGAAAAGTCAATTTCTTGGAAATATGGGGCACGATTTACGAACCCCGTTAAATGCAATAATTGGATTTTCAGAGGTCCTCAAAGGGGAGATTTACGGAAAAATAGGCCACGACAAGTATAAGGAATATTCGAGTGATATTCATTTCTCCGGTAAGCATCTTTTGGAGTTGATCAACAATATTCTCGATGTGTCGAGTATTGAATGCGGAAAATTTACAATGCACGAAAGTTGGTTCAATTTACCCGATGTTATTAATCAATCAAAACGTCTTCATCAACTTCTTGCAACTCAAGCAAATGTAGAACTGAAATCGGTTATCAATGACGAAATTGCAGAATTTTATGGTGACCCCTTAAGATTTCAGCAGATACTCAATAATCTCATTTCTAATGCTATTAAATTTACGCCTTCATCGAAAAAAATATCTGTTTTTTGTGCGTTACATGAGGGCGGTAATATCATTATTAAAATCATGGATACTGGTACAGGTATTCCACATGAAGATCTGAGTACTATTTTCGAGCCATTCTTTTTAGGGGATGACAAAACAGTGACCTCAAAAAGAGGGACAGGTCTTGGATTATTTCTTGTAAAAAGCTTTGCTGATTTCCATCACGGAACTGTTGAGGTTGAAAGTGAGATTGGTAAGGGGACTTGTTTCACTTTAACGTTCCCGGCGAAACGTCATCGCGCCCTGCAGGAAGCATAAGCACTCTTTGTCGAAGAGGCGCCTCCCGCGAGTTTCATAATTAAGGAGGGAAGGCTCCCCCGCTCTTTATCGGTTTCTACCACCTTCTGCCGCATATCGAACGGCTTCTTGGGCCGCGCGCACAAGGGCTTTGGCTTTATTAATAGTCTCTTGATATTCCGCTTCAGGATCGCTATCCGCTACAACACCACCACCTGCTTGAATATAGATGGTATCCTTTTTGACAACTGCTGTACGCAAGGCAATGCAAGTGTCCATCGAACCATTGGCAGAGAAATATCCCACGGCGCCGCCATAGACTCCCCGTTTAGATTTCTCCAATTCGTCAATAATTTCCATTGCGCGAACTTTTGGTGCGCCCGAAACGGTTCCGGCAGGAAACCCTGCTTTCAATGCGTCGATGGCAGTTAAGCCTTTTTCAATTTTGCCTTCGACATTTGAGACAATATGCATGACGTGAGAATAATTCTCGATCAGCATTTTCTCTGTGACTGTAACACTTCCAATGCGGGCGACCCGGCCCACATCGTTACGGCCAAGATCGAGAAGCATAAGATGTTCAGCAAGCTCTTTGGGATCACTCAAGAGGTCTTCGGCGAGAGCCGCATCTTCAGACGGGGTTGCTCCGCGCGGACGGGTTCCGGCGATTGGACGAATTGTTATTTTTTCATCCCGAAGACGAACGAGAATTTCCGGGCTGGAACCAACAATTGAGAATTCACCGAAGTTCAAATAATACATGAACGGTGAGGGATTTGTTCTACGTAAAGCACGATACAAAGACAAAGAGGGCAGGGTAAACGGCATTTCGAACCGTTGGCTCGGCACGACCTGAAATATATCACCGGCTCGAATGTAGCCTTTGGCTTTCTCCACCATGGCGAAGTATTCTTCTTTGGTGGTGTTGGAGACAGGTTCGGGCAAATCTTCAAGTGACATATCTGTGGAAACAGAATGAGGAAGACTACGAGAGAAATCATTGACCGCATCAGACAAACGTTCTGCCGCGAGGTTATAAGCCGTTTGCGCGGCCCTTCCATCACCATGCCAGACAGGGGTCACAATTGTAACCACATCCAGGATACTATCGAATATGGCCATGACAGTTGGCCGAATGAACATACCATCAGGTAAGCCTAAGTCGTTAGGATTACTATCGGGAATATCTTCCATCAAACGGACGGTGTCATATGACATATACCCAACCAGTCCTGCCGCCATTGGCGGAAGATGGTCGGGCAGGTCAATATAACTTTCGTCGATGAGCGCCTGCAGACTGTCCAAAACTGGTTTGTCGCAAGCGACAAATGCCTCCGGATCAAATCGAGCCGTACGGTTTATACGGGCACTTTTTCCATCACACCGCCAAATAAGATCTGGTTTCATCCCGATGATGGAATAGCGGCCCCGGACGGCTCCGCCTTCAACGGACTCCAGCAAGAAGGAATTAGATTTCCCTTCTGCCAACTTCATCATGGCTGAGACGGGAGTTTCCAAATCAGCGACTAAAGTTGTCCATAGAATTTGCGACTTTCCCGCATTAAAGTTTTCGGAAAAATCAGAAAATGATGGCTGAATAGACATAGTATTAGAAATATTCCCGGATTAGGTTCTGCTTGATTGAAACACCAATTTCTTTTTCAAGATAGTTTTGGTATTGCGCAAGAAGGTCCTGCTGAATACTAACAGCAAGCTGTTCGTTCAAACGCGAAATTGTATCTTTTTCCGCGACTTTATCAGCAGGTGTAATTGTCGCGACTTTAAAGAGGATATAGCCGTTACCAGTGGCATTGCTACCAAGGCTAAAGTCGTTCTTTCCTAAAGAATACAATTTGGCATTCGCGTCACCAGCTAGAATTGGATTCTGTTCATTACGACGTAAGGAGCTTGTTGTTTGGACGCTAGAGACTGTTGAGCTGGCCAATTGATCAAGTGTCGAACCACCCTTCAATTTTTCAAGCAATCCTTCCGCTATTTTCTTGTTTTCAGTATGGCGCCATTCTTTTTGCCACCCTGTTGTCGCCTCGGCCCGAACAGTATCAAGGTCTTTCAATTTAGCGTCACGAATGTCGGTTACAGCCACCGCGTAATACAAACCCGCGGCTGTTTCCGACAGATCGATTTCAGTGTCTTTAGTCTTGTCAAATAATTCAGGCATGAATTCAGAGGCCGCGGGAAGATCTTTGACGATGTTGCCATTTTCATCTTTAGAAGAAATGTCCACCCAGTCAGTCGTTGAAATTTTTAGACTTGTAGCAGCAGCAGCCTCTTCAACAGTCGCGCCGCCAGCAAATTCATCTTGCAAGGCAGTTGCTTTTTCAAACATGATTTCCGCCCCCTTACGAAGGGCAATATCTTTTTGAAGTATGTCTTTCACATCTGCCAGAGTTTTATTCGTGCCTGCTGTAATGCCTGTAACCTTGACCAAATGCCACCCCAGAACGGTTTTAACAGGGAAGGTCACACCATTAGTAGCGACAGAGAAAACAGGTTCCTGTAACTCTTCAAGTAAATCGTTACGCGTAATCTCACCCAAATCGATATCGGCAGGTGTTAGTTGTAATTCTTCTTTTGCAACGTTTGCGAAATCTGCGCCGGAGGAAATTTTTGTAACAGCAACCTTTGCAGCATCTTCATTTTCAAAAATCATTTGAAGAATTGCACGTTTCTCAGGTTCGTTGAATTCGCTGCCTCGACCTTCAAATTCCGCATTCAGCTCCTCATCCGTAACCGTAACGCCCTCTGTAAAACTAGACGGTGTTAGATTAAGGAAAACCGCTTTTCTGTATTCAGGAGATGTGAAGGAGGCCACATTGTCTTTAATGTAGGCTGTTAGTTGATCATCTGTTGGCGTTGGAACACCTGCAATATTTGCGTCCAGAATTTCAACATACTCGGCACTACGTTTTTCGCCTGAATAGGCAAATAGAGTATTTACCAATACAGATGGTGTTTTATCATCAGGTAGCGTCATGCTGGCTGTCAGTTGCCGGCGTTGAATTTCCCCGCGCAGAACTTCCACATATTCGCCTTCAGAATATCCGTTGCGACGCAGTATGTCTTGAAAACGGAAGCGATCAAATTGGCCTGCACTATTTTTGAATGTTGGGCCGGTTCTGATATCCGTCAGAACGATATTGTCATCAACACTTAAATTAAGCTGATTTGCCCGTTCTGATTCAAGCAAACTGGTTTGCAGTTGAAAAATTGTCGATTGGGCAACACCAAACTGTCTCGCTTGTTCCGTCGTAAGCTGACGGCCCACATATTGAGAGAGCTGGTTAAGGCGAATTTGATATTGTCGTTGGAACTCGCCAATGGTGACAGTTTTATCGCCAACCTCGATGATATTGGCTCCCACAGAACTCCCCAGCATATCACCGCCGATGCCCCAAGCACCAAAGCTCAAGACTAGAAGTCCTAACATTCCTTTTGCGAGCCATCCACCGGCTCCTTTACGCATGGCTTCAAGCATAATTTACCATCAATTAAATATCGTTAAATCTAATGCAACGAAGTCAGCCCCCGCAGCTTTTCGCCATGATAGGGGGTAGAGGCCGGATCGGGCAACACGGAATTTTGTTATGCAGTATCTTTCTTCAAAAAAAAATGGCATATGAGCACATAAGTAACCGAAAATGACTACTACATAGATATTTGCGAGGAATGATGAGCAACACTGTACGTCCTTTAATAGCTGGCAACTGGAAAATGAATGGTTTGTCTGATGAATCAGGCGCTCAATTAAAAGCATTGATCGAAAAAACCAACTCCATTGGGAATGCCAATTGCGATGTACTTATTTGTCCCCCCGCGACCTTTCTTCGCGAAATGTCCTCTATCGCTGCGGGATCAGTTGTTTCAATCGGTGGTCAGGATTGTCATTCCGCTGAAAAGGGAGCTCATACTGGTGATCTCTCGGCGAACATGATTGCAGATACGGGGGCAACATACTGTTTGGTTGGTCATTCAGAACGCAGGACAGATCATAACGAGACAAATGGGATGGTAAAAGCCAAGGCAGAATCTGCATTGGCGTCTAATTTGATTGCAGTCGTTTGTGTTGGGGAGACTTTGGAGGAGCGGGAGCAAGGAAAAACACTGACGGTCATAACTGATCAGGTGAAAAACTCACTCCCAAAAGGCGCCACTGCTAAAAATACAGTCGTCGCTTATGAGCCTGTCTGGGCAATTGGGACCGGAAAAACGCCAACACCTTCAGATGTTGCCGAAGTTCATGCCCATATACGCAAAGACCTTCAAGGAATTTTGAGCGATGCAGATAATATGCGTCTTCTTTATGGTGGTTCCGTGAAGGGAAGTAATGCGTCTGAACTGATGGCACTTGAGCATGTCAATGGCGCTCTTGTCGGTGGGGCTAGCTTAAAAGCCGCAGATTTCTGGCCTATTGTTGAAACCTGCATCTAAGGGTGTCAAATTAGACTGGTAATCTTTTTTGGATTGGTGTAGAAGCCGTTCAATTGTGCTTGAAATCTAAAGTGGTTTATCCACTTGTATGCTCCGGGAAAAATTGGCTCCATGGAAACAGTCCTGTTAGTCGTTCATATTATAATCGCCGTATTTTTGATTGGCGTTGTCCTTGTACAACGTTCTGAAGGCGGTGCGCTTGGTATAGGTGGTGGCGGCGGCGGCGGCGGCGGTGTCATGACAGGCCGCGGTGCTGCAAATTTACTTTCAAGAACAACTGCTATTCTAGCTGCAGCATTTTTTGCAACAAGCATTTTGCTGGCTGTAGTGAGCGGAGATCATGCTGCTCCAATTTCTATTTTGGACCAACCGGTGGAAACTACTCCAGCGGCTCCATCGGCGCCTGCTGCGCCGCTGTCCAATTAGAATAAAGACATATAATTTCACTGGGCGGGATAATTCCCGCCTCTTTTACTTCACGAACCAACATTTTGTAGATATAGTGTAATTCCATGGCACGGTTTATTTTCGTTACCGGTGGTGTGGTTTCCTCTTTAGGCAAAGGTCTTGCTGGGGCAGCGCTTGCGTCCCTACTGCAAGCTCGTGGCTATAAAGTAAGAATGAGGAAACTAGACCCTTATATTAATGTCGATCCCGGCACTATGAACCCCTACGAGCATGGGGAATGCTATGTTACCGATGATGGGGCTGAAACAGACCTCGACCTCGGTCACTATGAGAGATTTACAGGTGTAGCGTCCAAGCAAACGGACAATATTACAACGGGTCGTATTTATCAGCGTGTCATTCGTAAAGAACGACGCGGTGATTATCTGGGCGGAACTGTTCAGGTCATTCCGCATATTACCAACGAGATCAAGAATTTTGCGACAGCAGATCTTGGGGACGAGGACTTTGTTCTTGTTGAAATCGGCGGGACAGTAGGTGATATCGAAAGTCTTCCCTTTATGGAAGCCATTCGTCAATTGGGCAACGAATTGCGCAATAACGCGATCTTTATTCATCTGACGCTGGTTCCGTATTTAGCTGCGGCAGGCGAGCTTAAAACAAAACCGACCCAGCATTCCGTAAAAGAACTTCGCTCAATTGGAATTCAGCCTGACATTTTATTGTGTCGGAGTGAGCGTCCTATTCCTGAAGGACTGCGGGCTAAAATTGGTCAATTCTGTAACGTTCGGAAAGAGGCTGTTATTCAGGCCCTCGATGTTCGGACTATTTACGAAGTCCCCCTTAGTTACCATAACGAAGGCTTAGACGATGCTGTTCTTGATGCATTTGGTATAACAGATGCGCCAGAACCTGACTTGTCCACATGGGAAGATATTGTCGATCGATCTTTAAATCCCGATGGTGAAGTAAATATCGCCGTTGTTGGTAAATATATCGAACTTCGGGACGCTTATAAGTCACTGACAGAATCCCTTATTCATGGCGGAATTGCCAATAAGGTTAAAGTCAATATTGACTGGATTGAATCAGAGATTTTTGAGAAAGACGAAGCAAGTGTTGTTGATCGACTGGGCAGTGTTCATGCGATCCTTGTGCCTGGTGGTTTTGGTGAGCGTGGCGCAGAAGGTAAGATAAAGGCTGCTCATTATGCACGGACACAAAAAATTCCTTATTTCGGGATTTGTTATGGCATGCAAATGGCCGTTATTGAAGGTTGCCGTAATTTAGCATCCATGCCGAATGCCGGCACTTCTGAATTTGGAAATTTTGACCCTAACGTTGTCGGTCTTATGACTGAATGGACAAAGGGCAATCAAACTGAAACACGTTCTGAAGATGGAGATCTTGGCGGTACTATGCGTCTGGGATCATACCCTTGTAATTTGCTAGAAGGGACGAAGGTTCGTGAAATCTATGGTAAAGATGTTATTCATGAACGTCATCGTCATCGGTATGAGGTAAATATCGCTTATCGCGAAGCGCTTGAAAACGTGGGCTATAAATTCTCTGGTCTTTCTCCTCATGGTGATTTACCAGAAATTGTAGAAATTCCAGATCATCCCTGGTTTATCGGCGTTCAGTTCCATCCAGAATTAAAATCCAAGCCATTCGATCCACACCCGTTATTTGAAAGTTTCGTAAAAGCGGCTCTGGATAAATCTCGGCTAGTGTAAGACAGATTATTTTAAGGAAACAAGGTATGACAAGGCAATCACGTATCAAAATCGGATCTTTTGAAGTTGGTAATGATTTGCCTCTCGCGTTAATCGCGGGGCCTTGTCAGATGGAAAGTCTGGATCATGCCATGGATTTGGCGGGTCAGCTTCATGAGATGACGCAGAAACTGGGAATGGGGTTAGTTTATAAATCCTCATTCGATAAGGCTAATCGTACTTCTATCCATACTAAACGGGGTTTGGGTATGGAAACTGCTTTATCCGTGTTTGAGGCTGTCAAAAAAGAATTTGATATCCCTGTCTTGACCGATGTTCATCAGCCAGAACACTGCGCGGAAGCTGCGTCTGTTGTCGATGTGCTTCAAATTCCTGCGTTCTTGTGTCGCCAGACAAACCTTTTGGTAGCTGCTGCGAAAACGGGCAAAGTGGTGAATATCAAAAAAGGTCAGTTTTTAGCGCCGTGGGATATGAAAAACGTTGCTGAAAAAATGGTTGAAAGCGGTAATAACCAAGTAATGCTGACCGATCGTGGTACCAGTTTTGGGTATAACACACTTGTATCTGACATGCGGGGCCTTCCAACGATGGCAGAGACGGGCTTTCCGATCGTTTTTGATGCTACTCATTCTG
>JAESSA010000008.1 GCA_016764355.1 Sneathiella sp. | reverse complement strand
CGATAACGACATACAGGACATAATTCCCCTTCAATTTTTACATCAAGCATTCCATTGAATTGTTCGCGTAGAGATCTTGGAATTAAATGGAGAGGTTCTTCCCGAATTGGACATCCATCTATTACATAAATGGGCGGGGCTTCTGTCAGTTTTCTTTTCAGCTGTTCTGCGATCGAACTTTTACCTGCGCCAACGGGTCCCATCATGTACAGAACCTGACGGCTTTCCTCGCCTTTCATTGAAGCCGCGTGAAAATACCGCACAATCTTTTCGAGTGTCGGTTCAATGCCAAAAAACTCGTCTTTAAAGAAATTATAAATTCTAGGGGGATGATCTCCCCACAACTTTAAACTTCGTGCGCTATCATCGGCCTCGTCCCCTGAAACGATCCCCTCGCCGTCAATAACGTTGTACATATGGCTATGCGCGAGTACGTAGATTTCAGGGTTTTCTCGAACCAATTCAAGGTAATCAAGAAAAATACCACTCCAGGTTTTATTTTTTCTCTCCGCCTGATCTTTACGGATTATATCCTGGAAATCATCACGCTTTTTGGTCATCTATTTCACTCCACCATTAAAATAGCCTGTCCCCACGACCGGTTCCAAATAAAAAATACTATAATAAAGGTGGTAAATATTAGCTAAAAATCAAGTACCAATAGTGTGTAGCAATTCACAAATCAGCCATCTAATTCGTTGTTTTATAGAAACTATTCAAGAATATTAGAAAATAAAAATTTAATTTATTTTTTCTTTCGCCCGCAAAAAAGAAGGAAATAGTCACAAATTGTAAATCCTCTTCTTCGCGGAAAAATAGAAATACTATTTATAATATTTCGAGTTAATTTTGACCTTCCATGCATTCTACCAGCATCTGTGCGGCACCCTCAAGTTGCTCTTGAGAATGTGCGGCTGATATTTGAAAACGAAGACGTGCTTCCCCTTCTGGTACAACAGGAAAACCAAAGCCTGTTACAAACACGCCTCGGTCCAGCATTGCACCAGCAAGCTTAATAGCAGTTGCTGTTTTCCCAACGATAACAGGCACAACAGCACTGTCCCCCTTCAGTGGATTTAAACCTAATTCATTTAAGTGATTGCGAAACCAATTCGCCTTGGCCTGTAAGTCGCTAACGGTTTCTGGATTAGATTTCAAAAGCGCCAATGACTTGATGCCGGCAGCAGCAACACTTGGCGGTAAGGCGTTAGAGAAAAGATGAGGTCGAGACTTTTGAATTAAAGTCTCTGTTATCACTTTAGGACCGGCGACAAAACCACCGGTACCTGCCCCTAATGCTTTACCAAGTGTTCCCGTAAAAATATCAATCTGATCCATTACGCCGAAATGTTCTGCTGTGCCACGCCCTGTTTTGCCAAGAACTCCCAGTCCATGAGAGTCATCGAGAACAACCAGCGCATCATATTTTTGGGCTAATGCAACGATTTCATCAAGGAGAGCAATATCTCCTTCCATGGAAAAAACACCATCAGTAACTATCAATCTTGAAGGGGCATCGGCATGTTTCTTAAGTTTAGCCTCAAGGTCAGTCAAATCACTATGTTTGTAGACATCTCTGACCACTGTCTTCGCAGTTGCCCGAATACCATCGATCAAGCTTGCATGATTTAGCTCATCTGACAAGATTACGTCCCCTGTCCCGGTTATAGCGGGGAAAAGACCCGTATTAGCGGCCCAGCAAGAAGAATAAGTTAAAGCCCCTTCCGTTCCATGGAAATTCGCTAATTCAGTTTCCAACTGTTCATGAATAACCTGCGTTCCGCAAATAAACCTTACGGAAGCTGTACTTGCCCCATAAACCGATAGGGCCTCTTTCGCTGCCTGAACAATTTCGGGGTGATTGGCAAATCCCAGATAATCATTGGAAGATAATAAAGTAATGTCACTTTTACCATCCAATTTGATTTTGGCGCCAATTGCTCCTTGGATTTTTTTTAAGTGTTTATACGTCCCATCTGCCTCTGCAGCATCCAAAGCAGCTCCCAGGCGCATTAGTAAATCATTGCTCATACTACTTCTCTCAATTCACTTGTTTGAAAATCCAGAACAACTTTGCCGCATGCACCATCGTCCATTAATTGAAACCCACGATCAAATTCTTTTGCAGGTAAGACATGAGTGACAACCTTGTCGATCAGGTCCGGGTTTTTCAGCATAAAGGCCTCCACTTGAAACCAGGTTTCAAACATCCGCCGTCCCGTAACACCCACAAGACTAATGCCCTTCATCACCACCTTACCGCCTAGATCCAGAGAGACAGGACCGCCCGGTATTCCAAGCAGTGCCACTAAAGATCCAGGGGCTGCAATATCAAGGGCAGCGTTTAAAGCAGCACCATTTCCGCTTACCTCCAACACGACATTTGGTCCCCGTCCGCCTGTGACGTCCAGTATATTGGAAACGCAATCAGGATCGCGCGGATTTACCACAAGATCCAAACCTAAACTCGACGCGATTGCACCGCGCGATTGGTTTGGCTCTTGCAAGGTTACAGTTCTAGCGCCGTGAGCTTTTGCAATGGCCGCCGCAAACAATCCAATAGGGCCGCCCCCGACAATCAACACATCTTTTGAGGTGACATCTGCAATAGAAACCATATGCATGGCATTGCCAACCGGATCAAAGACCGCTGCATGCTTGTTTGGAATGGCGTCGGGAACCTTCCAAAGGTTCGTTGCAGGCACAAGCACTTGCTCCGCAAATGCACCGGGTACATCAACGCCAATTATTTGAGTCTTTTCGCAAATATGAGCGTTTCCCGTCCGGCACAGGGCGCATTGACCGCAAGCAATGTGACATTCAGCGGAAACTCGTTCCCCCACTTCAAACCCCGTTACATCTTCGCCAATCGCGCTAATCCTGCCAACAAATTCATGGCCAATTGTCATTGGCGTTTTGATACGTCCGGCAGACCATTGGTCCCATGCAAATATGTGATAATCAGTTCCGCAAATCCCCGCTGCAATCACATCTACCATAACCATGCCGCGACCGGGGGCAGAAAGTGTTGGTTGGTCGCTTGCCCAGATACCGCGTTCTGGCTTGGCTTTGGCTATCGTAAACATAATAATTCTATTTCCTTTGTAATTGGAATTAATTCCACTATACTGGATTACGGTTTGTACAATATATCGGATTTAAATCCTGTCAATAGGAAATCATGCCAAAACAAGAGATCAATTCGCCCATCGTCGGGAAAACCATCAATCTCCTTCGCAAGCAAAAACAATTGACGCTAGACCAATTGGCAAGCCTATGCGGAGTTTCTAAATCCATGTTATCTCAAATAGAGCGGAATGAGACTAATCCTACCCTTGCTATTGTCTGGAGACTTGCAGAGGCACTGGATCAGACCATTGATGATTTAATTCGCGGCGAGGAAGTCGCCCATTCATTAGATATTGTCGGAGGATCTTCTGTTCCTGTTTTGAACGATCCAGACGGACAATATAGCTTAACTATTCTAGGCCCCGCTGACTTGGTCAACGAAATTGAATGGTATGAACTGAGATTAAAACCCGGTGGCACCTTATTATCAGAGCCACACACCCCCCGCACCAAAGAGCATTTAACGTTGCTTGAGGGAGAGCTGGAACTGACAACAGGGGACGAGACCGGAATTGTGAAGCAAGGGGAGACTGCACGATACCGCGCAGATCGACCTCACTGCATAACCAACAAGACAGATAAAGAGGCAAGAGCCCTTCTTGTCATGATGATAGGGCGTTAGCGTTTTWATTCNNRWWSAATTAAAATMGCGCGAAAATCATTTACATTGGTTCTCGTGGCGCCAGTGCAAATGCTGGTTCCGATTTTCTTGAAGAAATCTCCTGAATTACAATCCATGAGGTCTTGCACAGGGTTAAGACCGTTGAATTCAGCCGTTTTCATTGTGGCGGAAGAAACCCATGCGCCAGCTTCACCATCTGAGCCATCTCTGCCGTCTGTATCTATTGCTAGTGCTGAAAAACCCCCAGCTCCTTGAAGTTCAAGCGCTAGTGCCAGTAAAAAATGACGATTGGAGCCACCTACTCCCTTGCCTGTCACCTCGACACTAACTTCTCCACCAGACAACAATAACTGCACGCCATCTTGTTTAGCTAAATAGATTTCCTGTAAATGGTATTTGGCAATTTCGCACGCATCGCCCTCAAGACTATCGGAAATGATTTTAGTTTTAACATTTTTTGACCGCGCCCAACTTGCTGCGGCTTGCAGCGCTGTATCAGCGCAGCCGATTATACGGTTTTCTATATTTGTTTGTTTAAGGCTTGCGCTGGATGATTGCTCCAAACCCACCCGTAATTTATCAGATATTTCAATATTTGCTGCATCAAGTATCTGTATAGCGGAAATTCCACCCTCTTTTATGGTGGAAAATGGCCCAGATGCAACAAGGTCAACATTGTCCCCCGCTACATCACTTAATGTTAAGACTCTAACAGCTCTATTGCCGACTATTTGCGCTAAACCACCATTTTTGACGCATGATAAAGCGCCACGGACTTTATTTATTTTGGCAATGCAGGTTCCTTGTTGCAATAACGCTCTGATTATACGTTGTTTTTCTTGTAATGTAACAAAAGAGGCCGGCATGCAAAGTGCGCTGGATCCACCGCCGGAAATTAATGCCAACAATGGTCCTGTAGTATTGTTAATAGTTTCAATTAATTCTTTCGTTGCACTAATGGAATTACCGTCTGGTAACGGATGTGATGCGCTTCTGACATTGATCCATTTACAAGGAGCCTCATAAYCATAAGGRGTRATTACCAKKCCAYTTACCGCAGAYCCAAGRGCRCMCTCCAMYCCTAATGCCATTTGAGCTGCCGCCTTACCAAAACCTATTACTGTTAATTGCTCTTGCCCAAAGTCAGTTAAATGAGGTTGAACCAGTTTATCAGGCTTGACGGCGGCCAAGGCCTTTTGCATGAGGGTGGTAAGAATTTTTGGGCAGGAATGGTTCATGAATATGAAAAAACAACAAAGCAGCTCCAATATCAACCAATTGTTGAAAATCATGCGGCAATTACGAGATCCGGATAATGGGTGTCCGTGGGACATAGAGCAAGATTTCACGTCTATAGCGCCCTATACAATCGAAGAAGCCTACGAGGTCGCTGACGCCATTACTCGCAATAATATGAGCGATCTGCGTGATGAATTAGGTGACTTGTTATTGCAGACGGTTTTTCATGCGCAGATGGCCGATGAACTAGGTGAATCTGATTTTGCCGATGTGGTTCAGTCGGTTTGCG
>JAESSA010000001.1 GCA_016764355.1 Sneathiella sp. | reverse complement strand
TTACCTCTAATAAATTTATCGCCACATCAAGAGGCGTGTTCGAACTTAAGTATTTCTTTACCTCTGCCATCAATTCTACAGGGGGAGGAGATGCACATTCAGCAGAATCAGTACGTCATAAACTTAAGCAACTCGTTGACGGAGAACAGTCAACTGCTATTCTTTCCGATGACAAGATTGTTGTTTTAATGAAAAAGGAAGGAATCGACATTGCTCGGCGCACCGTCGCTAAATATCGAGATGTTTTGAGGATTCCGTCTTCTGTCGAGCGGAGGCGCCAAAAGAAGCATCTGTCCAGATAGCAAAAAGGGGCTAAAAGAATGAAACCACCCATGCAGATTACTCTAAGACCTAAGCATGAAATGACCTTGCACTAGGCTACAGCACGGTTCCACTTGCCTACCAGACGACAAAGTCTGGAACACAAGTGGGTGATAATGTTTTATTTCAAGAATTGGATCAGCACATGCATGTGATTGTTAAAGGGAAGCAAGTAGACGTTGGATCGGCTTTAAGTACCTATATCGACGACGGCCTAAATGAGCGGGTTGCCAAATATTTTGATAATGCAATTGATGCTCAAGTTACCCTTAGCCGCAAAAACCACGAATTTCATATAGAATGTAGTGTTCATATTGGATCTGGCATCGACGTCGCCGCGTCTGGTAGCCATCAAGACGCACACGCATGTTTCGATGCCACTGCTGAACGCATTGACAAACAGCTCAGAAGATATAAAAGACGCCTGAAAGATCATCATGGCAAAGAGCGGGCGAAGGCCAAGAAAGCTCTAGCCGCACAAACCTACGTCATTGCGCCAGAACCGGATGAACCTGAAGTAGAGATAAACGACACGAGTGAATGGCAACCTATTATCATCGCTGAAAGCAGTGGCGATATTCCTGATTGTTCAGTTGGGGAAGCCGTTATGAGAATGGATTTAGCAAATGTTCCGGCTATGATGTTTCACAATTCAGGGACAAATGGTCTGAGTGTTGTCTATCGCCGCAGCGATGGAAATGTCGGTTGGATAGATCCTAAAATAGAAAAAACTGGCTGAATGCGCCGTTAGGCTGTATTAAGCTAAATTAGAACCAGAAGTTAAGAGAAATATGGAAATAGCTGATCTTATCAGTCCGGAAACAGTTTTTGCAGACGTCAAAGCGACGAGCAAAAAACAGGCACTGCAAGAACTGTCCCGTCGGGCCGCAGCCGTCACTAAATGTGACGAACGTGAGATTCTGAATGTATTGATTGAGCGGGAACGCCTCGGTACAACGGGCGTCGGGCATGGTATCGCCATACCCCATGGTAAACTGAAATCAATTGATCATATTCACGGATTTTTTGCACGCCTTGGCTCCGGTATTAATTTCGATGCCATGGACGATATGCCTGTGGATCTCATTTTCCTTCTTTTAGCACCTGAAGGGGGCGGCGCGGAGCATCTGAAAGCCCTTGCCAGAGTTTCAAGAACCCTTCGGGATACAGCAAGATGTGAACGCCTGCGGGGCACAGAAAGCCCTGACGCGTTATTCGCGGTTTTAACGGACGATAGTGTACCTGCTTAACAAGCTGACGCGCAGCACACTCCAATAAAAAAGAAACAGCATATCCTGTTGTTTCTTTTTTTATGGCAAAAACAATGTGAAAAATTGTGTAAAAGAGCACAGATATTTCACTATATTATGGTATTCTTAAACGGTAGAAATTCTGTCATCTGTAGAATTGGTCCGCTAATGAAATGCATTACGTTAAGCCTTTTTGCTTTTGCACTTTTAACTTCAGGCATAGCTTCCTCTGCGCAAGCGCAAACAAAACAACGCCCCCCCAATCTAGAACTGCCTATTAAATGCACCATAGGCATGGATTGTTTTATTCAACACTATATTGACATGGACCCCACGAAAGGCGCCGCAGATTATCGTTGCGGCTCTTTAACTTATGACAATCATAAGGGGACAGATATTCGCCTTAAAACCGTGTCGCAAATGACGACAGGTGTCCCTGTTATTGCAGCTGCCAGCGGTGTTGTGGCGAACTTACGATCTGGCGTGAAAGATCAGTATTACAGCGACTATTCCAAGAAAAAGAAAAAAGAGATTTATAATATTGGGCTTGGCAATACTGTTATTCTTAAACATTCCGGGGGGTGGGAGACCTATTACGCCCATATGCGAAAGGGCTCCATTGCCGTAAAAATTGGCCAGAAAATCAAAACTGGTGATGTTCTGGGATATGTGGGCATGTCTGGACTTACTGACTTTCCCCATGTGCATTTTGAGCTCAGAAAGAACAATAAACGTATCGATCCTTTTTCGGGACTTAATGTGGGCGGAAAATGTGGAAGTATCAAGAAAACCTTTTGGTCAGATCGTGCACTTGAGCAGCTTTCCTACCAACAAACAGGATTTATGGCGACGGGGTTTTCGGAAACGCGTCCGAAAGACCGTAAAGATCTGGAATCTGGGACCAAAAATCAAGAAACTTTAAACGCTGCGGCTCCAACCCTTTTCTTCTGGTCTTATTATATTGGTGGTCGCAAGGGGGATACCGTCCGCCTGATCTTACAAGGTCCAAATGGGGCGACGCTTGCACAATCAAACGCCAAACCGATGTCCAAAAACCGAATTTCACGTTACTTTTTCGTCGGTGTGAAACGGCCATCAACTGGTTGGAAGCCTGGACTATATAGGGGAGAGATTACAATCAACGGAAAACAGCGAAATTTGAAAGACAATGCTGTCATTACAGTGAAGTAATAAATTTTAGAGAAAGAAACAAAGGTGACCGGACACTTTATTTGCAAAGTGTCCGACTATTAGGGACAGTATGATTGATCAGCACACCAAATATGCGTCAAAGTCATTTTGGCGAGCAATAACCATGGCAACATCCGCATTGTCTTCTTCACCAAGGCGATGCCCGTCTGCAGAATAGATCACGTATTTTTCTGACCCTTCTTCGACTTCTTTACGAATATAGGCCATTTCCATTGAACCAAGAACAGCCAAAGCCGCTGGGCTCAACTGACGAAGGGTCGCTTCTTGATACTGCATAACTGTACTCCTATTTAACCAACGCGCTGGATCATTCTATGATCTCTGTGCCGGAAATCGTTTTTAAATCCCGCTGTGACTTTTTCGAACTTATTTTAATCTGCTTCACATGTCTGTCCTGCTCTGGCAGGGAAAGATCAATATGAAGTAAACCATTATCCATCTGGGCACCTGCGACCTCAACACCTTCAGCCAGAACAAATTTCTTTTGAAACTGGCGTGCTGCAATGCCCCGATGAAGGAAAACTCGATCCGGCTCATCCTTTTGCTTACCATGAATGATAAGTTGGTTTTGTTCCAGTGTTATCTTTAAATCTTCTTCAAAAAAACCGGCTACCGCGAGTGTAATTTGAAGGCGGTTATCCTGGGTATGTTCAATGTTGTAAGGCGGGTATCCATCTCCGCCTGATTTGGCGAGTTGCTCGAGAATATGTTCGAAATGTTCGAACCCAAGCAAAAGTGGACTATTAAACATAGAAACGCGTGACAAAACACAATCTCCTCATTTGAGCGAGTAAACATCAGGTCCTTTTAAGGCCCCTGTGTGGCAGCCCGGTATGGCGCTTCCACATGATTTAATGTAGGTTGCCTCACCGCCCGCATCAAGGTGTCTGTTGCAAAATAAGGCCAAACCCTGCGGAATAAACAAAAAATAACCAAAAACAAGAAACCCGGAGCGCAATTTATGAGTATTGATCCCAATAAACAATCCCTGAAAGTCGGCATTGTCGGCGCTGGCGCCATGGGGCGCGGGATTGCACAAGTATCGGCAACCGGTGGCATGGAAGCAATTATCTTTGATGCAGCAGAGGGCGCAGCGACAGCTGCAAAAGATTTCATCACTGGGATGATCAGCCGCTCCGTTGATAAAGGCCGCATGTCCGCCGATGAAGGCGAGAGCGCCAAACAACGTGTTTCTGTCGCCACAAGCCTTGAAGATTTTAAAGATTGCGATCTTGTTGTTGAAGCCATTGTCGAAAATATAGATATCAAACAGACTGTCTTCAAACAAATTGAAGCCGTTGTACGTCCCGATACTATTATTGCCTCCAACACCTCCAGTATCCGAATTTCCAGCATTGCATCCGCTTGTAGCAATAAAGATCGCATCGCCGGCCTTCACTTCTTCAATCCCGTTCCGTTGATGAAGCTGGTGGAAGTGATTAAAGGTACGGACACAAGTGATGAGACAGCCGCAGCCCTGGAGGTTATTGGCAAACGCATGGGCCGTGTTCCGGTTATTGTTAAAGACGCGCCGGGCTTCCTGGTGAATTTAGGCGGTCGTGCTTATACCACCGAGGCATTACGTATTGTATCCGAAGGCGTTGCTGCCCCACATGAGGTTGATGCGATCATGCGGGATGCTTGCGGTTTCCGTATGGGACCGTTTGAGCTTATGGACCTTACTGGTATCGATGTGAATTTCCCGGTTAGCCAAATTATCTATAACGGCTATTTCCACGACAAACGCCTTGCCACCGCCCCTCTTCATGAAAGCATGATGGAAGCGGGCCGTTTGGGTCGCAAAACCAAAGCCGGTTTCTATGATTATGCAGAAGATGGCACCCTCATTCAGCCAAAGGCTGCTGACAAAATTAAAACACCCGCAGCAAAACGGGCCTACCTTCCAGAACCCACGGTGGAGCTTGAATCACTGCTTCGGGATTTAGGTGTTAGTGTTGTAGCGTCAGATGACGGCGAATGTGCCATTATCGCGGCCCCTGTTGGGGAAGACTGCACGACTCTCGCTGTGCGCCTTGGATTGGATGCAAAACGCCTTGTTGCCGTCGACATGCTAACGGGTACGCCGGCTCACGCARCCGTCATGGCAGCCCCCGGCGCTGACGATACAATTGTTGAAAGTGTCATGGCAGCCTTATCCAAAAATGCCAATGCTGTAACACGTATCAAAGATTGCCCCGGCTTTATCGCCCAGCGCATCCGCGCCATGGTGGCCAATCTTGGTTGCGAAATGGCACAGATTGGCGTTGCCACCCCTGAGGATATCGACAAGGGCATGAAACTTGGCCTCAACTATCCGCTGGGTTCCGTGGAGCTTGCCGATTACATGGGCAGCAAAAACACATTGCGTATTCTTGAGCAGTTACAAGCCATTACAGGGGAAGAACGCTACCGTCCGAGCCTATGGCTCCGTCGCCGCGCCTTGTTGGGTTTGCCTATTCATACACGGGACTGATTACAAATATCCTGAACAACAAAAAGGCGCCAGATTGGCGCCTTTTTTATGGCTTACTTAGCTTGCGCGTCACGTTCCGCCGCTTGGGCGGCCATATGGGCCATTTCGTGGAGTGCGCCTGCAACTTGCGCGGAACCGCCAAGGCTTGTCTCCATAGTCTGGAGCAAAGTTGCAACCACAGCCGCATTGAAATGATCCCGCTCAAGGCCCCCTTCAACACATTCTAGAAGAGCTTGATCCATATGGGCCGTCAGTATTTCTGCGGCTTTATCCAATTTGGCTTTTGTTTCCATGTCCGGCATGGAAAAAGAAGGAGTATCTTGCACACGATCACCTATCAATTAAGAACAATTGGACAGAGACATAATCCCAAACGGTGTTTTTGCATAGTCTTTAGTGAGCATGATCCAGTTCAATGGATTTTCCATATTCCGTATGCTCGTTCGCGTGACGCCACCCTTCTTTTCGGTCAGCAATCTGCGCAGCACTTAAAATATTCTTAGCCGTCACAATTGTCTCCAATGCCGCAAGCCAGCACAAATAGTAATTTTCGTTGCCGCATCCACGCCCGTCTTTCGACGCCCGCGCAATTTCAGCGCCAAAAATATCCGCCCATTCACCCCAAGTGAAATGCCCGGACTCGTTCAATTTGACCGTCAATGCGAAGGCTTGTGCTTGCCAGGGCTCATCAAAAACTGGCCCTTCATCATTGCGCGGAATCGCCATCTCAATCAGCGCTTTATCAAAATCGCTCATGACGACATCTCCAAATGATCATCCCAAAGGTCAATATAAATATAATCTCCAGGGGTTCCGTCTTCTCCCCAAAGCTCAATAGAAGAAAAACGCACATTGTATAAATGTTGATGATCTTCCCGGCCCTCGGCGCTGGCATCAGCAAAAACATGAATGCCGTAATCATTTACGACCTCTCCTACATGCCCTCGTGCATAACGGGGAAGTCGGGTATGGCCTTTTGGATGAATATTGCGCCCCCGAACCGTGTCCCCGACTTTGAAGCTGGGTGGCTTTCCTGTGTCCCGAACATAGTCCGCACCCTTATTCATCATATTTGACACGTTTTCGGCTGTTAATTTGGGCCTATGATCAATTGTTACAGGTATCGGCGCAATTTTGCCGGACAATTCTTCTTCGCTAACAAGTCCTTTTTCCGTCAAGCCACGAACCAACCCATCGAGCCAAATCTCGTAATAACTGCTGGATAAGTATTTACCGGGGTTCATGCGCTCTCTTGCATGGCGGGATTCGTCGATATTGCGAACGCCCAGCGCACTGACAGCGTTATTCATGGCGAACATCCTCTTTTCCCACTCCCCGTGGAAAACAGGCTCGTTTTCTTCCGCCTCTACCGGACCCATGCCGTGCATGCCGCCCATATCATGAACACCGTCCATCAGGCTGCCTCCTCCGTTGGATTTAAAGCAACAGTCACGCCGATCATACTGTCACGGCTCACAAGGGCAGCCAGTGCTTCTTCGGACATATTCTCGGATCCTACAGGCCGCTGCGGGATGACAAGATACCTTGTCTCTGCAGTACTATCCCAAACACGCACTTCAGTATCTGCGGAAAGCTCCGTTCCAAATTCTTTTAAGACTGCTCGCGGCTCTCTCACTACACGCGACCGATAAGGGGCTGATTTATACCAGACGGGCGGTAACCCGAGGACCGGCCACGGATAACAAGAACATAATGTGCAAACCACCACATTATGCACCGCATCGGTATTTTCCACCGCAACCAACTCCTCCCCTTGCGCGCCGCTATAACCAAGCTCGGCGATCGCCGCAGAAGCATCCTTCATCAATCTTTCTTTAAAGCCCGGGTCAACCCACGACTTAGCCACCACAGCCGCGCCATTTCTGGGCCCAACTTGATGCTCATAGCGCTCAACCAGCGCATCCAAACCGGCAGTATCCACAAGCCCTTTCTCAACAAGCAAGGATTCAAGGCTTTTAACCCGCAAAACGGTATCTGAGAGCGGCGCGCTATGTTTGTGGTTGTGACCCATGGAGGCCTCCTGTTCGAAAATATAGCCAGACGTGTACCCCATCATGATACATTTTCGAACTCATGTTCAAGTCACAATCAATTTTATAGTGTTGCAAAGCTCAAGGCTCTGATTATGCACCACAAATAAATACCTTTTGCCGGGAACAAGCCGCACTACGGTGGACAAAAGCACTTTGATAATCGGCGTTCTCAAATAAGGCGAGCACCGCCCCCCTGTTCGGATAAGTTCCCACGACAATAACATCCCAATCTTCCGCATCTCCTGTGAACATGCCATCAAAGGGTCCGTGAAGCAGGAAATTGCCTCCGACCTTTTCCAATGTGGGAACACTTACCTCTGCGTACCGCATAAAGGCCTGCTCCCCGGTCCCCGGATTTTGTGCATAGATCGATGTTCCTGGATATTCCGCAGTATCCCGCATTTTGAAGAAATTAATTAAAGTGGTTTTTCCAGCAGATTCCGTTTCCAACAAATGCCGCCACTGCGCTTTAGTGGGGGTTCCCTCATCTGCCCCTTCTCCATAGACATTAATCAATACAGCCAATCTCGTTTCTATATTTTTCATTCTGTTCTCCAATAATTTGACACGTGTAAAAAAATACTAAAAGTTTACACGTGTCAAGAAATGAAATTGGTGCTAGTGCTGTCTTATGAAAAAAATGAAAAGCGAACGAACGCGAGAAGAAATACTGGATAAGGCGTGGGATTTGGTAGCCCAAGGCGGGGCAAATGTTTCCATGGCAGACATTGCAAAGGCTGTGGGAATTACCCGCCAATCAATCTATATCCACTTTAAATCCCGTGGCGGACTGCTTGATGCTTTGGTCAAGCGCGCGGACGAGAGAGAGAATATTATAGAAAATTTGGAACAGGCAATCGAGACAGTATCTGCAAGTGAACGCTTGGATAAATGTCTAACCGTCTGGTTTGAATTTGTGCCCATCATTCACCCCGTTGCCACTGATCTGATCGCTTTACGTAAACACGACCCCGACGCTGCCTTTGCCTGGAATGATCGCATGAAAGACCTTCATGGAATATTTCACCGCCTTACAGAAAGTTTAGCGCGAGATGAAAAGCTCTCTCCCCTTTGGTCTGCAAGTGATGCGGCGGATTACCTTTGGGTAAGCGTCTCAATGCAGTCGTGGGATCTGTTTGTCGGAGATCGCGGCTGGTCACCGATGCGGGCCTCCAAAACATTGAAGAAATCCATGGCACAACTTTTACTCATCCCTTAAGCTTCTATCATTTTACGAGCCATCACTTTCTGCAGCGCCGCGCCTTCCTCCAAAATCCAGTCGATAAAACCGTCCACATAATTGGGGCGTTTGCGGTTGAGCGGCGTCACGACCCAATAGGCCTCCTCAATATGCATATAATCATCGGACAACCGGACCAATTGTGCGCTTTCCAATTCATCCATAGCAAGGGCTAGCCGTCCAAGGGCCACACCCTGCTTTAAAGCCGCAGCCCGCAGCACTAAATCAGAGGAGGTTATTTGCGGTCCTTTATTCATATCAAGGCTTTCGGGGCCAAATCGATCCTTCCATATTTTCCAATTGGCATCGGGATCAAGATCATGGAGCAATGGCCCCCTACTCAGCCAATCATCCAAACTTCTAAAAGGATATTGATCCTTTAAAGCAGGGCTCATTACGGGGGCTAAATAATCTCCCATAAGCGGTGTGGCATTTAATCCCGGCCATTTTCCCCGCCCCATTCGAATGGCTAAATCTGCTTGATCCCCTTTAAAATCAATTGGTCTTTGATCCACCCGGACTGAAATCTCGATATGGGGAAAGCGTTCATTAAAAATATGAAGCCTTGGCAGCAACCAACGGGTAGCGATGGATTGTGTGGTGGAGACAACAACTTCGTTGTGGCGACGTGTCTCCCGAATTGCGGCGACCCCTCTTGCTATATCCTGAAAGGCCTCCCCCGCAATCAAGCCAAGCTGCTTGCCTGCCGATGTCAGCTCCATACTCCGCCGCGCCGCAGATCTTTCAAACAGGGCTGTGCCCAACCATGTCTCTAACTCTCCCATATGGCGGCTGATGGAACTGTGGGTAACCCCTATTTCACGGGCAGCAGCCCGGATACCACCGGTTCTGCAAACAACTTCAAAGGCGCGAAGGGCACCGAGCGGAGGAAGATCATACATGGTGCCAATATTAGACCAATATGCCCAATTTTTGAACCACATATTAATGAACCATTCGGTTATCCTTCAACAATAGAGGAGATTAATCAATGGGTATGATAATAGACGGTAAGTGGTCGAAGAGTGACCTTGTAATAAATAACGGTTCCTATAATAGACCAAAAACAGTGTTTCGAAGGGGCTTTCCTCACCTAAAAACAGGCGAAATGATCTCAAAAAATCGGTATCGGTTGTTTATTTCTGAAAGCTGCCCTTGGTGCCACCGGGTTACCTTGGTCCATAAGTTAAAAGGCCTGCAAGATCTCCTCCCCATCCACATCGTTGGGGAGCCGAGAATGCAAGGGTATTCCCTAAACAAAGGCCACGAAGTGGCTGTTCCCGGCCTTCCGCAACAAGGCACTTATTTACATGAACTTTATTCTGCAACCGAAACAAACTTCACCGGCCGTTCGACAATTCCAGTACTTTGGGATGACGAGGCGGGTTGCATTTTAAACAACGAATCTTCCGAAATCCTGCGCCTTTTAAACGAGCTGCCCGCAACGCCCGATGATGAGGTACCTGATCTGTATCCTTCGGCACACAGGGGAGAAATTGATGAATGGGACAACATCCTGTATGACGCTTTGAATAACGGAGTGTATCGCGCCGGCTTTGCCCAATCTCAGTCCGCTTATGATGACGCTGTTATCCAAGTTTTTCAAACGTTAGATCACCTCGATCGTCACTTTGAAAACAACAAGTTCCTCATTGGCGATTTGGTATCCATGGCAGATTGTAAGCTTTACCCCACTCTTATCCGCTTTGATCCTGTCTATTACAGCCATTTTAAATGCAGCCTGCGTCAAATTCGGGATTATTCCAATATCACGCGATATTTAGGCGATTTGGATCAACATTATGACTTTGCCGACACGGTGAATCTGGACGCCATCCGGTTTGCTTACTTTTATAACGACAGATCCATCAATCCCTTTGGCATTGTCCCAAAAGCAAACGCGGGGAACTCCAAATGACTCCTGCTCTTTTCAGCCTCGTCAGTTTGATATTCCTTGCCGCGATAACGCCCGGCCCCAATAACTTCATTGTCCTTGGCTTATCTGCAAAGAAAGGAATTGCAGCCAGCCTTCTTCCAATTGTCGCCATTCTTTTGGGAACACAATTTGTCTTGTTGCTCACCCGTTTTGGATTTGAGGCTGCTTTTAACGCCATAGACTGGCTTCGACCTTTGATGGTTATAATTGGCTGCGGCTTTCTTTTATGGGCCAGCATCAAAATGATCTTTGAAAAAAAGAAAAACCTCAACAAAACCACCCAAAATTATTCATTTATTGGGCTTTTTTTCTTTCAAATTTTAAATCCTAAAACATGGGTTTTGGTGGGCACCAGTTTTGCAGCCTTTAGCGCCATGAGCTTAGGCGATAATTTTAAGGGCTTGTATCTTGGTATCATAATCCTAATTATAACCACGCCTTGCTTGGTTTTGTGGGCCTTCTTGGGCCGAGCCCTTAAAACCCGCTTATCCCCAAAATTTGCCGGGAAATATCTACAAGTGGGATTGGGCCTTGCCATGATGGCGTCAGCGTTCGGGTTAATGACAGTTATTTAGGATACATTGCTGCACATTATAGTTCCAACACTGCGCTAATTTCAGTAGCATCGCGCCGGAATTCAAATTTTGACGAGAAGTATCGAGCTATGAACAAAGACAACCGGGTTATTCTAGTGACAGGCGCCACAAGCGGTATTGGACTTGCCACCGTTCAAAACTTGAAAAACAGCGGTTTTCAAATGGTCTTAACTGGCCGCAAACCTGAAAAAGTAGAAGCCTGCGCAAAAGAAGTGGGCGTTCCGGGATATGTACTCGATGTCGCCAACGAGGCTTCTTGCGAGACTGTTGTAGCCCAAGTGGAGGCGGAGGTGGGTCCTCTATGGGGTCTTGTCAATAATGCAGGGATTTGGCTTGAAGGAGATTTTGAGGGCCATTCCACATCGCAAATTCGCTCCGTCATGGAAACAAACACCCTAGGCACCATGTTTATGACCCATGCAGTCCTCCCCGGTATGTTCGAGAGGAAATCAGGCACCATTCTGAACGTCATTTCCACCGGCGCCCTCTATTGCCGAAAAAACATCAGTGTTTATGCCGGCAGTAAATGGGCTATTCGGGGTTTCACTGGCTGCATGGAAGCGGAATGCGGCCCAAAAGGCGTCCGTGTCATGGGTTTCTATCCGGGCAAAGTATCGTCCAGCATGTATGACACCGCGGGCGTCCCCCGTGATCTGGATATCGCCATGGCTCCCGATGACGCCGCCCACATGATCAATTGCATGATAACGGACGAGAAAAACGTCTGGGGCCAACTCTCCGCCCGTAGTCTTAGTGATTATGCATAATCGCTGCCCATAATCGGAAGGTTTAAAGCCGGGATGTGAGTAATTTTATCCCGGCGAGCCCGAAGGCCACCGCCATAACACCTTCGATGGACCGTTTGAAGGAAGCGTAAAGATTGATCATTGTCGGGGTGGAAAATGCTAAGGCATAGGAGCCAAAAACAAAAACTCCAAGAATGGCACAACCGCCTACGACAGCAATAGACATCCATGCCGGTGCGTCGGGTTTTAATCCCAGTGATATAATGGCAACCCACGCAAAAACTGCCTTGGGGTTGGTCATATGGATTAAAAAACCTTTCAAGAAATAGGCAGATCCAGATTTCTGATCTGCCATAATTGGAGCTGTCGCAATATCCGTTTTTCTTAAAGCGGCCCGCGCGGCTTTAAACGCCAACCACAAAAGATACAAACCGCCCACGACCTTGATCACAGTGAAAGCCCAACCAAAAGCAGACAGCAAAGCCGATAACCCCAGCGCCGCCAGTATCGCCCAACAAAGCGATCCACAAACAACGCCCAGCGCCAGATAAAGCCCTGATTTCCGCCCCTGATGCATAGCCGTCGTCATAATGGCTAAATTGGCAGGTCCTGGACTTGCCGTTGCGATAACGTAAGCCAAATAAGCCACCAATAAATCCGAAAAATTCAACATCAAGCTAGACATGCTTTAAACCACCACTCAAAACTTAAATCAAGAAGCAACAGGGTATATATTTGGATGCAGTTTTCAAATGAAATATAAAAGCGGCGTTACAGGCGATAAGGCTAACGGACCGCTAGGCAAAAAAAGCCCCGGCATTGCTGCCGAGGCTTTTTAGAATTTTGGTGGAGCCAGACGGGATCGAACCGACGACCTCTTGAATGCCATCCAAGCGCTCTCCCAACTGAGCTATGGCCCCACAGTTTGACGATGCGTACATCGTCAATGCGTCGGCAACTTATTCCGAAGCGATTTCAAGTTCAAGTCAAAAAGTGATGTTTTTCACTTATGCAGACTCTTTTTTTCAAAGTGCCTAACTTAGCGGTCTTCGATCGTTGGTTTATTGGTCACAACAGAGGAGATATCTTCGTCATCCCCATCATCATCGGTCTCAACCGACGTTCCAACATTTTCATGACCCTCGTCATCCTCAGACGCCTCTTCAGTGACCGGAACTACTTTTTTCACAGGAGCCGATTTTGCTGATGAGATTTTGCGAGATTTGAGAAGTTTCTCAGGAACATGCTCAACACCGCATACAGGACATATAATCGGCTTGCGCTTCATGTCGTAAAACGGTTTGCTACAGGAATTACAAAGGTGCTTATCGCCCCATTCCGGTTTTGCCATTATATCCTCTTACACAGTTTTATAGATGAAATTTCCAAACGAATTTTTGCTCAAGTGCCAGAATAAGGGCCCGCTGTCAAAAGTTTCTTTCATTTTAGACGCAGGAAAATATGACAATTGGTAAAAAGGTTGCTAAAAACATCTATTATTTTCAACCCCACATCGATCGCTTAATCGCATGGTGCATGCGGGATCAATATTGAGCTTATGACCATATCAACAAATGAATCTATACCAGTAACGTCTTATAAATGCGGCGCACTGACCGGTACAATGACCGTTCCCGGTGACAAATCCATGTCACACCGTTCTCTCATACTGGGCACGCTTGCCCTTGGGGAGACAACCGTAACAGGCCTGCTTGAAGGTGAAGATGTTCTGTGCACTGCCGAGGCCATGCGACAGCTTGGTGCGCGAATCACCCGATCAGAGTCTGGTACCTGGCATATTGAGGGTGTTGGCGTCGGCGCGCTTCAGGAACCTAAAAATGTGCTGGAGATGGGAAATTCCGGTACAGCGGCTCGCTTATTGATGGGTTTGGTTGCAAATGCCCCTTTCACTACTTTTTTCAGCGGCGATGCGTCCCTGCACAAAAGACCAATGGGCCGGGTTGCGAACCCTCTTCGCCAAATGGGAGCCGAGATTACATCCCGCAGTGAAGATCGCTTTCCCCTTGCCCTAACCGGGCGAGACCTTATGCCCATATCCTACACTTTGCCCGTGGCCTCTGCCCAAGTGAAATCCTGCATTTTGCTGGCGGGAATGGATACGGCGGGTACAACAACAGTGACGGAGCCGAAACCGACGCGAGATCATACGGAAAATATGCTCCGTCATTTTGGGGCTCGCGTCGATGTTGAACTCAAAAATGATGGCAGTCGTGTTATATCGTTAGAAGGCCAGCAAGAATTGCGCGCCGCCGATGTGATAGTTCCGGGCGATCCTTCTTCCGCGGCCTTTATTGCCGTTGCCGCCGCCATTATACCCGGATCAGACGTTACCATCGAAAATGTCGGCCTGAACCCCCTTCGCGATGGTATTTTCGAGACATTGGGCGAGATGGGCGCCGACATCCAAATTTCCAATGTGCGTTTGCAAGCAGGGGAGCAGGTAGGCGATGTACAGGTTAAGGGCGGCCTTCTAAAAGGAATTGAAGTACCACCATCCCGCGCCATTTCAATGATCGACGAATATCCTGTGCTGTTTGTGGCGGCCGCTATGGCTGCCGGCACAACAACCATGCGGGGGCTGAAGGAACTCCGGGTCAAGGAGAGTGACCGGATTGCTGTTATGGCAGAAGGCTTGAAAGCCTGCGGTGTTGAACTTGAGGAGTTAGAAGACGGGATCATCATTCACGGTCGCGCAGTGCCACCGAAAGGCGGCGCAACAGTTGCCACCGAGCTTGATCATCGAATTGCCATGTCTTTTCTTGTTCTAGGCATGGCCTCACAAGAACCTGTGACTGTCGATGATGGATCGGTAATGGAGACGAGTTTTCCAGGTTTCACACAATTGATGAACGGGCTTGGCGCCCAAATTGGCAAAAAGGCTGACACATGATTATTGCAGTAGACGGCCCTGTTGCCGCCGGCAAAGGCACCCTCGCCCGGCGAATCGCTGACAAATATGGATTTAAATATCTCGATACCGGGGCGTTATATCGCGCCGTTGGCCTGTCTTTATTACAAAAAGGGCAAGATCCAAACGCAGAAGATTTAGCTGTAGAGGCGGCACGAAATGTTGCTGATATTTCCCTTGCAGACCCGGAGCTTCGATTAGAGCATGTGGGCAACGCCGCCTCCATCGTTGCGGCAAACCAGGGGGTCCGAGCAGCCCTTCTCGACTATCAGCGAGAGGTGGCAGAACACAGCCCTGGTGCGGTGTTGGATGGTCGAGACATCGGAACGGTTGTCTGCCCAGCAGCCGAGGTAAAGCTGTTTGTCACAGCCAGTGCAGAAGTCCGTGCATTGCGCCGTTTTGATGAACTCACTGCAAAGGGAGAGGACGTCAAACTGGCTCAGGTTTTGTCTGATTTGAAAGAACGGGATGCAAGGGATCAAGGCCGCGCGTCCGCCCCACTAGCAAAAGCTGAAGACGCACACTTGCTTGATACGACAAAATTAGATATAGAAGCTGCACTTGACGCTGCATATGAGATTATTGAAAAGCATCTGCCGACAAAAACCTGATGTGACCTCGTCATCATCGCCCCGCCCACGCAGGGGCAAATTTAACGCGTTTTCCAAGCGTGCGCATTGAAAACTGGAAAACAAGTGGCCATTGATCCGCCGGGGAACCGGTTTGGCCTGATACTGGATTGATTAAAGGAAATCAAAATATGTCGAACACTACTGCTGCCGAAGAAGGCATGCCGGCTTTTGAAGATTTTGCCGCAATGCTCGAAGAATCCTACGGTGCTAACGATAGCCTCGAAGGAACGGTTATCAAGGGCACCGTCATCAACATTGAAAAAGACCTTGCTATCATCGATGTCGGACTGAAATCCGAAGGCCGCGTTCCTTTGAAGGAATTTGCTGCGCCCGGTCAAGATTCTGACTTGAAAATTGGTGATACTGTAGAAGTATTCCTAGAACGCATTGAAAACTCAGCTGGCGAAGCGGTACTTTCCCGTGATAAAGCCCGCCGTGAAGAAGCTTGGGAAAAACTCCAAGTTGCATTCGATGCGAACGAGCGTGTTGAAGGCGTTATCTTCGGTCGTGTCAAAGGTGGTTTCACTGTTGACCTATCCGGCGCTGTTGCATTCCTGCCTGGTAGTCAGGTTGATGTTCGCCCAGTGCGCGACATTGCTCCTCTTAAAGGTATTCCACAGCCATTCCAAATCCTCAAAATGGACCGTCGTCGGGGCAACATTGTTGTTTCACGCCGCGCTGTTCTTGAAGAAAGCCGTGCGGAAGCCCGTGCAGAGCTTATTGGAACATTGGAAGAAGGCCAGACACTCGAGGGTGTGGTCAAGAATATCACCGATTACGGTGCATTCGTTGATCTTGGCGGTGTTGACGGCCTATTGCATGTTACTGACATCGCATGGCGCCGTGTTAACCACCCATCTGAAGTCCTGACAATCGGGGAAACTGTTAAAGTACAGGTTATTCGTCTGAACAAAGAAACTCAGCGTATCAGCCTTGGCATGAAACAGCTTCTAACTGATCCATGGGAAAAACTTGAAGACAAGTATCCACTTCAAAGCAAATTCACTGGTCGTGTTACAAATATCACTGACTATGGTGCTTTTGTTGAATTGGAACCAGGCGTTGAAGGTCTTGTCCATGTTTCAGAAATGAGCTGGACTAAGAAGAACGTTCACCCAGGTAAAATTGTTTCTACCTCTCAGGAAGTAGAAGTAATGGTTCTTGAAGTAGATTCAGATCGTCGCCGTATCAGCCTTGGTCTGAAACAGTGCCTTGAAAATCCATGGAAAGATTTCGCAGAAACTATTCCAGTTGGCAGCACCATCACAGGTGAAGTGAAGAACATCACTGAATTTGGTCTGTTTATTGGTCTTGAAAGCGACGTTGATGGCATGGTTCACATGTCAGACATCGATTGGAACGAGCCAGGCGAAAAAGCTATCCAAGCCTACAAAAAAGGTGACGAAGTTACAGCCAAAGTTCTGGATATCGACATCGAAAAAGAACGTATCAGCCTTGGTATCAAGCAAACATCTGAAGATCCATTTGCAGGCTCAGCTGAGCTGAAAAAAGGTTCTGTTGTTACATGTACTGTAACTGCAATTCAGGATGCTGGTCTCGACGTTGAGATTTCTGAAGGTGTTGTTGGCTTTATCCGTAAAGCTGAATTGTCACGGGATCGCGCTGAACAGCGTCCAGACCGCTTCGCGGCTGGCGACAAGCTCGATGCACGTATCATGACAATCGATAACAAAACACGCAAAATCACTCTTTCCATCAAAGCGAAAGAAGTTGCTGAAGAAAAAGAAGCCGTTGCTCAATACGGATCTTCTGACGCTGGCGCTTCCCTCGGTGACATTCTTGGTGCTGCTATGCGCAAAGCCAACGAAGGTGACGAAGAGTAAAAAATCGTATTGGAGATGAACATGTTTAACTGGATAAAGGGACAACATGTCCATTGATACTGATACAATGATAGACAGGCGCCGTTTAAAGCGGCGCCTGTTTTTTTGGCGCCTTGTCGCCTTAATCGCGGTAATTGTTGCCGGAGTTTTGGTATTCTCTGATTTTGGTGAACCCAGCGACGAAGATCATATTGCAAGGCTGGACGTAGCCAATGTGATTGTTGAGAATGAGCTGCGACAAACAGCCATTGAAGGCCTTCTCAAAAACGACAATGTAAAAGCTGTCATTGTCTATATAAACAGCCCGGGTGGATCGACCTATGGTAGCGAGAGACTGTATAAGTCCTTGCGCCGAGTTGCCGCCAAAAAGCCTGTTGTGGCTGTTATCGGAACCATTGGTGCCTCTGGTGGTTATTTACCAGCCTTGGCAGGAGATCGAATTTTTGCTGGTGAGAGTTCCATCACCGGATCAATCGGCGTTATTGTCCAACTCACAGAATTCTCCTCCTTATTGGACAAAATCGGTGTGACAGCGAGCGCCATTACATCAGGCGAGTTAAAGGGGGAGCCATCCCCGTTCAAACCCATAACCGACGCAGGACGCAAAAATCTGCAGGACATGGTCACCCAAACCCATGATTGGTTTGTAAATCTTGTGGCGGAACGCCGTCCCATTTCACATGATGAAGCGGCAGCCTTGGCAAATGGCGGTGTCCTGATTGGGTTATCTGCGGTAAAAGTGGGGCTAGTGGATGAACTTGGCGGCTTGTTGGAAGCCCGCACTTGGCTGGAATCGGAGAGGGAGATTCCCTCATCATTGCCACTTATCACGGTAAATTATAGTGAGCCAAAAGGCCTTTTAGAGCACCTTTTTCAAGCAAGTTTGGGGAAAAGCGTTATATCTGAAAGACTTACACTTGACGGACTGGTCTCCCTTTGGCACCTTAACTAGATAAAATTATACATAATAAACAAGATTACATCAGTCTCTTTAGAATTAAGGGCATCTTAGAATGATAAAATCGGAGCTAATTGATCTTCTTGCAGAAAAGCACAAAGATCTATACCGAAGCGATGTACAAAATATCGTAACAACAATCTTTAACGAAATTTCGAATGCAATGGCACGGGGGGACCGGGTCGAGCTTAGAGGTTTTGGGGCATTCTCCACAAAGGAACGTTCGGCACGGGTTGGCCGCAATCCTAAAACCGGAGAAGCGGTTCAAGTTGAGAAAAAATTTGTGCCCTATTTCAAATGCGGCAAAAAATTAAGAGAACGGTTAAACGCCCCTGTTGAAAAATAAGGGGCCATATCCGCTTACATCAAAGGACGAGCGTTGAAAATTTTTTCTTGGGCCTTTTTAGCCATAATAGGCGTAACAATTGTCATTTTGAGTATGGGCAATAAGGGAGATGTCTCTTTTTCATTCTTCCCCCTTCCGTTCGAGATGGAAGTCCCTCTCTTTGCTCTCATTCTTGCAGGTGGATTTTTGGGCGTGATTTTAGGGGCCGTTAGAACGGCTGTATCCGTTGCAAAAGCACGCAGTGAAGCCCGCCAGGGAAAACGGGAGATTGTAAAACTTCAAGGAGAGGTCACCTGCTTGACCCGTGAATTAGAAGCGACAAAAACATCCACTAGGCAGGCAACAGCCAACGCCCCAGCTCTTAGCGATCAAAGCAAGTCAAACGCAGCCTGAATTCAGACATCAGTCAGGCTTTTTGAAGCGGGTTCGCGCCTGGTCTACCTCTGTCCGGATCACGCACTCTTCAGTATGATCGTTGATCACCCCCATGGCTTGCATAAAGGCATATACAGTCGTGGGGCCGACAAATTTCCACCCCAGTTTTTTAAGATCTTTTGCCAAGGTAACCGATTGCTCTGACGTTGAGACAGACTGCGGTTTACCTCGATGCTTTGCATCCACTTCATATCGCCAGAAAAAGGCGGCAAGTGATCCCGCATCCGCCACCAGCTCCTGAGCTCTTTTTGCGTTATTAATCACAGCGTCAATTTTACCACGATGACGGACAATTCCGGCATCTTTCAATAAGCGGTCCCGGTCCTGATCATCAAACTTTGCAATTTTGTCAAAATCAAAATGACAAAAAGCGGCGCGGAAATTGTCGCGCTTTACCAAAATTGTGCGCCAACTCAAACCAGACTGAAAACTCTCAAGGCATAGTTTCTCAAACAAACGGCGATCGTCCTTAACAGGAAATCCCCACTCGCTATCGTGATAGTCCAGAAATTCCGGCGCTCCGCCCGTCCAGCCACAACGTGGCTTATTGTCTGGGCCAAAAAATGCTGTGCTCATATGCCTTGAATCCTCGTGATCATAAATTGCGAAATGATTATTGGGCGTCCAGTAAAAAGCTTAATCTTTCATCCACCCTTGCCGGCGAGATTTCCGAAATTTCAGCAACCACGACATTTTCTGCCACAAACGGGTCCTTCGCCACACGGTTTTGCAGGGCTTCCAGCGATGTATTATGGGCCACAATCCCCCCGCCTAAATTTGGTTTCAAGCTACCGACCACAAGAAATACACTCTCATCAAAGCCGCGTTTGATCCATTCTTTATGGCTTTCCATCAATTGGCCTGCCCGAGATTTATTGTCAGAAAATTTGAGGAGTATAATAAACATGTTTTTTCTCTCTTAAACTTGAGGGGCTTGAATTTCAGGCAAAGGGTGCGCTTTTATGCACTTATCCAGCCAATCATTCATTTGTTTGACTTCTAAGTAGATGAAAGCTTCATCTTGAAAAGCGGTTGCCAAGCTCGCAACCCCTTGACTGCGCGCCAAAAGGTGCATGGCCAGCCCATCAGACTCACCGCCGCACCCCATTTGTAAGAACTGTTTGCTTAGCCATCCTCGAAACAGTGAAAAGATCTTACTGGCGTTGGATTTTGCAGCATGATCGAGTCTCGCAAGTTCATTGACTAGCGTACCAACCGGGCACCCATGCTGTTTTATTTTGGCCCGATTGGTCACCAGGATATTGATAAAACTCCTAATTCGATCCGCGGGTGTTTCGCTCATCCCATCCCACAAGCCCAGCATTTTTGCTGTATCTGTCAAACGCAGATTAATCACCGCATCTAGAATTTCGTCTTTTGATTTAAAATGATAGTAGAAATTTCCCCGGGATATTTTCACAACCCCTGCAATATCTGCAAACGAAGTATGCTCAAACCCCTGCTGGTAAAATAGCTGATCAGCCGATTCAACAATATGATCTCGTGTTGATTTATTGCCCACCGATTAGCCCTCCTCTCACAAATCGTCGTGTAGGACGGTTGTCCTATTTTTAGTATTTAGGACAACCACCCCAATCGGTCAAGGGCAAATAGTTAACTGGCGGAAGTCTGTAAGCCCAGTTCAAGCCGGGATAAACTTCTCCTCATCACCGCCACCCAGTTTAGAGTTCGGCCAATATTCACTCTTTATTCTCTCAACAAACCCGATCAGGTTTTTATGCTCTTTTAGCATTTCCTGTAGAGGCCCATGAATTGGGGAATAGTGAAAGTTCGCGAGCAATCCATAGGCGCTTGCATCTGTTTGGGTTGGCCCTTCACCTAAAAAATAGTCTCTGTCCCCAAGCAAAGTAGATAAGGCCAAAAAATCAACCCGCCCCTTCTCATAGACCTCCTGTGGTGTATGACGGGCTATGCCTTGCCCTGCGAGTGAAGCAACAATTTTTTTCCGTATTTTTTTGGAGATAAAACCGCGAACAATAGCCGGTGCAGGGCCAAAAAATAGGGGCTGGAACCCCCGCCACCCATCCGGATCCACCCAACGAGAATAAACCAGAACAAAATATAAATGCTCCTCCACCAAGCGGCGAATAAGGATCCCTTTTGCCCTCTGGCGTGCATCAAGGCCTGCTTCTAGACATTTACGCCCAGATTTTGACAGGTGTTTGATAATCAACTCACTATCCCCTAAGATCTTCCCATCAATTTTGGCGAACGGAACCTTACCCTTCGGTCCCAATTCGCGGACAGAAGAGATAACCGTGTGCTCTTGCCCCCTCATGCGAAGCCACGTTTCCAACTTCAGCCCAAAGGAGCTGGGCTGCATGCCAAGAACAGCTGGGAACTGATGAACGGTGATGGACGGTGTCATAGCGGTATTCCTTATATTCGGTTTGTAATACCCCTTGATATCACCCCCCTACTGACAGCATACTGTCAGGAGAGTGTCAGGAAAACGAAAAGAGAACATTTATGAGGCGCGCAGAGAGACTCTTTCAGATCATTCAAGTGTTGCAGCGGAATAAATCTGTGGTAACGGCACAGGCTATTGCGCAGGAACTAGAGGTGTCCACTAGAACGATCTATCGGGACATCCAAGACCTGATGGCAAACCGGGTTCCTATTCGCGGCGAAGCGGGAATGGGCTACATTCTTGATCAAGGCTTCGATATGCCGCCTATGATGCTCTCAGAAGAAGAGATTGATGCTGTCATGCTGGGCATTCAATGGGTCAAATATAATGGGGACCCCCATATAAGCCGCGCTTCTGAAAATGTGTTGAGTAAAATCGAAGCGGTCCTGCCACCTGATAGGCGGCGACTGATGCATTCTGCTCGCCAAGTAATACCTAAATTCGTGAACACCACAATAATCCATGTCTCTATGCCAGATGTTCGAAGCGCAATAAGGCAGCAGCAAAAAGCGAAAACTTGTTACCAAACACCAAACGGCATTCTGACCGAGCGGATTGTATGTCCACTTCTTATTGTCTTTTTTGAAAGTATCCAGCTCCTTGTAGCATGGTGCGAACTACGGCAAGATTTTAGAAATTTCAGAATGGATCGTTTTAAAAGCTTCGATTTGTTAGGCACACCTTTTTCAGATCGGCTTTTTGACAGATTGGATGCATATATAGAAACTCAGAAGACCACGACATGGCCTAAGCCTTCATAATTGTAAAATCTTGTATTTGCCCCTTCTATCTCTTTCCTTTCATGTATAATTGACTATTATCCACCCGAATCCATAGGGCCCAGCCCTGTTTATCGAATAGAGACTTTATGCGTAAGCAACCAGCAAACCCTATATTTACAGCGATCGACAAAAATGATCTTGGTCTTGCCAAGACCATCGGCGCGGCCATCGCCCCTCATACAGGCGGCATAAAACTTGGCAAAGAATTCTTTACCAGTTTTGGCCCCCAAGGGATTCTTGAGGTTGTGGGTCAAGATACACCGCTATTTCTGGATTTAAAATTCCACGATATACCCAATACGGTTGCAGGTGCTGTTCGCGCGGCTGCGCGGTCCGTCGCTCCCAATATGCTGACAATACATGGCTGTGGCGGCGCTGATATGATCAAAGCTGCAAGCGATGCATCCGCCGAATTTGGAGACGCTCGCCCGATGATCCTTGCTGTTACCGTCCTAACCAGCATGGATAACGCTGATTTATTGGAAACGGGCGTGGAGAGCGATACCGCTAGTCAGGTTCTGCGGTTAGCCGCCCTTGCACAAGAAAACGGCGCAGATGGCGTCATATGCAGTCCCCTTGAAATTGCAGCCCTTCGTGTGCAATGCGGACCCGACTTTAAGTTGGTTGTGCCAGGCATTCGCCCAACAGGCAGTGATCACGGGGATCAAAAACGGGTCAAAACTCCTGTAGAGGCCCTCAATGACGGTGCAGATTATCTGGTCATTGGCCGTCCCATTACAGGAGCCGCCAATCCAGCTGAGGCCGTCGCCAATATTGCAGAAGATTTAGCTCGATGACCCGCGTTCAAGCAAAAATCTGTGGTCTCAATGACGCTGTATCCGTAAAGGCCGCAGTTGATGGCAAAGCCGATTATATTGGAATGGTCTTTTTTGCCAAAAGTCCGCGTGCCGTTACCCCTGCACAAGCCGCTATGCTTACGGAACATGTACCCGATACAGTCAAGATCGTGGGGCTATTTGTTGACCCAGACGATGATCTGATCAGGGACGTTTTAGCAGTTGCGCGACTAGACTTGATACAACTTCATGGCAGTGAGAGCGTAGAGCGGGTTCTGGAGATTAAAAAAGCTTTCAATATCCCGGTCATGAAAGCGTTAAAAATTGCCGAGAAAATTGATATAGAGAACGCAAATTCCTATGTGGGAGCAGCAGACATGTTGCTGTTTGATGCAAAAGCTCCTAAAAGCATGGAAAATGCATTACCGGGTGGGAATGGACTTGTATTTGACTGGCGAATGCTGGCAAATGTTACCCCTTCACTGCCTTGGATGTTAGCCGGTGGATTGGATGCGGCGAATGTGTTGGAGGCTGTCACCATTAGTGGCGCGCCTTGCGTGGATACCTCGTCCGGTGTTGAAGTGAAGCCGGGGGTAAAAGACCCTGCGGCAATTGCTCGCTTTTTAGAGGCAGTCCGCACGATTTGAATGTTGAGATTTTTGAGAACGGTTAAGCTATGACGCAATTAAATACATACCGGGCCGGGCCTGATGATACAGGCCATTTTGGTATTTTCGGTGGACAGTTCGTGGCAGAAACCCTCATGCCGCTCATTCTGGAATTGGATCAGGCTTACGAAAGCTCTAAACAAGACCCTGAATTTGCTGCGCAGCTCAAAAGTCTGCTCAAACATTATGTGGGACGAGAAAGCCCGCTGTATTTTGCAGAACGCCTGACAGAGCATTTTGGCGGTGCAAAGATTTACCTGAAACGGGAAGATCTAAACCATACGGGTGCCCATAAAATTAACAACTGCATGGGCCAGATATTACTCGCTCTGCGTATGAATAAAAAACGTATCATTGCAGAGACCGGCGCAGGCCAACACGGTGTTGCTACTGCAACTGTTGCCGCGCGTTTTGGTCTTCCCTGCACCATTTATATGGGTGAGGTTGACATTGAACGTCAGGCCCCCAATGTTTTCCGCATGAAATTGCTGGGCGCTGAAGTTATCTCTGTGAAATCAGGGTCTCGGACTTTAAAAGACGCCATGAACGAAGCCCTGCGCGATTGGGTGACCAATGTGGAAGACACTTTCTACATTATCGGTACTGTTGCGGGCCCCCATCCTTATCCAACCTTGGTCCGTGATTTCCAAAATGTGATCGGCGAAGAAGTGCGCCGTCAGATTATGGATGCGGAAGGCCGTCTTCCTGACACTTTGCTTGCCTGCATTGGCGGCGGATCAAACGCTATGGGTTTGTTCCATACCTTCCTTGATGATGAGAACGTGGACATCATCGGCGTGGAAGCAGCGGGCCATGGTATCGATACGGATAAACATGCGGCTTCCTTAAAAGGCGGACGCCCCGGCATCCTTCACGGAAATCGCACCTATTTGCTGCAAGATGACGATGGCCAAATTATTGAAGCCCATTCTATCTCTGCCGGGCTCGATTACCCCGGAATTGGGCCAGAACATTCCTGGCTTAATGATGTGGGTCGCGTAAATTATGTGAATGCCACAGACGATGAAGCTCTGGAAGCGTTCCAGCTTTGTTGTAAATTAGAGGGTATTATCCCGGCGCTTGAATCCAGTCATGCACTCGCTTATTTGGAAAAACTTGCCCCAGAATTGCCAAAAGATCATGTAATTGTGGTCAATCTCTCCGGTCGCGGAGACAAAGATATCTTTACTGTCGCAGACGCGCTGGGAGTTAAATTGTGATTGAAACCCGTATTGACCGCCGATTTGCAGCTTTAAAAGAAGAAAGCCGCGCGGCTTTCATCACTTTTGTTATGGCGGGGGATCCTGACCATGAGACGGCCCTGCAACTCATCAAGAGCCTACCCGGCGCAGGTGCTGATATTATTGAAGTGGGCATGCCCTTCACTGACCCAATGGCTGATGGTCCTGCAATTCAACAAGCGGGTTTACGTGCCTTGGCATCTGGCACCACACTAAAATCAACACTGCATTTAATCCGTGATTTTCGCGAAACAAATGACGAAACACCCATCGTTTTAATGGGCTATTTCAACCCCATTTATGCCTACGGCGTTGAAAAATTTCTCACCGACGCCAAGCAAACAGGTGTAGATGGGCTGATCATCGTGGATTTGCCCGCTGAAGAAGATGACGAGCTTTGTATACCTGCCATGAAAGCCGGGATTAACTTCATTCGCTTGGCAACCCCCACAACTGATGACGCGCGGTTACAAACCATTTTGAAGAACACATCAGGTTTTCTTTATTATGTGTCAATCGCAGGCACAACTGGAGCCGCGGCACCAGAAGCTGCCGATGTTGCGAAATCCCTTGAACGCATCAAGCGGGCTACCGATATACCGATTGCTGTGGGGTTTGGTATTCGAACAGGTGTTCAGGCCGCAGAAATTGCAGAAATTGCTGATGGCGCTGTTGTGGGCACGGCGTTGATTGAGCAAATAGCCTCAGGTAACGATAGGCAAGCGGCCGTTCAAGCCACTCTTGCCTTAGCAACCGAACTCTCCGCTGGCATTCGCAGCGTCACAAAGAAATAACGGAATTCTCGCGATGAATTGGCTGACAAACAAAGTTCTTCCTAAAATCCGTAAATTGGCGAACGCCAAAGACACGCCGGACAATTTGTGGATAAAATGCCCTGAATGTTCACAAATGCTCTTTCACAGTGAGCTGGCAGTAAATCTTAAAGTGTGTGTCCATTGCGAGTATCACATGCGACTTGGGCCCACAGAACGCCTCGAGATGACTTTCGATGACGGTAAATACGACGTTATTGAGCTACCAGACGTACAAACTGATCCGCTTAAATTCCGTGATACAAAGAAATATACGGATCGTTTGAAGGACGCTCGCGCCAAAACAAAAGACAAAGACGCTATGATCGTCGCCCATGGCACCATTGGGAATACGTCAGCCGTAGTTGGTGTTCAGAACTTCAATTTCATGGGTGGATCCCTTGGTATGGCCGTTGGGGAAGCCATTGTCGCGGCCTCCAAGCTGGCTATTTTGCAAAAAGCTCCGCTTATTCTGTTCACCGCCGCTGGGGGCGCGCGTATGCAGGAGGGCATCCTGTCCTTGATGCAGATGCCCCGCACCACGGTTGCTGTTCAACGCCTAAAAGAAGCCAAGCTTCCTTTCATCGTGGTTCTCACAGACCCCACAACAGGCGGTGTTACCGCATCTTATGCCATGCTTGGTGATTTTCAGATTTCTGAACCCGGCGCTTTGATTTGTTTTGCAGGCCCACGTGTGATTGAGGAAACAATCCGCGAGAAACTTCCTGAAGGGTTCCAACGCGCTGAATTCCTTCTTGAAAAAGGTATGCTTGATATGGTGGTTCACCGCCAGAGCATGAAGGAAACTCTTGGGCGGATTATCGACCTTGTAGCAAACCAGAAAAAGGCCGAAATTATAGCCCCTGATTTTGCAAAAACACCAGAAACCGCACCTGTAGAAAAACCCGCAGCTGAGTAAAAATGAGAGTTTGACCGTATGTCCGAAAGGCAAAGTGATGTGATATTGGAGCGCTTAATGGCGCTCCATCCCAAGATAATTGACTTATCCCTGGATCGCATGACGGATATCCTACAGAAACTGGGACATCCAGAAAAGAACTTACCCCCGGTCATCCATGTTGCAGGAACCAACGGTAAGGGCTCTTTACTTGCCTTCATACGGTCTATTTTGGAGGCGGCGGGTAAAACAGTCCATGTTTACACCTCTCCTCACCTTGTCCGCTTTGCTGAACGCATTGTTCTTGCTGGCGAGGTTATTTCGGAAGCGAAACTGTCCGACCTACTCACTTACTGTAAGACTGTGAACGGGACCGAGACTATAACCTATTTTGAAATCACAACTGCCGCAGCTCTCAAAGCGTTCGCGGATACGCCCGCAGATTATCTATTGCTGGAAACAGGTCTTGGCGGGCGGTTGGATGCCACCAATGTAGTGGATAAACCGGCGCTTACGGCCTTAACCCCCATCTCCCACGATCACGAACAGTATCTGGGATCGGATCTTGCCGGTATTGCCTTTGAAAAAGCAGGCATCCTGAAAAAAGATGTCCCTGCCGTCCTTGGTCCCCAATCTAAAGTGGTTATAAAGGCTTTGCTTGAACAGGCGACGAAAATCGGAGCGCCTACTTTCCAGCACGGAAAAGATTGGCATTTTTCAATTACAAGCCGAGATCACTGGGAATATGAGGATGAAGAGGGAAAGCACACTTACGTGCACCCGGCTCTTTTGGGGGATCATCAGATTGCCAATGCAGCCACAGCCATTGCCTGCCTGAAGACGTTACCGGGCTTTACGCTGGAAAAAGAACATATTGATCAAGGTCTTCAAAATGTAATCTGGCCTGCACGCCTTCAACGCTTAGTAAAAGGCCCTCTTGCCCAACGCCTGCCTGAGGGGGTGGAACTTTGGCTTGATGGCGGTCACAACGAGGCTGCGGGCGCCCAAATAGCCGCCAGCTTCCAGAGCTTTGACGAAGTTGACCCAAAACCGACTTATCTTATTTGTGGTATGCTCAACACCAAAGATCAGGTTTCTTTTTTCAGGAAATTGGAACCTATTACGGATAAAGGGATTACCATCTCCATTGAGGGAGAAGCCGCCACCACCAGCGCCGCTGAACTGGCTGCTATGGGCTGCGCTGCCGGCATTGATTGTATTCCCGCGCCAAATGTTGAAGACGCTGTGGATATGCTTATACCGCATTTATCAAAGCGCCCCTGCCGCCTGCTTATTGCGGGAAGCCTCTATTTAGCCGGAGGCGTCCTTCGCCGAAATAGTTAACGTACCGTCATATGCATATAAATATGAGATCACCAGCAGTTAAGGCTCAATTTATCGTTCGGTCAGAGCTGATCCAAACTGGCGGAAAAAGGGGTCAAACAAGTAGCTTAGGATTGTCCGCTGATCCGTAATAATGCTGCAGATCACTTGCACACCGGGGGAGAGTTTATACGTTGTTTTCCCGTGGCTAAAGGCAGCGTCCTTTGGGGTGACGTAGATTTTGTAAAAACTTACCCCTTTTTCATCGACAAAAGAATCCGGACTGATGGTGTGTATTTGACCGTCCATTTTACCAAAACGGCCTGCGTCTACGGATGCCAAGCGAATTTGCACGGCTTGATCAAGGCTCACAAAACCAATCTCGACTGCTGGCAATAAGGCCTCAATAACCAATTGATCCCCCGCAGGAACAATCTCAAGAACCGTACCACCGCGCGTAATGACCTCGCCCTCTGAATGGACAAAAAGCGCCTTTACAATACCATCGACAGGAGCCCGCAAGGTCATACGATCCAATTGTGCTTTGATTTTGATGACAACTTGGGACAGTTCGCGCCTTTTCTGCTCTGCCTCACTCAATTGGGTTTTGACATCTTCATCAAATATAGTTTTGATCATGCTTATGCGCGTATTCGCTTCTCTCAGAGCTGCGCGGGTTTGAAGCAACAGAGCCATATTCTGCTCAATCTTAGCCGTTAGGTTCGTGCCTTCTTTCAACAAAGATATATGCGCCAAACGACTACCCAGTGCGTTTTTCAGCATTTTTTCACTAATATCGATTTGCTCATCAGACAGTCTTTTTACGTCCAGTCCCCGTTCAATTTGGGTCTCGATCTCGCCTACTTGCAATTCTTTTTGAGCGATAAGTTCCTTTTGAACGTCCAACTGTTCGGTTAAGCGCTGCCCTCTAGTGTTGAACAAGTCAGTTTCTTGAGCCGCTATTTCAGGGGATTTTCTAATCAATTCAGATGGTATCTTTAATAACCGATCTTGCGAAATTTCCGCCTTCAAACGTAGTATCTTGACGGATACGACCGTTAACCTGCTCTCCAGTTCAATTTTGTCGGCTTCTAATTGTGTGCTATCCAAAACAAATACAGCCTGACCTTTCGTGACAGTTTCCCCTTCTCGAACCAATATTTCCTGGACGATTCCCCCTTCCAGATGCTGTACTTTTTTAACCTGCCCTACGGGAATAACTTCACCATTGGCGAGACTGACAACATCCAAGGTCCCCAGTGACATCCACCAGAAAATGGCCACAAGACCAAAGGTCATCAAAAAGAAAACATTGTTGATCAAGCTGAACGAAGATAGGTTTACTTTTAAAAATAATTTCACTGGGAAACCATCTTTCGAATCTGCGGGGCTGGTTTCTGATTTAAGTCCAGAACCACACTTGCGCCTCGTAAGATTGCCGGATCATTTGTCGCAATGATCAGTGTTTTACCTTGCTCCGACAGGTTTTTCAGACATTGTAGAACAATCTTCCGACCCTCAATATCTAAGCCTTCTGTGGGATCATCACATAATACAAGCGCCCCATCATTCAAAAAAGCACGGGCAAGGGCTAGGCGGCGGCGAATACCCACGGGTAAATTTAATCCGTTATTATGCAAGACCGTCTCCAGCCCCTTCGCACTATTATCAATAAACTCTTCAAGACCCGCTTGGCGTAAGGCATTTTCTACTAAAAGGGGAGACCTGTTATCCATATTTTCCAAGATGGACGCAGAGAGGAAAAGGGGCTCCTGCGGGAGATATATGAGTTGCTGGCGCCACCACGGCAAGGAGAGCTGCTGCATTTCAATTCCATCGGTCAAAACCTGCCCTCGGTCGGGCTCTAACAGGCCCGTGACCATATGGAAAAACGTACTTTTACCGGTTCCGCTTTCCCCCACCAGAATTAAAATTGATCCGGGCGTAATAGTAAGATCAAGGGATTCAAACAGAGGGATCGTAGAGCCCGGATAAGAAAACGAGACATCCTTGAATTTAAGGCCGCCCTTATACACTTTCGGACTTGTCCCCTTATCTTTTTCTGTCTCAATCTGAGCCAGCACATGAATACGAGCCAAGGCAATTTTGGCTTTGCTGAACAAGGACTGCAGGCGGGAAAGTTGGGTAATGGGACCAAATGCACGTGAGGCCAGAATATTCGCTCCAATAAGGGAGCCGATATCAAGCTCCCCCTTTACAACAAGCAAGGCGCCAATGGCATATATACTGACACTCATCAAAGCCTGCACCATACCCATCAGAGCCTGAACGGTGCCTTGTTGATGCCCAGATCTTCTTCTTTGGGACAGGAAAGAAGACACATACTGGCCCCACTTTTTCATCACCACATTCTGAAGATTGAAGGCACGAACTGTTTTACTGGCTAAATCCGCCGTACTGATAAGGGAATTTCCCGACGCATTCGTCTTGCTTAATGTTTTAATATTCTCCTGCGACAGGTGGCGATCGACGTAGCTGATGCCCAAGGAGGCACAAAGAAAACAAAGCACCACGATACCCAAAACCGGGGCAAGAAGAAAAAGGACAGAGACAAAGACTAGCGCAAACGGAAAATCAAAAAGCGTTGTCAAATTTGAAGGTGCATAAGCCGCTTCAATGATCTGTAACCCTTGTAAGGTCTCACGTTTCTCCCCTGCACTTTGTTCGGCAAGGGCCCTCATTTTCGCGCTCAAAACCATCCCAAACGCCCCAATCATCAAATCATGATTGCGTTTGGTGTTTATTTTTTCCGTTAGTTTCAAACGCATAAAGCGGAAACAAAATTCCAAAAGGATGGCAAGCACAACACCACTTGTTAAAGTGATTAACGTTGCATCAATGCCAGACCCGATATAGCGATTAAGCACCATGATCACAAAGACAGGGGTTGCCAGCGCCAAAAGATTAGCAAAAAGAGACGCCACAATCAGTTGCGTAGAAACAAACGGATATGACTGTAGGCGTAACCATAACTCCCTCATTTTACTGCCTTTATTGCACTTTCTCGGAAGATATTACAGCGGAAGACAGGAGCGTGACATCTAGTTTCCCCATAATTTCTTGGAGTGAGATAATGGCCTTCAAAAGATCTGTTTTGGCGGCCTCCGCATCACTTTGTGCATTAATAAGCGTCGTTTCCCCAGATAAAACATCGATCAAGGATCGCTGGCCAAGCTCCCGTTCTTGTCGGGACAGTTTTAAAAAATTCTCAGCAATTCCAACTTGAAACTCCAAGGATTCCAAAGTCTGGCGCGATGTTCTGACTTCTTGCAATGCATTTAAATAACTCTTTCGAACAGAGCGATATGTTGTCGAAAGCTTCATTTTTTCGGAATTGAGTTTATGCCTTGACGATTTGATCGAATTTAATTCTGTAAACCCTAAATTCAACGGCATAGTGGCCTTAACACCCCAAAGAGCTTCGGTTTGAACCCCCGCAGTACCAGAGACATTATCTTTGGCATTCATGCTAGCGCTTAGCTCGAGTCTAGGCCGAAATGAGCCGGCTTTACGGCTTCTGACTTTTGCTTTTGCCGCCTCCACTTTATTTTCAGAAATTTGAATTTTGAAATTCCCGTTTCGAACAGTTTCAAAGTCACTCTGTTCTTCATATTTCACATCAAAGGGAAGAGAAAATTCTTCAAAAGACTGAACATCATCGGGAGAGAAATCAAAAATTGTCTCGAAATGATTGATCGCCTTATTCAATTTGCCATCAGCGCGAATTCGTCTGGTTTGTGCCCCTGCCAACTGAGATTTACTTTGTAACACGTCAGTGGTTAGGCCACCACCAACGGAAACCCGCACTTCTTCAAGGCCAGTCTGGTTGCGGATGTTTTCTTCCGATTGCTGCGCAAATTTTGAAACTTTCCACGCGCCGATAACATCCACATATGCTGTAACAGCATCAGAGAGAAGATCCTGTCTTTCCGAAAAATAGGAAAGCTTTGCGCGATCAAATTTCAATTTCGCAGTATCAACTGCCGCGCTTGTCACACCAAAATCAGTGATGAGTTGGGTGATTTCCAGGCTTGCTTGCTTATAGTTTAAATAGGTGTCATCGGAGCCAGAGGGCTTATTTTGCATTTCACGACCAAAATCACTGGAAAGGTCGACGGTTGGATACCAGTCACCGAGTCTAACCTCAATATCTTCCCGTGCGGCCTCCAATGCATATTTTTTACTTTGGATGCGTTCGTGATTTTCCAATATCTCTGGCAACAGTTCTTGCAGGGATACAGCTCTTGAAGAGTGCGGAGCGGATATCGCGACAAGAGAACAAACAGACAGGAGAATAAGCTTCTTAAAATGCATTTTCATAATGTGTACGAGACCCTTTAAGAAACTTGTTCTAAATACTGCTTTGGAATTACCCGTTCCCCTTCAGGGGGGATAAAGGGGATATCGTTTGCCTTGAAGGTTTCCCAAATTTTATGCCAAAGAGGCCCCATAATGGCAAAGGAAGTTCCATATTCATCCCGCCAAACGCCAAGCTTAAAGGTATTTACATTTTGCCCATAAACCATATTGACGCCTTTATAGGCGACAAACGGTGCGGCAACCCGATTAAGTTCTTCATCATTATCGAGGATTTCCTGAAGGATCGAGCAGACTTTTTCAGGTAAAATCTCAGTTGAGACATTTATTTCAATGTCCCGGCGAATGTTATTGCGTGCATAGTTGATGGTGGTGGCTTCAGCAACCTTTGCATTTGGCAAACTGATCATCAGCCCCGCCATGGTTCTCAAGCGTGTTGTACGCCATGTAATATCGAGAACTTCAGTGTCATCCAGACTATCAATTTTGATCCAGTCCCCAACAGTAAACGGGCGTTCAATATTAACAACGATACCAGAGAACACATTGGCGATATTAGACTGAACCGCCAAACCGATGATCATGGTGAACAAGCCACCTGTTGCAAGCAAACTGGTAAGCGTCTCCCCAAAGACAAAGGCAACAATACCGAAGATGGCGAGCAAGTATATCGCTGTCGAGGCAAATAAGCGGATTACATCCGGTATTTTCTTTTCTGTTCTTTTCTCCAAGGGACTCCATAGGAACCGCTCAAGGGCAATGCTGCCCAGTGATGCACCAATTATCCACCACATCATGTCATATCCTTGGGATATCATGTTTGTGTAGTGATAGGAGAGGTAGGATACAGACAGATCGAGAGCGATGTTACCAACAGCCAGCATACTAACCGGCCAAAAAATGCACCGCAGCACCCAAGAGGACGTCGCCCAAAAGAAATCTTTCGTCTTTCTGTCAATTCCCCAGGCAAACAACACGCCAACGAAACCGAAGATACCAATATAGATAAAATATTCTGCCGGTATAAAGTCTGTGGCGTGCAGTTTATCTTCTTGAATCAAGGCCTCTAAGGTAATTCGGGAATATTCTGGATCTAACGAGCCAAACCCCACATAGATGGGTTTACCCAAAGCACTCGTGGTGAAAAGTTCTTGAGAAACGGACGCTTTTTTAACACCCCAGCCAAGTGTCGGACTTATTACTGAGCTATTTTGTATTTTGGAGAGGAGTGTTTCACCCTTATTCAGATCCATGCCGAGAATATCAACAACATAGAGCAGGTTATTACGATCCAGATTTTTATGCATGAACGAAAGACCAATGGTGTGATAACCATAACGCTGTTTACCGCCTAGAAAATCAAGATTAAAAAGGGCTTTAATCCGGTAAAGCTTGAATGAAATATCACCATCTTTGAAAGCTTCTTCTGGCTCTGTCAGGACAATGGGCTCAACAGCATTTTGAAAGATAACTTCTTCAGGCTTAAAATCCCCGCGGTAGCGAAACCATAAGGCAAATTCGATATTTGCAACGCGTTTGGTCGTATCCAGATCAGATATATTTTCCAATTGCAGACCTGTATAAACGACATTCGTTTTATACATGAATTTGTCATTCACATAGAGCATCCGACCCTTTTTAATCTCATCAAAATAGTTGCTGGGACTACCATCACTTAAAGGCTGCAACTGGGTCATAGCCGCCACAATATCCTGACCATTAAAGACACCAATTTGAATTGGTTTTAAGGATTCTCCGCTGGGTTTGAAACTTGTAATGCCGGCCACGCCTGTAAATTCTTTACCGGGCTTTTTCAGATTAGACAGATATTCTTGGATATTTTGACGGCTGACGCCGACCTCTTCATCCTCGGTTCCCTCAGAAACGGTTTTCTCCTTCAACCCTGCCACAATTAATTGAAGTGCTTCATAAGCATTGGCCGCAATCCAGTCTGGCTGTTCACCATACCGCTTGATGTAGTTATTTTTAAATTCTTGAGTTTGTTGCGATGCCGTATCAAACAATAAGGGAGAAGTGGCGATAATCCCGTCTGTGTATTTTGGTTTTAGCGCAGGATCGCCGGGAAGTTCATTCAATCCTTTTAGGAAAGTTTGACTGGCCATTACATTCAGGCCGACAATTTGGCTGCGAATACCCGCCCGACGGATTAGGTTCACAAGTTTTGCGGCCATAGGTGCCCGTGTCGCCAAAAACAAAGTGCCCGCATCTTTTTTACTTTTCAGTTCTGTGACAATTGCCGTAAGCCGTTGATCGAGGTCCTCGCTCTGTGCTTCAAAGCTGTGGATATAGCGTATTTTTGTACCAAAGCGCAGATAGACTTGTTCAAAATTGCTTTGCGCTGTTGTGCCATATGAACTGTCATCATGAATAATGGTGACGATCTTTTTTCCCAGAACATTCCGCGTGTAGTTTGCCAGAAATTTAGATTCCTGAACCAAGCCATATTGGGCTCCAAACATCCGCGCATTATTCTTTAATGTGGCTGAATCGCTAGCTGATACCGTAATGAAAGGCAATTGATCTGCCTCATAAAGCCCGGCAACGGCTCCTTGCAGATCTTGCCTCCAATGTCCGACAACCGCGCTGGCTTTCTGTTCAGCGACAATTTGTTGCGCGATTTTGCTGGTTTCTTCCGCAGAATTAGCATCGTCCCGTATGTCTAGCTTTATCCCTTTTCCGTTCAGCCCACCGCTTTGATTAAATTGTTCGGCGAACAGTTCAGCGCCCCGGCGCATGGAAAGCCCCGTTTGAGCCTCTTCCCCGCTCATGGGGCCAACCAAGGAGACAGTGATGCTTTGATCCAATTTTTCCGCAAAGAAAATTGTCCGCGCGATGAAAGATCCAATCGCGCTAATAGCAATAATGATTGCGAGAATAAGTATTAATAAATTTCTTTTAGACACGGGTTACCTCAATTTTACGATTGCTTGCCTTTAAGCAATATCCCCTAAGGGGCTGATTTCTTGTTCTAGGGGAGTGTTTAATTCTGCATTTGATTGAGTGAATTCATAAGCTGCCTCATCTTCACTCATCGCTTGGGTCTCATCTGACGCTGCTGTTATCATTTGGCTATAGGTAACCGCGTTTTCTACAACCAGCCCTGCTTCAATCATGCTGGTCTGCCGCCCATCTTCAAAAGTAACTTGGCTTTCAGATAAAATAACATTACCTGAATCCACCTCGTTGACAGTTTCAGAGGCAAGGGAGATTTCTGTAATTCCCCATTCAGCGAGACTGCGCAATTCGCCTTGATCGGTTAGGCCGTTTGAATTCAAATCCTGCCAAATCGAAAGCTCGCTAAAAATGGCGTCGCTACTATTGAGAACTTGATCGGCATTTTCATCAAAAGCGATAAGAGCCGCCATTCCGCTTGTGGCCTCATCGCTGAAATATTCGGAAAACATCTCTGAGATATTGTCGATTTGACCATCACCATTTTTATCCAGAACCAAAAATCCGTCATCCCCATTCACCCAGCCCTCTGCAACGGACGTACCATCTGGTGTCATGGCAAAATCATGATCCGCTGATATGAAAGCAATGCCATTACCATCCAGATCAATCACGAGAGGATCAACCACTTCACTATAGGTAAAGTCATAACTAAATGCCGTCGGATCTCCGGCAGCAATTAGCGCGGCCAAATCACTATCAGAAGTTATCTCAATATAATGGTAACCCGATGAGGTTGCCAGATAGGTTATCGTTGCAGAGTCACCGCTTGCGGTCTCATCAGTTGTTCCAGGAATAAAAAAACCCCCAACATTATAAATACCGGAGATATCCGCATCATAAGTTTCCGTGTTTTCCACAGTAAATGTATAGGTTTTACCGGCCGTTAAATTAATTGCCAGCCATTCTGTCGGGAGATCTGAGGCTAAGTCATAGGAATAATTATAGGTATAGTTATTCGAGGTTGGATTTTCAGACACAACGGAGACACTTGCTACATTATAGCCTGATATGACTGAGCTTGTAGAAGTCGTATCAACGCCGGTGTCTTGGGATGTGTTTGTACTTTCATCCCAGACTTTAAAAGTAAATGTCGCTTGTCCATCAAATAAAGGATCTGCGACGAAACGAATATATTCGCCCCCACTTAGCAATGTCGCTGAAGTATCAGAAAGTCCCGTAAAGGCTATCCACGTTGAATTATCGTTCGAGTAAAACCAGTCACCATATGTATTATCAACGAAGGTTACTGCAATACCTTCTGTGGAGCCTAATATTTGAGAAACACTCCCCGAGGACGGACTATAATTATACATAGGGGGCACGATATGGGGCGTGTCAGCGACTGGATCCGTCTCGGTGATATCCACCGATGCCTCTGCTGCTGTTATCCCAGCACGGCCATTGGTCACAGCCGCATCGCTTAAGGTAGCAACAATGGTTTCAGTGCCTTCAGCAGCCGCATCATCAATGGCAAAGATTATAAATTTCAGACTACCATCAAATTCTGATGTAAATGTTAGGATTGATCCCAACCGGCTGACACCCCCACCTTCATTGGCGATAGCATCGTCTATCGCTGCGTAAAAACTGGAATAATCAATATCATCGGTTGCCGAGCCTGACGGAATTATGTTCACTGTCGCCTGATTGGCACCAACCAGCGCATCACCGTTCATTACAATTGTAAAATTAGTGCCTGCTCCGGCCTCTTCACTGATACTGAGCGGGGATGCGGAAATTTCAAAACTGATCCCGGCATCAACCTCGGTAATGTCCGTCGATGCCTGCGCTGTTGTGATTGTAGCGCTGCCATCGGTCACAGTCGCACCGCTTAAAGTCACGACAATGGTCTCCGTATCTTCAACCTCCCCATCATCTATGGCTGTCACAGTAAACTCCAGACTACCATCAAATTCTGATGTAAATGTTAGGATTGACCCCAACCGGCTGACACCTCCGCCTTCACTGGCGATAGCATCGTCTATCGCTATGTAATAATCAGTACCATCGGTTGCCGAGCCTGAGGAATTTATGTTCACTGTCGCCTGATTGGCACCAGTTAGCGCATCACCGTTCATTACAATTGTAAAATTAGTGCCTGCTCCGGCCTCTTCACTGATACTGAGCGAGGATGCAGTGATAGAAAAACTAATGTCTGTACTGGGCGTTACATTTGGTTGCGGTGTTGGAGGATCATCATCATCTGGGCGAACGGATCTTGGCGTTGGCTCCGGTTCAACGTCCTCATCCGGATCTTCATCACCATCTTCCGGATCACTTTCATCGCCTGAAACCTCAGGCACATCAGGTCCAAATCCAGAAACATCAGGAGGCAGAACAAAGGCTATCGGCTCAGCTGGCACGACTTGAGGTGTAGAGATGGGAGGAGAAAAAAGCGTCACTGTAGTTATTACTGGTGGTATTGACGCAACGACAGTTGGCGCTTCCGTTGTAGCTACTGGTACCGAGGGAGGGTCGGCACTGACAACCACACTAACCGGTTCCGGCGCAACAGGGCTATCAGAAGGCGGGAGGATTTCCGTCGCATTTTTGGCGATATCAATAGCGCGGGCTGTATCTTCAGCCTCGAACATCGCGGTATTAAAGTCCTCTTCATTAGCCAGGGCATCCGCCAAGGCTTTTTGGAATTCCTGCGACCCGTCATTACCCTCAGGAACATTTTCTCCCGTCGCTAAGGCCGCGAGCAAACTATCCGTTGCCCCCGTATCCAGCTGAGCCACAACTTCAGCCTGAACCGCCGCCTGAATAATAGCATTAGCAGGGCTTGCGCCACTGGCAAGGGCCTCACTTAAAGCGGCCTGAAAAACCTGAGCATCCGTTCCGTTTTGGGTGAAACTTTCAATAATACTCTGAATATTGTCGCCAGTCGCAAGTGCCGCTAACAAGTCATTCCCCGGCGGAACTTCTATGGCAACAGACGCTTCCGCCATGGTGACGGCCAAGGCGTCGGCCTGAGCACTTTCAAAACTGTCATTTGAAGACAAACCTTCCGCTAATGCATTAGCAAGTGCATTTTGAAAATTTTGGGCATTGGCACCTGGCCCAGATGCTCCCATATCTCCAATCGCTTTTTCGACACCATTTCCACTGGCTAAAGCGGTCAGAAAAGCATCTTGAGACGACATATCCCCTTGAAGGGCTTTTGCTTGCTCAACTGCAGACTGAACTTCGGTGCTTGCCATCTCTTTTGCATCATCAAGGGATTTACCAAGGGCCAACATTTCCTTCAATGTTTCCGTAAATGCCTTCAAAGCAACTTCGCGATATTCTTCAGGCACTCCCTTTGTGACGGCATCTTCTAATTCTTTGAATGCCTCAGCCAATCCATCGGCCCCAGCCAATGCTTTCAGAAAACTGTCACCTTGGGCTGACAAATATTCATCTTCCAGAACCGCTTTAGAAGAATTTTCCATTGCTTTTGCAATAGGCGTCCCTTCGGTCAAGGATTGTTGAATAGTTTGCTGAAAAACCGCTTGAGAGGAGACCCACTCCCCCATCACTTCAAGCAATGAAGGATCAATTTCTTCGCCTGTCGCAAGAGCTTTTAGCAAAGAATCTTCAACAGAATTATCTTGTTGCGCGGCGTCGATAATACTCAATTGCTCAATGGTAACTTCTTTTGCCAGCGCAAACGCACCCTTAGGCGGAAGTCCTGCGGCCAAGCTATCAATAAAGGCTGGCAGGAAGACATCAATAGAAGCACTTACAGAGGACGCGCTAAACCCTTCTGAGATGAGTTCAATCTTAGTAAGGTCGCCAAGCACATCCAAGTGGTGCGCACTGTTTTCACCAGATGATAATGCATCCAGGGCAAGGTCCAGTGAACTTGGGGCGGTTTCCTCAGTCAAATTTCGATCACCACTTAATGAAGGTTTAGGTTAGGAAAAGGGCGGCATATTTAGGGGCGACATCTTTTTTTTATTTAAAGCCAAAGATTTTCGGACAAAAATATCGCGCTATCGTTGAATATCTTGTTTTTATTTATTAGAACAATACCCACACTTTACTATTATCAACCCAACCAACACTGTCTTACAGCCAACAAATTTGTTTATACAGTGTCATTCTTACAGAGCAAGAGTAATTTCTTATAAATTGATATGGGAAGAACAAACCATTGAATTTTATATTAAATATTAGTTCATTCGCAAGTAGTTCCCAGTCATTATATTTCAAAACAGATCATAAAATACAGCTAAAAACATTAACAAATTCACAAGATCCCATTGTGTTCATAGACACAACAGAAAACACTATTGGTTGTTTAGCATAAATTGGCATGGCACACTGTACCTTGCTTATTTACAATCAAATATTTTAATGCGCTTTTTAGGTTTTTGCCTGGCATTCAGAAGTAACCGTGTTGAAATTATGAATGCTGATTTTCATTTTGCACTTTGTGTCTTTCGATCCAGCCTCCTATAATTGTGTATTATAATTATTTTTAGTGCATGCAATACAGGACACCCCCTTATGAAAATTGGTTACGCCAGAGTCTCCACTGAAATTGAGCATCTTGATGATCAAACCAGAGACCTGAAAGCAGCCGGGTGTTGCAAAGTTTTCTATGAGAAAGTTTTAAGCGTAACCACTATAAAACCGGAGTTGGAAAAGGCCCTTCGCCATATGAGTGCCGGTGATGTCTTTGTGGTGTTAAAACTCGACCGCTTAGGGTTACGAACCATTGAACTTGTAAGTTTTCTTGAAGGCCTGAATAGTCGAAATATTGGTTTTCAATCCCTTACCGACAGCATCGGGGACACGGATGGGACAAAAGGGGACGCCTACCGACTTATCATCTCTGCCTTTACTGAACTTGAGAAAGATCTCCTTCAGGAGAGGACCATACGCAGCCTTATTGCGACATGGGCTTCTGGTAAACGCTCTGGACCGAAGGAAAAAGTGTCTGATGACACCATCCAAAAAGGCATAGATTTACTGGCAACACCAGATCAGAACGGCAACCCGCGAACAGGGGCGGCGGTTGCCAAATCAATTGGCCTTTCGCGGTCCAGTTTTTATCGCAGGATCAAAAAACTGAGAGCAGAAGACCAAAAGCATTCTCTAGACCCGGCTCAACTGAGCAGGTTTCACCATCCAGCGAAACCCTCGTAGCCAGCTAACATCAATTTGGACGTCCAAACCTTTCATGACGTCCTCTGTATATCTCTCCCCAACGACAGGGGATGTAGCAACCGCTTTGTTTAACCGATCCAAATCCACTGCGCTTAATTGGACATCAAGCGCCTAAACATTCTGTTCAAGATAGCCAATCCGTTTCGCCTCTGGAATTGGTACAATTTTTGGTCCTTGAGTAAATAATCAGGCAAGGGCTACTTGCGCCGCTGTGCAACCTTTATCACTGGCGAGTTCTCCAATTTTATCTACAAAGGAAAGGTTCGTTGTCAAATTATCTGGAGAAAACCGCGTCCTAAGGGAGAATAGGGAACAAAGCCCACTCCCAACTCATTACAGGTGGATAAAACCTCTGCTTCTACGTGGCGACTTCCCAGGGAATATTCCGTTTGAGTGGCTGTGATCGGGTGCACAGCATGAGCCTGGCGCAGGGTTTCTGCACTCACTTCACGTAATCCAATATGGCCAATATGGCCAATTTTCCTCTCAGCTACCAACGCTGAAAGCTCTTGCATCACCTTTTCCACAGGGCGGTTAGAATCTATCCTGTGAATATAATATAAACCTATGTAATCAACACCCAAGCGCTTCAAGGAAGCTTCTTTAATCTCCAACTTGTTTAGCCGCCATCAAAATGGCTATCAGCTGACCGACTTAATCCACGCCCATCGCGATCAGTTAAAGGGAGAATAACAGCTCTGTATATTCAGGGAGCCAGACGATAGCCGCCCGTATCCGTTACCAAAATAGACGCAGAAGAGGGGTCCGCTTCAATTTTTTGACGCAGGCGGTAAATATGGGTCTCTAACGTGTGGGTTGTTACTTCTGCGTTATAACCCCACACTTCATTCAACAGGATATCCCGCGAGACAACTTTCTGGCCCGAGCGATACAGAAATTTCAAAATTGAAGTCTCTTTTTCAGTCAAGCGAACTTTCTGGTCATTTTCTTTGTGGATAAGCTGCTTTTTTGCCGGCTGAAAGCTGTAAGGACCAATGGTAAAAATGGCGTCTTCACTTTGTTCATGTTGGCGCAATTGGGCGCGAATACGGGCAAGTAAAACCCCAATTTTAAAAGGCTTCAAAACATAATCATTGGCACCAGAATTAAGGCCCAGAATCTGGTCACTATCACTATCTTGCGCGGTGAGCATAATGATTGGAGCCCGGCAGCCGGCGTTGCGCATAATTTTGCATGCTTCGCGACCATCCATGTCAGGTAGTCCCACATCAAGAAGGATCAAGTCATAATGGCCATTTTTCACCATTTCCATGCCTTCTGCGGCACAAGATGCCTGTTGGGTCGCAAATTCTTCATGCAAATCAAGTTGTTCTGCCAGAGTTTCCCGTAGACTTACGTCATCATCCACCAGAAGAATTTTTTTAACGCCTGACATGATTTATTCCCCGTTCCTGATTTTCAATCCACCTGTATCATGGCACATACCATGATCACTATGGTCTTAAGTTTGATCCCTTTTGCCTTATTCAAGGGTTGGGGGCAGCATTTGTTTCACTTTATCACACAGAAGTGACCGCCTCCTACAAACTCATAACATTTATGTTATCCAATATAGGGGATCTAATTGCGCTAATCGAACCAATTGCACAGGAATCGTTTTTTGATTAGGCATATTCCTGTACAAACTGCTAAAATCACACGAAAAACCACCTCTATCTGACTGCGTATCCAATGACAACAAACAACAAAAACCCAGAAACCAGAAAATCTCTCAGAAATGTAGACCGGGCAATTGCCGATTTACGTCGGGGACTTCCGGTCATTATACAGTCGGCACAAAACTGCATCATTGCCCTGGCAACAGAGATGGCTTTTGATGAAGAGCTTCAGAATATGGCGACAATGGCCGGGACTGAACCGTGCCTGACACTGACCTCTCATCGGGCAAATGTGCTTCATTTAAAGCCGACAGGGGACAGAACAATCCGGGTAAAGATCGAGAACTGGATGGATGCACCGCTCATGAGAGCGCTTGCCGATGCGACCCATGATCTGGATCAACCTTTTCGCGGCCCCTTCACCCGATTAAAAGGGACTGTAATCTCCCCGGTGGATGCATCCGTTAAGCTTGCAAAGCTGGCGCGCCTGTTGCCGTCAACACTCGTTTGCGAGCTACCCGTGGCTGATCCTGCAGTCTTCGCTCGCACAGAGGATTTATCGCTGTTATCAACAGAAGACATTTTTGAGTATGATGAAAATTCTGCGTTCGAGCTGCGCCCTGTTGCCGTTGCCACGGTTCCGCTACAGGCCGCTGAAAATACAAGGATTCACGCTTTCAGGCCCATCGATGGGGGCATAGAGCATCTCGCAATCCTGATCGGTGATCCAAATCGTCACGAACCTGTCTTGACCCGTTTGCATTCTGAATGTTTTACCGGGGACCTTGTGGGATCCCTTAAATGTGATTGCGGTGAACAACTGCGAGGTTCCATCAAGGCAATCAGCGACGAAGGGGCTGGGGTTCTGCTTTATTTGGCACAAGAAGGACGGGGCATCGGACTTATCAACAAGCTTCGGGCTTATAAACTACAAAGCGATGGCTTTGATACTGTTGATGCCAATGAGCGGTTAGGATTCGATGCGGATGAGCGGGTCTTCAGACCAGCGGCTGAGATGCTTTCCTCCCTTGGTTTCAAGAAAATACGCCTTATGACCAACAACCCCGATAAGGTTGAGGGGCTTACCCGTTGTGGTATCGAGGTGACGGAGCGGGTCGAACATAAATTCCCCTCCAATACCCATAACGAGCTATATTTAGCCACAAAGAAGAAACGAAGCGGTCATTATCTATAGAAATATAGGGGTCGGATATTCCCCTCTAGCGGTATTATATGCCGCCCTGACAATAACGACCCTTTCTAAGCTCCCAAAAAACCGCAGAAACCTGCGCCTTTTAATTGGCATACTCCTTGCTTCTTCATAAGTCAGGAGAAATATATGTCATTTGCAGTTCAAACAAATAATCAATATGCCTATCTGGATGAAGCCTATCCCGGTGCCAATGATGCGTTCCGGTACATGCCAAAAACAGAAAATACTGATACTACAAATGTTGCCACGGGCGACGATGTAGGGTTGTTTGGTGAGGATGGATTTGGATTTGATGATTTTCTCGACATTATAAACCCCCTGCAGCACCTCCCTATTATCTCCACTCTCTACCGAGAACTCACCGGAGATACCATCAGCGCAGGATCTCGCATGATTGGCGGCGGTGTTTTTGGAGGCGGTATTGGCCTCGCGGCCTCTGCGGTAAATGCAGCGATCCAATCAGAAACTGGAAAAGATATCGGCG
>JAESSA010000007.1 GCA_016764355.1 Sneathiella sp. | reverse complement strand
TATAACGCAGCAATAATGGTGACTTCCACTAACACCACATCTCGCGCCATTGTTGATTGCACACACGAGCGTGCAGGTGCACAGCCTGTAGGTAGCCACGCATTCCATAGTTCGTTGAATAACGGTACATCTTTGTTATCTTTAACATGAATAAGCGCTGATAATATTTTTGAGTTATCACTGCCCGCTTCTGCTAAGTGTTCATCTATACGTGCAAAAACTGATTTAGTTTGCTCAGCCATATCTTGGGTCACATCAAGGGCTACTTGCCCACACAAATACACAGTATCGTTATGAATGACAATACGGCTAACTTTTTCGCTATTACGTTTACGAATGATGGTCATAAATTGACTCCTATAAAATTTAAATTAATGCTGATCATTAAAGGTTATAGGCAGTGTATTGATAGCTAAATGAAAGGTCGAGCAAGTTAGCAGGCTTTACATTTCAGATAACAAAACTAAAACTTATTATTTGAGGAAGAATTATCAATAAAAAAGCCAATGCCTATTACGGCATTGGCTTTCTCTTTCTATCTAAGGCTGTAAACGTCTTAGTTTATTAACTACTTTTCAGCGGCAAGTTTACGCGCTTGCTCCGGCTCCCGGCTAGACACCAGTTCAGCCATATCGCCCAACGCCGTGCGTTCACCGACAATTTGTTCGTATTTTTTATTATGCCAGACGATACGAGACTGTTCGTCCCGATGCCAAATAGCAAACGGGGCCATATTCAGCAAATCAATGAAATCATCACGCTGTGCTTTTGCATCCATCAGTGCAGATTTCAGGCTTAGAGTATTTTTCTCGTGGTTTACTTTTTCGGCTTCTTTACTCTCAAGCTCGCCTTCCAGCAATCGCACACGTTCGGCCAGACTATCCGAGCGCGTGAATAAAGACATCGCTTTCTTTCGCATCACATATAATGCCATGGCCAGAACGATGACAATCAGGATCATCAGCCACAACAGTATCAATTCAGTCGAAGAAAAGTCAGTCCCCATTCTCAATTCAAGCCCAGTTAATTTTTATTAGTTATTAGCAGTAGCAAGAAAATGGTAATCAAGACAACAATTTAAGACATATTCTGTAAAAACCATAAAAAAAGCCGGAGAGTTTCCTCATCCGGCTTTTTAAGAAATTCAGTCTGAATTAATAGCGGTAATGATCCGGCTTGAAAGGTCCAACTTGCGGAACACTGATGTATTCCGCCTGTTTTTCCGTCAATTTCGTCAGCTTCACACCCAGTTTTGCCAAATGCAAAGTCGCCACTTTTTCATCCAGATTCTTCGGCAAAACATATACTTCATTGCCATACTTATCTGAACGTTCCCAAAGCTCGATTTGTGCCAGAACCTGATTGGTGAAGGAAGCACTCATAACAAAACTTGGATGACCCGTTGCACAGCCAAGATTTACAAGGCGGCCTTCTGCAAGCAGGATAATCCGTTTGCCGTCCGCAAATTCAATTTCATCGACCTGTGGTTTCACATTATGCCAAGCAAGATTACGGAGGGCATCAATTTGGATTTCTGAATCAAAGTGACCGATATTACAAACAATAGCGCGATCTTTCATGTCCCGCATGTGATCGATTGTAATGATGTCCACGTTGCCTGTTGTTGTAACGAAGATATCACCAATTGACGCCGCTTCATCCATTGTAACAACTTCATAGCCTTCCATTGCCGCTTGAAGGGCACAGATCGGATCAATTTCAGTAACCAAAACGCGCGCACCTTGGCCACGAAGTGAGGCTGATGAGCCTTTACCAACATCGCCGTAACCGGCAACAACAGCAACTTTACCAGCGATCATAACGTCAGTCGCGCGTTTGATACCATCCACAAGACTTTCACGGCAGCCATAGAGATTATCAAACTTTGACTTGGTGACACTGTCATTCACGTTAATGGCGGGCACTTTTAGTTTGCCCGCTTTTGCCATTTCGTAAAGACGGTGGACACCCGTTGTTGTCTCCTCAGACAAGCCCCGAACATCGTCGAGCAATTCTGGGTAATCATCATGCATCATCTGTGTAAGATCACCGCCATCATCCAAAATAAGGTTTGGACGCCAACCATCTGGACCTTCAATAGTTTGGACAATACACCACAAGAATTCTTCTTCTGACAGACCTTTCCAAGCAAAGACCGGGATACCGACTTCAGCCATTGCGGCTGCTGCCTGATCTTGAGTTGAGAAAATATTGCAAGAGGACCAACGAACTTCCGCGCCAAGTGCTATCAATGTTTCCATCAAAACAGCTGTTTGAATTGTCATGTGCAAACAACCGGCAATCCGTGCACCTTTGAGGGGTTGGCTTGCACCAAATTCGTCACGAAGCGCCATAAGGCCTGGCATTTCAGTTTCCGCAATAACAACTTCCTTGCGACCCCAGTCAGCAAGGGACATGTCGGCAACCTTATAGTCTTCCGAATTAGTCATGGTGTCTTTTTTCCTTCATGAATTAATTATGGGCCACGTTAGCAACAAGTAATCTAGCGCACGCCTTGCCCGTTGCCAGTGTATATAGCAATATTTTTGATAAGTATCAACCACTATATAAAGACATCTTTATATCTTGATAAATTTATTAAGGTACGAGCCAATTGTCAAACTAACTGCAGGCTTCTTCCTCTTTATCTTCGCCAAATTTGTCATCAACAAGATCTATCAAAGCGGCGAGAGCGTCATTGGCTTGCTCTCCCGATACTAAAACCTTGATGGATGTTCCCTTTGAAGCGGAAAGCATCATCAGGCCCATGATGGATGTGCCAGACACGTGGTTCTCTTCTCTAGAGACAACGATTTCAGCCTTGAATTTTTCTGCGCATTTTACGAATTTCGCAGCCGCTCTTGCGTGCAAACCGCGCTTGTTCTTAATGGTCAGAAATTGTTGAGTAGGGTTAGAAGACATATATATCGGCCGACTTTTCTATCAAGATTTATCGTCAAGTAGATGAGAGGCTACATTAATATATTTTCGGCCCGATTCCTGTGCAGCAGCAACGGCTTTTTGCATATCATCCTCACCGCGCAAGCTAACCAGCTTGATCAGCATGGGTAGATTTATACCAGCGATGACTTCCACATTGGCTTTCTCCATAACAGAAATCGCAAGATTAGAAGGAGTACCGCCAAACATATCCGTGAGCAAAATAACGCCGGAACCGGATTCAACCTCTGCCACGGCCTTCAGGATATCCTGTCTCCGCAACTCCATATCGTCATCTGGGCCAATTGAAATAGCACGTACTTTCTCTTGGGGACCAACAACATGCTCTGTCGCTGCAACAAACTCTTCGGCCAAGCGACCGTGAGTAACCAAAACCATTCCAATCATTCTTTTTCGCCCCTTTGACGGAAAAAATCACGTTCTAATCGTTAATCAATTGCCGGTTTTTTCCATATCCCGATGAACARGATGAGTAAAATACCCTTTTCTTGCGATCCGGTCATGTATATTTTCAGCGACACAAACTGATCTATGCTTTCCTCCTGTACAACCTATTGCAATTGTAAGATAGGATTTTCCTTCCGCTTGATATCGGGGAAGCAGCAAATCCAGCATAGTATCAAGTTGTTCAATAAAAGGTTTAAACGCCTCGTCTTTAGACACAAACTCTGCAACCGCCGCATTTTGGCCGGTCAAAGGTTGCAATTTGTCAATGTAATGTGGATTTCGTAAAAACCGAACATCAAAAACCAAATCCGCTTCCCGCGGCACGCCTTTTTTGAAGGAATAGGAAATTACAGTTGTCGTGAGGGCAGAATGATCTTCAAGGCTAAACTGGGCGACCAGCATTCGGCGCAAATCAGGCAAAGACAAAAGAGTGCTATCAATTAAGTAATCTGCCGCCTCCTTCAGGGGGGCCAGCATTTGTATCTCCAGCCGGATACCATCAATCACAGGGCGGTCATTTGATAAAGGGTGACGCCTTCGTGTCTCGGTAAATCGTCTTTGAAGAACAGGTTCATCGCATTCCATATAAAGAAGGCTGATATGGTTGTGCCCTTTTGCACGCAATTGGGTGATACGAGAAATAAGATCAGCTGCCGAAAATCCTTTTGTCCGCGTATCGACACCCACCGCAATATTCGTGCTTCCCTGCCGGCCAATCTCTTCCATAAAAAGCGATAACAAGGATAAGGGGATATTATCCGCCACCTCCCAGCCCAGATCTTCAAACTGCTTCAGGGCAATGGACTTTCCTGCGCCAGATAATCCTGAAATCAGTACCAGTCGGGTATCAACTTCTTTTTCATCGCCACTTTTTATGGGTGAGTTCATCCAATATCCTTCAAATTGGCAAGAGCGATCCTGATTTTCGCGGGGCTTGAAGGAGCCAAGCCCTCAATCCGCAGCAGAGGAACACCAATACCATCAGCGAAAAAAAGCGTATCACGTGCGGGCAAACGATCAATGTTTTTTTGCAGAACCAAATCAAAGACTATTGAAAGAGGCGCATTTGGGCGAAAAGGAAGCTTCATCAACCCCAAACCCCGTACTTCCATCAAACCTTGAATAGGGGGAGGTGCCTTTACAATAATATGGGATTTTTGCGGGTATAGTTCCACATAGTCATCGGATACAAGCTCCGCGCCTTCATCAATCAAGCGAAGGGATAAGTCGGATTTACCGCTTCCCGAGGGCCCTCGCAGCATAACTGCTTGCCCATTTATCGCCACAACAGAGGCATGTACTTTAATCATGAAAACACCCTGCCCACAGTCAATCAATCTGTCAACGAAAAGGCCGGTTTTCAGCCCCGCCTTAAGGGCTTATTGGCCTTATTGAATTCTTATTTGGGCAATCGCATCGTAAATTTTGCCCCAAGAATGGTCCCGTCCGAACTCATCCTGTTTTTCGCATAAATAACTCCGCCATGGGCATCCACAATAAGTTTCGAGATACTAAGTCCTAAACCTGAATGCCGGCCAAAGGCTTCTGATTGCGGGCGTTCTGTATAAAACCGGTTGAAAATATCAGCCAGCTTATTTTCAGGGATGCCCGGCCCCTGATCTTCTACATCTATTTGCACCCACTCTTTTCCTGCACTATCGCGATCTTCTGTTGCCCTAACCAAAACACGCGAATTTTCAGGTGAGAAGGAAATTGCGTTATCAATCAAATTTCGTAATACCTGCCCAAGGCGTCCGGGAAGCCCTTGAATTTCAATATTACTGCTGGAAGTTTCAACCTCCACCGTAATTGACTGGCCACCATTATCGTCCCCATACATACTTGCGACACCGTCGATCAAAGGCACCAGTGTCACCAGCTCCCCTTCCGTTCTGGAAAGCTCCGCATCCAGGCGACTCGTCGCAGATATATCTGTAATCAAGCGATCCAACCGCTTCACATCACTTGCAATAACCGCCAGCAATTTACTGCGGGTCTCATCATCTTTCACCCGCTCAAACGTACCCACCGCTGTTCCTAAGGATGTCAGCGGGTTTTTAAGCTCATGAGCTACATCCGCCGCAAATGCTTCAACAGCATCCATTCGGGCATATAGTGCCATGGTCATTTGTCGGAACGAGCTTGATAAATCCCCGATCTCATCTTGTCTGTTTGAAAAATCAGGCATCAAAATACGGCGGCCAAGTCCCATACGAATCTTATCTGCAGCCTCCACCAGTGAATGGAGGGGGGCTGCAATAGTCCGTGCCAAATAGAGGGACAACATCAAAGTAATAACAACAGTAATTGAAAAAACGATGAGGGTCGTCACTTGCGCAGATTTCACAGCCGCGTCAATCTCCTCCCCATTTTCAATAAGCAACAAACCTCCCAGGATATGCTTAAATCCTTGCACCGGAACCGAGACCGTCAACATCAACTGACCCGTTTTAGTCTGACGAATAACAGCGCCGACATCACCGCGCAAAGCCCAGCCCATTTCCTCAAAATCCTCCACTGTTGTATAAGTGCTAGTGGGGTAAAGCGGGTAATCTCTAGAAACAGGAATCAGATCTGCGGCAAAATCATATAAGTCACCAAAAAACTCGCGGATCGGACTTGTTATCTCAGGGGGCGGAAGGGGCTCATAGACAATATCCCGGCCCGCAGATATCAAGAAACGGCTATCGGCAATCAAATCGCCATCCCGATCAAAAATTTTTGCAGGTATATTTGTAATAACAGAAAGCCTGCGCAAAACGCGGCGAATACTTCTCGATGTCAAGGTTAGCCGTTGGGTATTTCCGTTCAGGGAAGCCTCACGCAGGGCCGCCTCCCCCAACGCACCGGCAATCATCCGTCCATTGGTTGTCAGGGCCTGCAATCTGGCCTCAATCAGTCCCGATTGAAATTGATCCAGATATAAAATACCACCAGCCAGAAAAACCACAGAAAAGAGATTAATG
>JAESSA010000006.1 GCA_016764355.1 Sneathiella sp. | reverse complement strand
CCCCTGTACTAAATCACCGCTGAACATTACGGGTCCCGCCTTGTAAGATCCAAACAGGGAAAATCCGGCACCGGCATCAATATCGCCTAGCCCTCTCAACGCGTCATTATCCGACTCATCCCGACCCTCAGTCATAAGGATCGATGCCCCAAGTTTATAATTCTTTTCGTTGAAAAAGTATCCGCCAACTCCTTTATCCACTGATATAAAGAGCGTATCATTCCAAGTTAATGTAATTTCGGGTTTAAATGCGACTTTATAGTCATCAGATCCTTCATATTCTGGCATGTATGCTGTCGCCAATCCAAGATCAAGTGTCCAATTCCCCTCTTTTTTCTTCTCTTCAGCTGAGGCAAAAGAAACAACGGCCACACAACTCAAAACACTAGTGAGTGACAAAATTTTCCAATTAATCATCGCGTACTCTTCCATAGAATAAGGGGGAAAAACCCCCTGACTTCAAATAATGGGATTTGTTTTAACGGATGACAGGGTAAACAAATGGTAACCGTAAAATAGGATCAGAAACCGGCACTGGGAAAATTATTCCCTATTAGAGATCATCACTCAAGGATCGCTGCATGATCACTTGGTCTAAGACTCTGCCCATGGAGTTGTCGCTGTCGGTTTTAGCATCGGGTCTTCGGTTGCTGTTGAGCTTGCAGCCGCCCGCATCGTGCAAGGAATGGTTCTGGTCACGCCCTTTGATTCATTGAAGGAACTTGCAGCGGCTCACTATCCTTGGCTGCCCGTCAGACACTTATTGCGTCATCGTATGGAAACGGCTCATACCTTGCGTCGCCTGCACGTGCCAGCGGCGGTGATAACAGCTGACAATGACACAGTTGTTCCTGCGGCACGTTCAGCACCAGTACGAGAGGCGGCAAAAGATTTGCGCGCGGATTTCAGGATTAAAAATGTCGGTCACAATGACATTTACAACGCTTTGGATTTCACCGCCGCGTTGGTTAATTCCGTGGCGGCAGTATCGGACGATTGAAACTAGGGCCGGTCACTCCCAGCCGTAGTTGAAGCTAACGCTGATGCGTTCCTCTTCGGCTTTGTTGAGAGAAACTTCGTGGCGTAACCAGCTTTCCCAAAGCAAAACCTCGCCTGCCTTGGGCGCGACATAGATGAATTTGCGCAGTTCGTCCCGTGCGTCGGCCTGGCGCTCTGGTGCCGCCATCATCATTGCCGACCGCGGGTCTTCAAACTTGATAGCACCTGCGCCGTTTGGCACCGTGACATAGGTGGTGCCGCTGATCACGCTATGGGTATGCAAATGCGACGTATGCAAGCCGCCTTCGGGCAAGATGTTGATCCACATACTATCTATCTTGAGCTTCTTGCCATCCAGATCGAATTGCAGGTCTTTAACAAAGGTCTCGACATGTTTATCGAGTATCTCGACCAGATCCTTGAAAATCGGAAACCGCCAAGCCAGATCGTTCAGCGAGGCATAACTGGTATACCCCGGATAATCATTTTCCTCGCACCAAATCTGCCCGGCATTATCATCCTCGGCAATCGACAGGCAGGAGGCTTCAAGCTCGGCCGCATCCGGTGCCGAGCTTAACTCGGACAGGGTTGAGCGGTAGAGACGGGTTACGAAAAGGGATTCAATTTGTGTCATGAGGCCTTCATAGCACAGGAATATTTTCTCTTGTACAAATGTTTTGATCCCGTGAAAAGCTGCAAGGATCCGATGTCCGCATTTGACGGCGATCTCAACGGGTCAATGCAACACTTTAATCTTTAATGAAAAGATGGAGTGTTGTTATGAGTTACAGACGACGCATATATTTTACGAGTGAACAGAAGTCGGAGATATGGGATCGCTGGCAGCGTGGTGAGTCAATGAGTTCTATCGGTCGTGGGTTTGACCGGGAATCCTCTTCGATTTATCCATTGCTTTCTCGCACGGGCGGCATTCGCCCACCAAAGCGAAAGCGATCACGGTTGGCGCTGACACTTGATGAACGTGAATTGATCTCGCGAGGCATAGCGGCCTTGCATTCCATGCGCTCAATCGCACAAGAGCTCTGCCGACCCGCGTCGACCGTCAGCCGTGAGGTCAGCCGGAATGGCGGTTATGAGAAATACCGTGCTATTGAAGCTGAGAAACAAGCTTGGGTTCGCGCTCGAAGACCAAAATTTTGCAAACTTGCAGGAAACACATTTTTGCAGCACGCGATCTCAAACAAGCTTACAATCCATTGGTCACCTGAGCAGATTGCGGGTTGGCTGAAACGAATGTATCCCAACAAAGAGCGATGTCAGGTGTCACACGAGACGATCTATAAAAGCCTGTTTGTTCAGGCCCGCGGCGTGCTGAAGAAGGAGTTGCTACAATATCTGCGTTCAAAACGCACGATCCGCCGCTCCATTCACGCAACTCAGAAAGGTAGTGATCATGGGCAAATCAAGGATATGATCTCAATTAGGGAACGTCCGGCCTCGGTTGAAGATCGGGCGGTACCAGGACATTGGGAAGGAGATTTGATCTCAGGGTCAAAAAACAGCCATATAGCAACCTTGGTGGAACGCCATACACGTTACGTGATGTTGGTGAAGGTGCCCAACAAAGAAACTCTGACTGTCGTCTCCGCTCTCATCAAGCACGCCAAGAAGCTACCAACTGAGCTCTATCAATCCCTGACCTGGGACCGTGGTAAGGAGCTTGCTGCTCATCAGAAATTTACCCTAGCGACCGACATTGATGTGTATTTTTGTGATCCGCATAGTCCTTGGCAACGTGGTTCAAATGAGAATACCAATCGGTTACTCAGGCAGTACTTTCCCAAAGGAACTGACTTGTCGGTACATTCTCAGTTTCATCTCAACAAAATTGCGAGACAACTAAATGAACGTCCAAGAAAGACATTGCAATTTGAAACACCAGCTGAGAAATTTAATGCATGTGTTGCATTGACCGGTTGAGATGGCAGCCATAAGCAGACATACGTCACATCGTGCAGCCTCAATTCTAGATACTCTCGAAGTTAGTCCAGTCGTAGTCCTTGCCGTAGCGTTTCGCGAGAAATTCCACAAACGTCTTCACCTTGGGCGGCACGAAGCTTTGATAGGGATGCACGGCGTAAAGCGGTGTTCGCTCTGGGACCGATGGATGATTGGGCATAACCTCGACCAATTCTCCATTCACCAGCGAGGGTCCGACCAGCCATTCCGGGACAAGGACCAGCCCCATACCATCCCGAGCGGCATTTATTAGGGCAGTACCGCTGTTGGCGCTGAAGCTTCCGGATGCGCGTACGTCGACGGTGCGATCGCCGGCCTTGAAACGCCAGACGTTGTAGCCCGGGTGTGTCCGGAAAATCAGGCAGCTGTGGCTGGCTAGGTCTTCGGGGCGTCCAGGCGTGCCGGCGCGGCCCAGGTAACGCGGGCTGGCGCATAAAAATCGCCGCGCCTCACCGATCTTGCGTGCGCGAAGCGTCGAATCCTCGAGCCGGCCCATTCGGACGGCCAGGTCGAATCCCTCGCCTACCAGGTCCACCACCCGATCGGTGAAGGTGAGGGCGAAACGGACCCCGGGCCAACGCGCTTGAAAATCGCTGATGGCCGACGTCATGTGGCGTTCCATGCTCGCTGGGATGGTCAGGCGGATGAGGCCGGATGGATGATCCTCCAACTGTGCCGCCATGACCTTGGCCTCCTCGAGATCGAGCAGGATGCTCCGCGTGCGCTCATAGAACGACTGACCGACTTCGGTCAGGTTCAACTTGCGCGTGGTCCGGTAGAACAGAGCGGCACCGACCCAGCCTTCGAGTTCAACGATGCGTCGCGAAACCGAAGAGGGCGCCAGCCCCGACTGCCGGCCGGCCTCGGAGAACGACCCGGTTTCCACGACTTTTGTGAACAGTGTGAGTGCGCCCAACGTGTCCATGACATCTTCCATTCGGTTCTATTTGTGCAAAAATCACATTAAAGAATTGCACATTTTTGGGCTAATCGCAAAGGCGAATTTTACCTATGTTCCATTTCAAGACCAACACAAACGAATGGAGAATACGATGATCGATCTTTATTTCTGGACTACGCCAAACGGATACAAGCCGCTTCTCTTTCTAGAAGAGGCCGGGATCGACTACGAAATTCGTCCCATCAACATATCCACGGGCGAGCAGTTCCAGCCAGAGTTTCTGAAGATTTCTCCCAACAATCGCATTCCGGCTATCGTCGATCACGACCCGGAAGATGGAGGTGCGCCGTTGGAACAGTTCGAATCCGGTGCCATCCTCCAGTATCTGGCTGAGAAGACCGGCAAGTTCTTCCCCGCCGATGCCAGGGGCCGGGCCGAAGTCCTGCAATGGCTGAATTGGCAAATGGGCGGCATCGGGCCGATGTTTGGCCAGTATCTTCACTTTGTCGATTACGCTCCTGTGGATCTCCCCTACGCAAAGGATCGCTACACGCGGGAAGCCGAGCGGCTTTTAGACGTGCTCGATAAGAGGCTCGCAGACCGCAAATACGTAGCCGGTGAATATTCTATTGCCGACATGGCGATCTATCCCTGGGTGCGTCAGCGCATTGAGCGCTTCGAGGGCTTCGCCAACGTCGAGCGCTGGGCGCGGGCGGTGGCCGATCGACCAGCCACCACTCGCGCCTTCGAAAAAGGCGCAGCGATCAATACCGTTCCCACCATCAACAAAAAATCAAAGGCGCTGCTGCTCGGTCTGACTAGCGGCATTGTCGACGATACCAAAGACCACCAGGCCACCTAATCCCAGGTGGCTATGCCCCCCTCTAAAAGGAAACCAATCATGTCAAACCATAATCAAACCGTACTCATCACTGGCGCATCAACCGGCATCGGATTTGCCGTTGCCCGCGCTTTCCTGGACCGAGGTTCAAACTTGATCCTCAACTCAAGAAACCCCGGCCGGCTTGAAGCCGCGTACGAAGCGTTGGGACGGCCGGACAATGCCGTGCTCGTCGCCGGCGACGTCAGCGACAAGGCCGTCGGACAACAGATGGCCGACGCCGCGCTCGAGAAATTCGACCGTGTCGACGTGCTGGTCAACAACGCCGGTGTTTTTTTTCGCCAAAACCCTTCCTTGACGTTGAGGAGGCTGACCTTGACCACTACTACGCTATCAACCTGAAGGGCACTTATTTCACAAGCCAAGTCGTGATTCCTGTCATGCAGGCCCAAGGCGGCGGCACCATCACCAATGTCGGTACGGTGTTGGTGAATCATGCCCTCGGCGGTTTCCCGGCCAGTGCGCCGGTCGCCAGCAAGGGCGCCGTCCATGCGCTTACGCTGCAACTGGCCGCAGAGTTTGGCAAGGACAATATCCGCGTCAACACGGTTGCGCCAGGTATTGTCAGGACACCCATCCACGCCCGGAACGGCATCGAAAACGTCGATGACTTGGCCGGTTTGTCTTTGCTGGGGCGCATCGGCGAAAGCGAAGAGGCGGCCGATGCCATTCTTCATCTCGCCGCGGCCGAGTTTACGACCGGCCACATCTATCCGTTGGATGGCGGGCACACTGCCGGCCACCACTTCGGCTAATCATAAACCCCCGAAAAGGAAAACTAAAATGACCACTTTCCCCGTACATTCGAGTGAAACCGCGCCCGAGGCATCAAAGCCAATTCTGGCTGCGACCCAGGAAAAATTCGGCTTCGTGCCTAACCTCATTCGTGTTTTTGCTGAGGCGCCTGCCGTAGCCGAAACCTATACGACGGTTATGGGCATATTCGAGGGCTCTTCGCTTTCGGATGCTGAAAAACAGACTGTTTTACTCTCCGTGAGCTTTGCCAACGAATGCGACTACTGCATGGCGGCTCATACAACGATCGCCGGCATGAAGGACGTCCGGGCGGAAATCATCGAAGCACTACGCTCGGGCACTACGCTTCCCGATACCAAGCTCGATGCTCTGGCGGTGCTGACACGGTCCGTTGTCGAGACCCGCGGCTGGCCCACCGAGGTGGCCAAAGACGGCTTCTTCGCGGCCGGCTACGGCACTCGCGAGTATCAAGAGATGATCGTTGGTGTCGCATTAAAGACCCTTTCGAACTACGTGAACCACGCCGCAGATGCCCCCCTCGACGCCGAGTTCGAAGCAGCCAAGTGGGCTGCGTGACGATCCCCGAAACTTTTCCCACCTTGGCCCCCGGCATCTCCGGGGGCCTTTTTTATAAACTGCCCAAACTCGGCTGAACATCATCGAGGCTTGTGATTTCCGCCTTGGTGAAAACAAGTTTCGCCTAATCGGGAAGAAACCTAATGTCCGCTAAGGGTCAAACAGAGAAGTATTTAGCGGCCTGAAAACACTTCCGCTTACCGTGAAGATACAGACATAAATTCGTCGATCCAAAAATGTCTGAAACGTGCCATAGCCCGAAGATAATGATACATAAGGACAAGATTTCACTTTGGAATAGGAAAGAACGATACATAAAATGCATGATTCAATTGCGATCCGAAAAGCCACTGATTTGGATGGTCCCTTTATTTTAGAACTTTCACCACAGCTTGCAGAAGTTGCGCGTTTGAGTTGGCATACCGATACTATGGTACAGAAGTTTCAGGATGATTATATTATCAAGATGCTCGATAAAGATGACGGGCCACAGTCAACATTGATTGCAGAAGTAGATGGCTCGGCAGTGGGCTTTGTCCATACCCGAGAAATTAATGATTCCATCTCTGAAGAGGTTTGCGGTACAGTACCTTTGCTGGCGGTAGCACCAAATGCGCAGGGTCGTGGTATCGGCAGGTTGCTGATGGCAGCAGCTGAAGAATGGTCCCGAGAACAAGGTCATCGTCTGCTGCATTTGGAGGTGTTTGCAAATAACGACAAGGCTCAAGCATTTTATCAAAAACTGGGTTTCCAACCAGAGACATTGGTGATGATCAAACCGCTTCAATGAATTGGATAGGGTGTATTGATTGCGCCAATTACAGATATGATTTGTCCGCTAAGGATCAGCATCGGCCCTTCTGACCAAACCCAAATGACTTCCGTTTAGCCCCTGATAAGGGACATTAGTGTTATTCTTGAACTAGCTGGGTGTGGCAACGCCCGTAATGCTACTTCTTGAGGTCACCCTTCGCGATGAGCTTCTCCAGATCCTGTGCGCCGCCCACGAGTACGCCCTTCACGAACACCATTGGCAAGGTCGGCCAAC
>JAESSA010000005.1 GCA_016764355.1 Sneathiella sp. | reverse complement strand
TTTTATTAAGTTATTTGAACTTCCAAAAGGTGCGCTTATTAAACAAGGAGAGAACAATGAAAATAGTCATGATTAGCGACACACATGGCATGCATGATTTGTTAAATATGCCCAGTGGTGATGTGTTGATACACGCAGGTGATTTTTCACCAAGGGGTACATTGCAAGATGTGTCTGACTTTAATGAATGGTTGGGTGAGCAAGACTATCAGCATAAAATCGTGATAGCAGGTAACCATGAAGTATGCCTTGAGCAACACCCAGAAGAGGCAGAAAAGTTAATCACTCATGCGATTTATCTAAAGGATAGTTCGGTTGTAATTGATGGCCTGAAGTTCTACGGCTCACCTTGGCAGCCTTGGTTTTTTAACTGGGCATTTAACCTTCAGCGTGGTGATGAAATTAAGGAAAAATGGGACTTAATTGATGATGACACCGACGTTTTAATTACGCATGGGCCACCGCACGGGTACCTTGATAAAACATTGGAAGGCGAGCACGTTGGCTGTGAAGAACTGATAAAGGCAGTACATAGAATTAAGCCTAAACTTCACATCTGCGGGCATATTCATGGTGGCTATGGTGTCGACCAAATGGGGCCAACATTGCTGGTGAATGCCAGTACTTGTAACGAGCATTATGATCCAATAAATGAGCCAATAGTCATCGATGTAAAGGATTGGTCTTCATGACTGAAGTGATTAAGAAATGGCGAGATTGAAGTAAATGAAACACTAAACTAAAGGGGGCACATGATGTACGAGCCAGAACATTTTATTATTATGAAGCTTGAGAAAGAATATAAGGTGCTGGGTGGATGGACTGGCAGCTATTCTCATCCTGATAAATGGCGTTTAAACTCAGGCATTGTCAACTATGCAAAAGAAAAAGAAGGAATGTACTTATTCTATGGTGCATCGGGATCGGTATATAAAATCAATGAAAAACGTGAAGGACTGTCTTTTCCAATGACAAATATACATAGAAAGCTTTTAGAGCTAGGGTTTGAAGATGTTCCATTAAAGGTTTTGAAGAGGAATTTATATCCAAGCTTCATTAATATGATCGTTGATTGAAGTGTGGTTGTATCGAAAAGCATTTATATGTGGCATTTTGGGGCAAGGAAGGGACGAGTGGTTGTAATAAACATAAATTTAGAGCATGGATAATATGAATAAACTTGAGATATTAAGAAAAGACATTGATAAGACTGACGCGCAGTTAATACATCTACTGGGCAAGCGATTTGCTCTTACGAAAAAAGTGGGTCAATTTAAAGCTAACAATGCTACAGGATCGATAGATGTTGAACGAGAAAAAGCTGTTTTAGCTAAATGGGAAAAACTAGCTATTAAGAATGGCGTCGATGAAATTCTGGCTCAGAAAATTGCTAGGCTTATTATTGATTCAGTTGTTGAGAATCACGACAGGCTAAAAGAGTTGGAATAGTGTTGATACTCCAGGGATTGAAGATGGGCGGAGTTTTTAAAAAATGAAGTTTGATAAATAATATTCACAAGTCCTATCAAGAAACTGTTCAAAATTCTGTGTCAACATAAAAACACCTGATCTATTTCATCACAGATCAAGCGCACCATCAAGCTTACCTTCGAAGAAGATAGCCAGTTGAGATAATGTCAGATTCCAGTTTTGTATTGGCATTGTCCATTTCTTGCTAGCGTTGTGAATACCCAGATACAATAACTTCAACAGGCTATTGTCGTTAGGAAAACCACCTTTGGTTTTCGTCAGCTTACGAAACTGACGGTGCAGCGCTTCAATTGAGTTGGTTGTATAAATGATCCGACGAATAGCCCCTGGGTAACGAAAGTAGACGGACAAATTGTCCCACTTCTTGCGCCATAACTGATGCGTATTTTTGCCAACTATGAACACCCAATTTTACCTACCGTGAACGCTGATTTTTGTCCAACTGTGAACACTTTTACTGCCCGGTAAAATTCTGTTTGCGGTGACCAAGGTCATTACTCGCAGCCAGTAAAGCCCCACTTCCTCTTGCAGGTAAACGCATAGTCTTTACCCTGTATTCCCTCTGTTACACACACGAGGAATGCTATGACCACAAAGAGGGTTACAATGAATAAACTAAAAGAAATGCTGCGCATGAGATATGAAGCGCGGCTATCGCTACGACAAATAGCGTTGTGCCTAAGCCTGTCAACGGGTGTGATCTCCAAGTATTTAAAACGTGCCGAAGGGGGCCGGTATTGGCTGGCCATTGCCAGAAGGTATGAGCGATGAGGCGCTGGAGCGATGGCTTCAACCGGTTAAAAAAAGTGTTGTGTCACTCACTATGGCAGAACCCGATTTCCCGGACATCGCACAAGAGCTATCACAAAAAGGCATGACAAGGCTCCTGTTGTGGCAGGAGTACGCGCAAGCCCACCCTGATAACCATTACAGTTACTCTCGTTTTACGGTGCTATTTAAGCACTGGCATAAAAGCCAGCGGTTATCGATGCGCTAAACGCATCGCATTGCTGAGAAGTTATTTGTTGATTACTACGGCCCCACCTTAACGGTTGTTAACCCAGACACGACAGCCCAATACCTATGAAGAACTTGGCTTTTTAGAACGCTTAACGATACTGATTAACCATGAAGCAACTTGCCGTGATAATCGCAAAGTCACATGCTTGCTTAGACAGGCCAAACTACGACTCAATGCCCATCCAGCGGAGCGGATATCGATTACACGGCTCAACGAGGTTTAAACAAAGACAGCATGGCGCAGTTGCTGCAAATGGAGTGGGTAAAACGTCATAACAATATCCTTATCGAAGGACCGACAGGGACAGGTAAAACCTTTATCGCCTGCGCGTTAGGGCAAACCCTATGTGAGCACGGGTTCAGTGTTCGCTACTTTCGATCAAGCAGGTTGTTTGAAACCTTAACGGTGGCACATGGTGATGGCAGCTTCGGAAAACTGCTGCTACAGCTTGCCAAAACCGATGTGCTGATCATCGATGACTGGGGGCTGGATGTGCTAAACCAGAAACAACGTAATGACCTTCTTGATGTCATGGAAGACCGTCATGGTCGCGGTGCAACCATCATAACAAGTCAACTTCCCATCGAGCACTGGCATGAAGCCATCGGTGATCCGACACTGGCCGATGCTATTTTAGATCGACTGTTACACAACGCTTATAAAATCAAATTAAAAGGTGAGTCCATGAGAAAAAAACAAGCAAATCTTGACGCACTGTGAACACTTACGTTTAAATAATCACTCCTGCAAAAAGGATGGATGCAGGTGTTCACAGTTACAAAATTACGCAGTTTCTTCCACCGCGTAACCGCTGTCGCACCTGCACCGGAGATTTCCATTATAAGAGCGAACATTGCAGCAGATAGACGAGCCGCAATGGAAAAAAGAAAACAAAAAATGCAAGGTGAACTTTCATCACCGGAAAAACAAGGCGTTTTTTATCGCTTTCGTCAGATGGTGTCTTAATAAATGGGTTGCAAGAGAAATAATAGTAAATTGGGTTGTTACGGTTGTTACCTGTTAATTTTATTACTTTTTGTTGTTGTGTTAATGCCAAAAACAGGTATCACTAATTCTAGTTGTGGTAATAGTGGCGTTTGGTTGCAAATATTGGCCTCTAGTGGGCCAGAGATTTTACAAGGTGGCTGATCGTCAACTGGCTATACCGGATGTTAGATGCCATCGTACTATCACACCTGCACGTTGAGCATAGCGCTGATTTACCTGCGTTTATAAAAATCTTAGTGCTGGCATGCTGTCATTACTAGGGTATCATCTAAGCAGATACTGAACCCAGCTTAACCTCTGCTTGTAACTTAGGTCATCACTGGGGGTACGTATTGAACAATATCAAACTTTATTAACAAAGCAAGGTGATTAAATATGGTTTTTCTAAGACGGGTTAATGTGATGACATTTGCGATGTGTTTAAGTTTGCTGGCAGGTGTAACGCAGGCTGATGATTTAACTTTGAGTCGAATCATAGCAAGTGATCATCGTTTAGAAACAAACAAAGCAAGGGACCAATACCGGCATCCATTGCAGACATTAGAGTTTATGGGGATTCAGGCGGAGATGACTGTCATTGAAGTTTGGCCCGGTAAAGGTTGGTATACCGAATTATTAGCACCTTTCTTAAAGCAAGGTGGCGGTAAGTTTATTGCGGCAGGCTTTCCTCAACATGCAGGGCCCAAATGGCGTCAGACCATGCAGCGCAACTACATGCAATGGATGGCGAAATTACCTGCCTACTATGATCAAGCTGAAATTATTGAGTTAGGTCCACCAAACTATTGGAAACTAGGCGCTGAAAATAGTGTTGATGCTGTTTTGTCATTTAGGAATGTCCATAACTGGCTTAAAGGTGGGTATGAAAATAATATGTTTTCAGCATTTTATCGCGTCATAAAGCCAGGTGGGGTTTTAGGAATTACTGACCATCGTGCTTATCGCGATGCAGATAGAGAGACAATGAAGCAGTCCGGCTATCTCAGTGAGCGTTTAGTGATTTCTTTAGCTGAACGAGCAGGCTTTGTCTTGGAGGCAACGTCAGAAATAAATGCTAATAAAAAAGATACAAAAAACCATATTAAAGGCGTTTGGACGTTACCCCCCACATTACGCCTAGGTGAAAAGGACCAAGCGCAATATCTTGCTATCGGTGAAAGTGATCGTATGACATTACGTTTTAGAAAACCTAAATAATAGAGGATAACGATTATGACTAACTACATAGCTAAACTGTCTGCTGTAGAACTTGAGGCAACTTAACCTCTACTTTTAGCTCAGGTGGATTCAATCGGTCATTGCAACACACCAAATAAAACAACAGTAAAAGTTTGGTGTAACAAGCCTCTTGCAAAACGTCTAAAACGAAGAATATTCTTAGCAGAACATGCTTAAAAAAGAAAAACTTACTCCTAGATGGTAAAATAGGAAGCCTAAAAACAATCTAAAAGTACCGATAAATGAGTAAGCTAGCAACTACATTATCACAAACTTGGTCTAGCATTCAAAGCACATTATTTCCCTAGCTATCAGAAGAGTTAGGGGAACTAACCGCAAAACAGCAAGAACTCACACACCCTTGGAATTAATACGACTAGAAGCCTCTAGTTATACCGTCAGCAGTGTAAATACCCAATATGATGTGTAAAGTCCTTTAAAGGGCAAACGAGATGCCAGCAACGATCCGGCTATCTACATCAGTTTGTTTGCCTTTTAAATTTTCAATAATCGGAATAGCAACGGAAATAAATCCACCAAAACCCTTGGCGGAAAATTTCACGCCGGGTGACAAGTAAGCAGTCGTTCCCCCAGAGTTTTCTTCTAAATGGCCAATAACTCGATTTTTACGACGCGTTTCACCGTTGACTTCCAGTAATAAATCCCATTTTATCCCATTGGTTTTATTGTTGTGATAATGCCCGTTTTTAGATTGCTCATGTGTTGAGTGATCATGGCTAGACAAGCGATAAGTAACCGCTGTGCTTGTAGGCAAGGGTGTCACCAATTTCAGTATGCTGAGTACCTTCAGTCGTTTTGTTATATAGAATACTGACGTGATACCCCATAGGGCCATCAGTCTTGCTGATAGCTGCTCCTAGTAAATAATCCCAAGACCCTGTGCCAGGCTGGAATTCCGCTTCGAAACGTATGCCATCATTATCCTTTTCATGAGTTTCACCTGTGGGCGCTTTGATACCAAAAAGAACAGAAGCATCAACATTGTCGTTTTTGAAGAAACGGTAATGACCTAAAAATGACACGTCACCGAAACCACTTGAATCGCCATGCGTGTGCGCTTCGCCTTCATCTGGCATATGTTCTTCGCTTTCTCTAATGTTCTTTCTTTCAATATACGGAAGGCGTGCGCTGAGTGTTAAATCATCAGTTAATCCGTAGGCTATCGATAGAGAAGTGCTTCTTAATTCATCAACACCGTGTACTTCCTCCAAGCCATTTGAACCGAAATTCTCAAGTTCCTTTGTTGTAGAGCGATCGTTATTAATAATTTCTGTTCGTAACCCATACGCAATAACACCTTTGGGCGCGGTTGTTCCAGAAATGGTATTGATTGGTCCAGCGAATTCAAGCCCAAAGGCTACTGAAGGGTGATCAGCTAACGCGCTTGTACTGATTGATAATGATGAAAGTGTTATTTTCTTAAGGGCGTTATTCATAATCGCTTGTTATTGGTTATAAATAATACGAATTATATCGTTATTTTGCATATAGACCCTGCGACAATTTGTCGCAGAGTGGTATAGCTATGAAGTGGAGATTGTGGAGTATTTTTCCTTGATTATCTTTATTTGAATACTGTGCATTTTTCAAATGACAGTCACATCGCCTTCTTTTGATACAGCAATATCCCGTATTTTTCATCCTAGAATAAATGCGCAAGGCGTTACTGCGCCGTTATTTAACTGCCGTGTCGTGGCGGGCTTTCCATCGCCAGCGGATGACTATATCGAACGGTCGCTAGACTTGAATCAGCTATTAATCCAAAAACCGGCAGCTACCTTCTTTGTTCGTGCAGAAGGGGATTCGATGATTGGAACGGGTATTCATAATAATGACATATTAGTGGTCGACCCCTCGATAGAGGCGGTACCGAATAAAGTAGTGATTTGTGCATTAGATGGTGAGTTAACGGTAAAGCGCTTAGTCAGCAAGCAAGGTCATTTAGTGCTTATGGCAGAGAATCCATTGTACCCCGATATACCCATGCACGAAGACATCTATGTCCATAGGTATTTAGCTACTATTGTTACAGATTGTTTTCAATCGTCCATTCCTTTAACTCTTCAAGAATAGATAGTGCACTTGCTCCTTTTTTTGCTATCTCGTAACTAACAGCAATAGGTTTCGTTGAGATGACAGTTCTTGTGATGAGGTTATTTGCTTCCATTGCTTTTAATCGTTCAGCAATAACTTTTTTGCTGGCTCCTGCAAGCTGTCTCGAAATTTCATTAAACCGCAAAGGTTGGTCTTTCAGGTGCCATAAAATAGATCCGGTCCATTTGTGGCCAATAATACGCATGCCTCTTTCAACGGGGCAGGGTTTGTAACAATCTTTAGTCATAGTAGTAGGTTACAAAAAGTTAACTGGTTGACTATTGTAACCTTAGTGTTATATTTCCCAAAATTTTTAATCATAAGAAGGAGCACCAATGGAAAGTAAAGCAGTATTTGTAAATGCAGGCGGCGGTTTTAACACGGTCACAACTAAGCAGGTCAACGTAAATAAGCCAACTCCACATGAAATAACCGTAAGGCTTCATGCTAATTCGTTGAACTATCATGATTATGCTGTTGTAAAAGGTCTGTGGGCACCATCGGAACAAAGAATCCCAATGGCGGATGGCGCTGGGGAAGTGATTGAAGTTGGTGAAAACGTTACAGAATTTAAGGTCGGTGACAGTGTTGTTAGTACATTTTTCCCAACATGGATAAATGGTGAGCCTTTAGTTGAAGGATTTTCTACTGTACCCGGAGATGGTGTTGATGGGTATGCTCGTGAGCATATTACATCTTCGTCAAGTTCATTCACAAAAGCGCCTAAAGGCTGGTCACATGTAGAGGCTTCAACATTAACGACAGCCGCTTTAACAGCTTGGCGTGCATTGATGTGTTTTAACACGCTTAAAGCGGGCGATACCGTTTTATTACAAGGCACGGGTGGCGTTTCTATATTTGCTTTGCAGTTTGCGAAAATGGTGGGGGCTAAAGTTATTGCAACTTCTTCGAGCGAACAAAAAATGGAGCGTTTGAAAGACATGGGCGCAGATCATGTTATTAACTACAGATCAGAGCCTAACTGGGGGGAGCTAGCAAAAGAATTGAATGGAGGTGTTGGTGTAGACCATGTAGTTGATATCGGTGGCGGGGAAACATTAGAACAGTCGTTAACAGCTGTAAGAGTGGGAGGGCAGATTTCCATAATCGGAATTCTATCTGGCCAAACATGTGAAATTAATATCGTTAATGCATTTATCCAGCAAGTTAGGCTTCAAGGCGTCCTAGTAGGAAACCGCTCTCAGCAGGAAGATATGATTAAAGCTATTGAGGTTAATCAAATGAAACCAGTAATAGACAAGGTATTCTCACTTGATGAAATGGTTACTGCATTTGAATATCAGGAAAGTAATAAGCATTTCGGTAAAATATGCCTTGAATTTTAATTTAAATAACAAGGGTCTCAAAAATATATTTTGAAAATCATGGATAGTTGACTGTTTGGATTGTAGCGATACAGTCCAAACAGGTTTTACAAAAAACAGAATGAAAAAATTCTGATCGTGAAACGTATACTGGGTTTCAAAGACATTTGTGTAAAGAGAAAATAGCGCAAGAGTTTTTTGTAACTAGTTGATTTATCAATTATATAGGTGATGAAGGTAGCTGTCTTATTTAAGCGATGCTGACGTAAATCAAGAGTTAGGATATGTTGATAGCTGATTCCATTTGGTGCCTAAACGTTGAATAGGTGAGGAGTTTTCTTCGAGACCATATTGTGTTTTGGCGATGACAGGTCTAACTGATAATAAACTTGCCCTCTAGTTTCTTAGTTAAGAGCTTTCGTTGCCACGGCACCTTTGGGTTACTTACAATTAATAGAAGAGGAATAACCGAGGTCTGCGATTTGTTCCAAACGTTCATATTTTAGTGTTCCAACAACCTCAACAGAGAACAATAAATATAAACTAGCTAAATTTTTCTCATTTTTTTGCATGCTTTTATTTACAGCAGCTAATGTTATGGCGCGAGAGATAATGTCGAAAATACTGGGAATGTATTCTTTTCGACGGAATGGGTTTATGCGAGCTAATAAAAGTTTTAGTCCGGAACCTGACATCAAGCTCCCTTCAAGTTTAAAAAATAAATCAACCGTTAAACAAAATAGCATCCAATAAAGAGAATCATGATTACAAGTATTGTTAACTTCACACTCCCATTAGCCGTTACGTTAGAAAAAGCGACCGAGTTATTTGAAAAGGGTGCCGATAACTATCGAACCGTGCCGGGACTTATTCGCAAATACTATCTATTATCAGACGATGGTCACACAGCAGGCGGCGTTTATTTATGGGAGAACCGAGAATCAGTAGCCGATTTTTACAATCAAGAATGGTTTCAGCTCATTGAGGAGAAATACCATTGCAAGCCTATTATTAGTTATTTTCAAACCCCTGTAGTTGTTGATAACGAGGCCCGTACCCCTGTTTTTAATGACTAAGCAACTAAACCATGACCGTCACCGCACGATGTTAGGTTTTGCAACAAAACTCACTGATACCGTAGGTTCTTTTGAAGAATCTTATAACCTTAAACCCAATAGATTACTCAGTCAGATAAGAAAATCAAGCAACTGGCTACATAGCGTCTGGTCTGGTGCTAAATCGACTCAGTTTAGAAATGGCCAAGAACTCTCTGCGTGATTAGCTCTTGTGATCGCCGAGGTCGTTTACTGCCACATTAATAATGCGCTTTATAATGGACGTTAGGATAACATTGAGGGCCTGGATTTCATCGGGCCATGTCGATGGCTTATTTGAAATGAAATTGCCGGTTTACAACAATCTAATATAAATTGTTTCATTATCATCACTCACACTTAAACACCTATTATATTCTGGAATTTATAGGCTTACAAAGTGAGTAATTAACAATAAAAGAAGGCAAAAATAATTAAAGAAGCGGCAGCGCTAATACTGTTAATGGACTCAAGCAGAGGGCTGAAAGTATGTATGCCTCGTAGAGTAGAAACGTCCGGCTTTGCTGCAGGGGCATGTCTTCCCAGGAGGCGTTGTTGATGAAAAAGACAAA